>DAOTTJ010000001.1:0-9258 GCA_034437695.1 Ktedonobacteraceae bacterium
CAGCACCCATTGCAATACAACTATAACATGCAGGTCGGAGTTGGCTATGTCCAGCAGGAGAAAGATTGGCTGACGACGCTGCTTCTCTGCATCTTTCTGGGTGGTCTGGGCATACATCGCTTCTACAGTGGCCATATCGGGATTGGTCTCTTGCAGTTTTTTACCGGTGGTGGTTTTGGTATCTGGTGGTTGATTGACCTGATCCTGATCCTCACAAACTCTTATACCGATAGCGACGGGCGTCCATTGCGCAGATAGGCCTGTCTGTATATAGGTTTCTAGCTTGTGCAGCATGTAGTGTCCCCTTCCCAATCCATACATGAGCGAAATCAGGCTGTGGGCGGACCGCCCACAGCCTGATTTCGCTCATGTAGAAATAAAAAGGGTGGGCGAGTGGGAAAAGACGTTTGGGAAGTCCTGGAAAAAGAGTCACCAGCGGTTGTCAGATAACCATCTTTCAGAGATATACTATCTATATGAACATTCACGAAGCTTCAGATCAACGCTCGTGTCGTTCATTCAGAGCTATGCAAAAGTCCACCCTGCCGCCTGCGGCGGGCAAAAGAGGGAAAAGACGTTTTTGCGAGGACACCTCGCGCTCCGGCAGGGGACGGCCGTCTCCTGCGCCCCTGCTTCTGACGACTTTTGTATAACCCTGTAGCTCATTGCGACGATTTGCTAAAAAACACTTTTAACTACCATAATAGGATTGAGCATGGATACACCCGAAAACTATTATGCAGTTCTGGGCGTCCCTTTGGACGCGGATAACGATACAATCAAGCGAGTGTATCGTCAGCTTGCGCGGCGCTACCATCCTGACCTCGCCGGACCCGGCGGGGCGGTTCAGATGAAGCGCATCAACCGGGCTTATGATGTGTTGAGCGATGCTGAAAAGCGCCTGACCTACGATACCTTGATCGGTGGGAGTATCGATCTGCGCAATGGAGCAGTGTTGCGTCCGCGCCCGGTAGCTCGTAAGTTGAGCGCCGAGGAGGAGGCTGAATTTGCTGGTTTGAGTATTTTTAGCACCAGGGGACCGCTTCACACAGGTCTGAGGTTGCAGAGTGGTCTGGGTGTTATCTCGGCACTCAGGAGCGTTGAGACGCCGCAGGGTCTGGCTGTTGCCGCTGGTTCACTTGACGGCAAAGGGCTGATCTGGCGCGTGGAGACCGCTGACGAGCCAACTGCTTTTGCTATGGGTAGTGAGCATACTATCGAATCGTTGCGCGAACTGCGTTTCTCGCGCGAGGGCAAGTTGCTGGCGGGCTGGGGCCGATTGGCTTTGCATGTCTGGCAGGTAGACAATGGCTCTCTGCTGTGGAGTTATCCGCTCAACCAGCGGGCTGTCTCGGCCCATTATTCGCTGGACATGGTTTTGCAGCAGCCAGAGCAGAGTGCCGGGCAGTTCTGGATGGCTCTACCGTTGCAGTTGCAAGATCCCCTGGCACCGCGCATTCATGGGGTCAGAGGCACGGATGTCGTTGCTCATACCCTGGGGACGCCAGCAGGAGAGTTGGGTTCGGCGCTGAGCTGTGTTGAGGACGACGTGGAGAAGCGACGCTTCTGGGCGGTCCGTCTGCGGGCGCTTTCACCAGATCTCCGTTCGCTCTTTACGCTTTCGTGCGCCAATGTCCCCGACGCCCCCGAGCAGTTGATAGTTTTACGGCGTTGGGATCTGACCACTCGACCGCGTTTTAGTCAAAAAGTGCGCCCACAGATCAGTATAGCGATTACTGCTGGTCTGTGCGGGGAATGCTCGCCTCCCTACGCGCTGACAGACGACACTAGCATCCTGGCGTTTGTTGCGGCAGAGAAGACGATTCGCCTGCACAACACAATCACAGGAACCTATAGTGAGCTGGCCAGTGGATCAATGGGAGCCAGTTCGCGTCTGGCACTTGCGGCTGATGGCACCTTCCTGGCTGTCGCCCGTGAAGATAGTGAGATCAACGAAGGAGTCGTCGATCTCTGGTCTACATCTCAGGGCCAGATTGTCCAGAGGCTCTATCACCCCTGGCAGATCAGTACGTTGCATTTTGCCAACCAGCAGTTGATTGTGGCCCTGACCGATGGCACAGTTCAGATCTGGAAGTCATAAAATTGTTGCTCTATGCGTTGTTGTACGTCCTTATATCCAGATGGAATTATTGCAATTTAAGTTCTTAGAGAACTTTTGGCTGATTTTTCTGGTGAAGCGAGGTTTTCATTTATGCGTATCTCGGTAATCGTACCCGTCTATAACGAAGAGGCTACAGTTGCGCAGGTCCTGACTGCGTTATCGCGGGTACCACTTAACATGGATGTCATTGTCGTCGATGACGCATCGACCGATAGAACCTGGTCGATCTTGCAGGAACTGCGCCAGCAGGCTCCTTTTGACAGTTATCGCTACGTGCGCCACGAGCAGAATATGGGTAAAGGTGCGGGACTGCGCACTGGCTTCGGACTGGTGAGCGGCGACCTGGTAACGATTCAAGATGCCGATATGGAGTACGATCCCCAGGATCTGCCGGCCCTTGTAAACGCGTGGGAGGCTGCCAACGACCCGTGGGTAGCGGTCTATGGTCGACGGAGCTTTGTTGGTCAGAAATTCACTACTCGCTGGGGCAATCGTTTCCTGACCGGGCTGACTAATCTCCTCTATGGATGTCATATTCATGATATGGAGACCTGCTATAAGTTGATCCCCGGTGCTCTGGCGCGTGCTCTGCCAATGGAGGGAAGGCGTTTTGAGATTGAGCCGGAGATCACTGCCTGTGTAGTTCAGGCGGGTTGTACGATTCGCGAAGTTCCTATCAGCTATAAACCGCGCAAAGAGAAGAAGCTTGCTCCCTGGAAAGATGGCTGGCCGGCGCTCGCGATGCTTTTTCGCCGTCGGTTTGTCAAACGTTTTCACTATGTCCCGTCCAAGCAGCCCGTCGAGCTAAACGACGAGAACCGGCCTGGCGCGGAAGACCTGCAAAAGATGGTACAATAGACCTCATCGTTAGAGCTATACTGGAGGTCGGGTATGCCAAGTCGCCCAAAGATCCTGATGACACAGAAAGTACCCGCTCCCGCCTATCCTCTCCTGGAGTCGATTGGTGATATCGATGCTCAGCGCGAGGAAGGTGTGATCTGGTCGTACGACGAGCTTTTACGCCGTGGCCCTGGCCATGAATACGTGTATTGTTTGTTGACTGATACAATCGATGCACGCTTTCTGGAAGCCTGTGCCACGGCGACTCCGCGTTTAAAAATGGTGGCGGTGATGGCGGTGGGTTATAACAATGTGGATGTTGAGGCTGCTACGCGCCTGGGTATTGCCGTCAGCAATACGCCGGGTGTTCTGACCGATACTACCGCTGATCTGGCCTTTGCGCTCCTGCTGGCCACGGCTCGCCGCGTAGTCGAGGCCGACCGTTTTGTGCGGGCTGGTCTATTTACGGGCTGGGGACCGCTACTTTTCTGTGGCGCAGAGGTGCATCACATGACGCTCGGTCTGCTTGGTGTAGGACGCATCGGGCGTGCGATGGCCCGGCGAGCCAGCGGCTTTGAGATGCAACTCCTCTACTATAACCGTCACCGGCTTACACCTGCGGAAGAGGCCGCTTATAGTCTGACCTATGCGCCTCTTGAGGACGTTCTGCGCCAGGCCGATTTTATCAGCCTGCATACATCCTATAGTCCGACTACTCACCACCTTATCGGTGAGCGCGAACTTGCTGCCATGAAGCCTGGTGCTATCCTGATCAACACCGCTCGCGGTCCAATCGTCGATGAAAAGGCGCTGGTTAGAGCACTGCAAAGCGGGCAGCTTGCCGGGGCCGGGCTGGATGTATTTGAACGCGAACCAGCGCTTGAACCGGCGCTGCTGACAATGGAGAACGTAGTGCTTCTGCCCCATATTGCCAGCGCGTCTCTCAAGACACGCGTGCAGATGGCCACGATGGCCGCGCACAATCTCGTCGCTCTTGCGCAGGGTCAACGTCCACCCAATATTCTTAATCCAGAGGTTTTGGAAGCGTAAAAGAAAGAGACAGTCCGCTCACTCGGTGAATGGTCTGAGAGGAGCAACATTGTGCGGCTACTGCTTGTGCGGCATGGAATTACACAGCATAATCTCGATGGACTCTTTTCAGGTCAGGCCGATGTTCCTCTGACCGAACTGGGGCAACGCCAGGTAGTGGCGGTCGGTGAATACCTGGCCGACGAGAAACTGGACCTCATTGCTTCTTCTGACCTGCAACGCGCTCGTGAGACGGCCACGACGATTGCCAGCCATCATCAGCTCGCCGTCGTGGAGGACCCCGAGCTGCGCGAGATCAATATGAGCCATTGGGAAGGTATGAGCGCCGCCCAGGCCAGTGAACGTTATGGCGAAGAATGGGCATATGTTCGTGCCGACCCGCTTCATCGTGCGCCACTTGGTGGCGAGAGTCCGTTTCAACTCTACATACGCGCCGGGCGTGCGCTTGCGCGTTACCAGGAGCGCTATGCCGACCAGACAGTGCTCTGGGCCACTCATGGTGCGTTTATCGCTGCGACCGTCAGTTGCGCCTTAAAACTCGATCCGATCTATCGTCGCTGTTTCGAGCACTATAACACCTCGGTCACCGAGCTTGTCTTTGGTCAGGATCTCCCGCGCATTATCCGTCTGAATGATACCGCCCATCTCTACTGTCTGCTCAAAGACGCCAGTCGCTAGCTCCACTAGGCTCGTATAAAAACTCTGTTAGTGAATGTTATTTTATATCGAAGATGCGATTTTTGATCGCGTCGAATTCACTTTTTCTCATAAAAGAGGTGGGTGGGCGGGAAAAGAGGCATAGCGAATTCGCCAGTAGAATCCACAAACCGAGAGGGCGCTGAAAGTCACAAGACTTTCAGCGCCCTCTCGGTTTGTTTACCAACCTTTGAAGAAAGAGCTTAGTACTCCGGCATCGCGGGAGCGGCAGCCTTTTCTTTCTCGGGCAGATCGGTGATCAGGGCCTCGGTGGTCAGGATCATCGCTGCGATACTTGTCGCGTTCTGCAAAGCAGAGCGCGTCACTTTCGCGGGATCGGTGATACCGGCAGCGAAGAGATCTTCGTAGACATCACTCAAGACATTGTAGCCGATGTTCTTGTTGTCTTGCTCTTTCTGCGCCCGGCGAATACCCTCGACGATTACCGAGCCATCGCGACCGCCATTGGCGGCCAGCTGGCGGACCGGCTCCTCAAGAGCACGACGCAGGATGTTCACGCCCGTTGCGGCGTCGCCGGTCAGCGAGAGACTGTTCAGTGCTTCGACGGCGTTCAGCAGCGTCACGCCGCCACCGGCCACGACGCCCTCTTCAACGCCAGCGCGTGCGGCTGACAGTGCGTCTTCGACGCGGGTCTGGCGATATTTCTGCTCAACCTCGGAGCCAGCGCCGACCTTGATCAATGCAACGCCACCTGAAAGCTTGGCCAGGCGCTCCTGGAGCTTCTCACGATCGTAATCGCTGGTAGTCTCTTCGATCTGTGCCTTGATCTGGCGTACGCGAGCCTGGATATCCTCGGAGGAACCGCGGCCCTCGATGATGGTCGTCTCCTCTTTGGTCGAAACAACCAGGCGAGCCTGGCCCAGGTCGGCGATGGTGATGCTATCGAGACGGCGACCCATCTCTTCGCTGATCACCTGACCGCCGGTCAGGATAGCGATGTCGCGCAACATATCTTTGCGGCGGTCGCCAAAGCCAGGAGCTTTCACTGCCAGGACATTGAGGATACCGCGCATCTTGTTGACAACCAGGGTGGCCAGTGCCTCTCCGTCGACATCTTCGGCAATCAGAACGACCTCGCGGCGGCCCTGCTGCGTCAGCTTCTCCAGGATGGGCAGAATGTCGGCTACTGCGCTGATCTTTTTGTCGGTGATCAGGATGTAGGCATTCTCGATCGAAGTTTCCATCTTCTCCGCATTGGTTACGAAGTAAGCGGAGATATAGCCCTTATCGATCTGCATGCCTTCGACAAACTCGGTCTCAAAGTTCGTACCGCGTGAAGACTCGACGGTGATGACGCCATCTTTGCCCACGCGCTCCATCACGTCGGCAATCAGGTTGCCGATCGTCTCATCGGCAGCCGAGTTGCTTGCGATGTGGGCGATGTCTTCGCGTGTCTCAACGTTCTTGGCGATCTCGTGGATATAGTTGACTATCGCTTCAGTACCCTTGTCGATGCCGTATTTTAACTGCATCGGGTTGGCCCCGGCGGCCAGGTTTTTCAGTCCTTCGTTGACAACCGCCTGAGCCAGGACGGTCGCCGTCGTGGTGCCATCACCGGCCACGTCGTTGGTCTTGGTTGCGGCCTCTTTGAGGAGTTGCGCACCCATGTTCTCGAAAGGATTCTCTAACTGGATCTCTTTTGCGACAGTTACGCCGTCGTGGGTGACCGAAGGTGCGCCGAACTTCTTGTCCAGCGCCACGTTGCGGCCCTTAGGTCCAAGCGTCGTCTTGACCGCGCTTGCCAAAATATCGATGCCTTTTTTCAGAGAACGGCGGGCCTCTTCATCGAATATAAGCTGTTTTGCCATTGCCAAAAGCCTTTCTACTGATCTTAGCCAATAATGGCGAGAATGTCATTCTCTTTAAGGACGAGGAATTCTTCCCCATCAAGTTTAAACTCGGTCCCGCCATATTTGGCGAATAACACGCGATCTCCCTCGTGTACATCCAGCGCAGCACGTTCGCCGCTATCCAGCAAGCGCCCGGTGCCAACGGCGATGATAGTCCCCTCCTGGGGCTTCTCTTTGGCGGTATCGGGGATCACAATGCCACTCTTGGTCATTTCCTCTTTGGCTGTTGCTTTTACGACCACACGGTCGCCAACAGGACGAATTTTTCCCATAAAGAACACTGCCTTCTTTTTTCATTAACATACATCGTTGCGGTGAATGTCTGTACTCACCGCGTAACATACCGGTTACCTATGGCTATGCCAGATAGCAATTTGCACAAAATGCTCGCGATTACCATGCACCACGCTCTTACTTTTCGTAATAGATGATGCCAGTAATTGTAACCGAACGGTGAAGCGAATAATCACAGGTACAAGGACCACCAGCCGCACAGCCCGAACAACAGTAGATCTGCCCCTTGGCGAGAGTCGCGGGCCAGAAAAACTCGATGTCGCAATTTGCGCAGTTATGCACCTCCACCGAACCCGTAGCCTTTGTATGCTTTTCAATCCCTCTGGTCCCTTTAAGCCTGGAGGGTTCCTCTACAGAGGGAACTGGCAAGCGGGTACCTTGTGGCGTTTGCTCGTGCTTCATCTTTCGGCCTTGTTGTATCACTTTCTGTGACCTTTCAACTTTCCGTTAAGTAGTATCTCATAGTGTCCGTTAGAGCAACGTATGAAAAGTGTTAGAGAAGTGTTAGAATCGGGTAGGTGATATAATGAAGCAGATCTGAGTATCGACAGACCTGTGTGAAAGGGGCGACAAACAAGATGGCCTATATTTCCAGTCTCGCTACCAATTCCTATACATGTGACCTGGCGGAAGACGGTCACGTTCTCTTTGATGGTCGCTCGCTCGCCCTCGATTGGCGGCAGATCGCCCCGCTGACGACCGACGCGCAGGGCAAACAGACACCGGGGGGACGCTATACGCTCTTGCTAGCGGGCAGGTCGTACGAGTTCTATGCCCGTCGCCTGGTTAGCCCGGAGGAGACAACCGGCCAGACTTATGAAATCCAACTGGCCAACCACACCTTTACCGTCCACGTCGAAGATGAGCGCACGCGCACCCTGCTCGGCTCAATTGCCCAGGTGGGTCAGACAAGCGGCGATGTAGCCATACGAACTCCTATGCCCGGTCTGGTCCTGAGTCTCCCCAAGCCGGTCGGTGCTCCACTCGAACGCGGTGACACTGTGGCTGTTCTGGAGGCTATGAAGATGGAAAATGACCTGACGACGCCCTGTCGTGGCACCGTCAAAGAGATACATGTACACACCGGTCAAACCGTCAATCAGGGCGATATCCTGGTCGTGGTCGCTGGCGACTAGGGGCTGCCGTCTTTCTTCCTCAACTCACACACGTGAGCGTTTTTCAATTCAAGGGCGCTCACTCATCTGATATGTCCCTCCGTTTCCGTCTTACTGTACTAACCTGGCCGCGTGCAGAACGCAGACAGGTTCAAATAGGTACACGCCTGGAAACGTCTTCTCTTTGTCCAGAAGATGGCACCTTAATCGCATTTTTATGTCCCTCTCATCAGGCTATCCTTTTTACATGAACAGTAGCGCTGAGGGGCGCAAGCAATAATCTGTATTGAAGATACGCGATAGCAAGAAAGAGGAAGGCCATGTCTAAGTTTAAGATCGATTTCCTTGTCCAGGGCAATAGCCACTTTTGCGAAATGTCGCCCGACAACGTTCTTATGTCTGAATGTATTGTCGAGAGCCAGGCCTCTGTGAGTCTCCTGGCACTCTTTGAGCGCATATATATGCTCAATGTAGCTGTTACTTTCTCTCAAGACAAACAGGTAACTGTTGCTATTCAAGCGGAAGGCGAAGACCCCCGCTCGGATATCGACCCCTCCTGCCTGGATTGCGCGGTTGAAGATTGCCTTACAGACTCACTAGTTGAATTTTGTAATTTTGTAATTTTATAGAGAAGCGGTACGCATTACTCTAAGCTGCCCTATACATATGATGTAGAAGCCATCCCTACCATTGCTGAGGCATGTGGTCAAAGAAAAGTAGCAGGAGCGCAGAGGACGGCGGGGGTTCGGGGGCTTTACACAGGTAGGTTTTTCGCTGAACGCTTGGCGGTGGCGAAGCCCAGACCTCACCGTACAGGAAGGCGTTTGTCAGGCGCAGGCTTGCGCCCGCACAACGCCTTCCCGCACCTTCTTCTCCCTGGGGTGGGGCGGTTCCGCCCAAGCGTCGAGAGAAGGACAAGAAACCTACCCGTGAAAAGGTTCGGGGGCGCAGCCCACGAAAAACCTTTTTTACTTGTTTTGTCGATTGCCGCAGGCGACCGACAAAACAAGCAAGATGTTTATCCTAATTTGACAAAATCGGGAATGACCCATATGTCTTTTCTTAGAAATATTTACTACACTTCAATGATTTTGCAGACATGCCGCATACGCGCTGTCTTTTCGAGCATCACGCTGGCTCCGCAGTATTTTTGCTCGGTCATGCGCATCGCTCGTTCGACGACCTCGGGTTTGAGGTCTCGGCCAGTGATCACATGCTCGATGATGATCTCGATAAATACCTGCGGATGCAGGTCGGCCCGCTCTCCATG
>DAOTTJ010000002.1:0-30002 GCA_034437695.1 Ktedonobacteraceae bacterium
GAAAGTCCGCACGAACGGAAGTACCCTTGCAGAAACACCCCACGAAGGGTGGATAGAGAAAAAAGACTTGTGCATAAACCCTGCCCGTCAGGTACAGTAAAAAAAGAAAAATTTTAATGCAATTTTAATAGCTTTTCAAGTTCTTTTATGGTTGTCTAAACTTAGAAGAATGTAGCAAGTCTGTATGGACACACAGACGTTAACCAGAAGTCAGGGACACGGGAAATGGATTATTGGCGTTCCGATAGGCAGGAATCTCTGCCACGGATTCTCTATCCAGAACTATCCAGTGAAGCCACAACAGCAGGCATAAAGCGCCGGCTGCGTGTTCTTTTACTGGGGGATGTGGGTGCATTTGGACCTCTCCAACACGTTCTGGTAGCTAATATCCGGCATTGGGGATACGAGGCCGTTGTTTTGCCCTCGTCTTCGGTGTATGATTTGCAAACATGGCGGGATGTGGAAGGAGATATTTTGTTATATGATATGGACGCATCACTTCCACGTACGCCAGTTTTGGAAAATACCGGTTCCGAGCATACATCCTATCTTGCTCCTTACCCCTTTGCGGGCAGTGCCGGCTGGCCAAAAGTGTGGTTGACAATTGCTTTGAGCAGCCACTCCGTTTCGCGTCTGACTCTGGAGCATATGGGGGCAATAACGCTTTTGCACAAGCCGTTCGATATGCGGCATCTAGAGCGTTATTTGCACGTTTTCCAGCAACTTCTTTATCGTGAGCAGGCTCGCTCGTTGAGAACTGGCGAATTGCCGATGTTTGCAGGGCGCATACGCAGGCTTTTCGTTGTAGGTGAAGAGGGAGTGGAAGAAGCAAGCAAAACCGTACGTATTCTGGTAGCTGACGATTGTCTTACCATGACCCACATGATATGTCAGTGTTTGCTCGATCAGGATCAGCAACGCTATCAGTACGATGTGCGCGAAGTACACGATGGCCTGGATTTGTTAGAGCAATGCCTGCTCTGGCAGCCGCACTGTGTAATCACCGATTTGTTGATGCCGTGGCTTAACGGTTATCAGGTCATGCGTTGTCTGGCGGTAGCCAACTCGGCACAACAGGTGCCAGCTTTTGTGGTGATCAGTGCGCTCATGCGCCATGAGATACCGGGAGATCGTCCGTACCTCCAGGACAGAGCCGTCCTGTACATCGATAAGCCATTTGAAGTAGAGACATTGCTTGCTTCTGTTGAGCAAGCATTGGCAGAGTGAGAACATCGTACTTCCGGGCCTTGTGTCGGTGTTGAAGAGGAGATTGAACGACGCCACAGTTTTTACTGTAGCTGATAATTCCCAGCGCCCCTGGGCGACAAGGGATGCTCTTTGTACGAAGAAAAGGGAATGAAGGAATAATGGAGTCACAAGACCGCATCATGGATGGAGATCTACAGACACTCGGTCTCCAGTCTATCCTCAAAATGCTTGCACTCAGCGGCAAGACTGGTACGTTGCTGGTGCATTCCGGGCCTGAGACGCTTGTGATCAGCTTGCGTAAGGGTCAGATTGTGGCTTTGAACGAGGAAGGGGTACCGCAACCAGATCTTCTGGGTATGCTGTGTCTGGTCAATAAGTTGGACCCACCGCGTGCTGGTCAGTTGCGGGAAATCTCGCAGGGAAATCTCCAGGTCGCCCTGGCGATTATGGTTGAGCAGAACTGGATGGCGTTTGATGAGATGCAGCGTCGGTTAGAATTTGGTGTGACGCAATCGGTCAGCCACGCGTTGCGCTGGGTTGAGGGTCGTTTTGCCTTTCACCGTCATATGGTGACGATGGAGAGCAAGATGCAGCCATTGGACGTAGACAGTATTTTGTTGGAAGCGCTCCGTCAGGCTGACGAATGGGAAGAGATGGGCGAGGTTTTGCTGACGCGTACGACGGTTTCGCGCTGGCTGCCCGAAGTCAGCCGCGACGTGCGCAGTCTGGGACTGAACCAGGAGCACATCGATGTGCTCTGTCTGTCTAACGGTGAAATACCCCTACAGGGCATGTCGCTGGTCTTGATGTTGCCTGAGGCTCGCGTCGCTCGTATTATGGCTCGCCTGATCGACCTTCACCTGATCGAAGTCGTCGATACCTCGCTTGAAGCCGAACTTCAGCAAGACCTCTCGAATATCATCATCATGTGCCAGCATACGCTGGTTCAGCAACGCCAGAATAGTACAGTTCAGCACCTTCTGGGTCTGATTAGTACGCTCGGCCAGTGTATTAACGGCCTGCTGATCCACCACGGGACATACGCCAAGGCGCTGCGTGGGCGTGGACAACTGCCGATTGCCGATATCGTACGCTACCTGGAGCGGCGCTTTTCGCAACCGTTGCACCTGCTGGTGCGTCAGCAATACCCTATTTTAGAGACAGTTGCCTTTGACAACGGCCAGCTCGACTATAGCGAGATAGTCAACCTGGACAGTCTGGTGAAAGGTGAGCAGCTCGAAGAATTTTACTGGGAGGCCGTGCTGGGCCTGGCAGCCTTCTTGCGCACCGTTTTTACCACCCTTTTGCAGGACGAAGTTGGGAACTCCAATACCGGTCGGCAACTGAACGTTGTGTGGAAGGCATTTCTTATGGAAATTGAGCAAGAGATGCAGCAATACCAGCTCTATCGTGCTCAGCAGAATACGCAACAGAACCGCAATCGGCGTACAGATGCATTGAATAATGGGCAGGGTCGCAACACCAATTCACTTGCGCGTAACGATGGCCCTGCGCCCTGGTCGTCAGAAACACAAAGGAGGCTAATCTAATGGTCGAGCCGACAGTCCTGGTTGTCGACGATAGTCCGACAGTACGTAAGATCGTTCAAATGACGCTGCAAAGAGAGCATATCCGTGTAATCACCGCGAGTGACGGCCTGAGCGCATTGACCTCTGTCGCTGACGAGATTCCGGCTTTGATTCTGCTTGATATACAGTTGCCCAGGATGGATGGGTACCATATTTGCCAGATCATACGAAAAAACTTGCAGTTTCGACAGATACCGATTATTATGCTCAGTGGGAAAGATGGTTTGTTTGACAAGATGCGTGGTCGGTTGGCTGGCTCAACAGAATATCTTACCAAGCCGTTTGACTCTGTTGAACTGGTGCAAACAGTCAAGAAGCATCTTGTGGATTGGCAGTCGCGTATGCCAGCCCCGAATGAGAATATGCGAACTCGTCTACGTCGACGCGGTTAGATACGTCGACGCATCCTGTTCGACCGATGGCGTTAACCAGGAAGAGAGGGCGTGTGGAAGGGTATGGATAGCCTTTCTTTCCCATTAACCGGACGTAGGACGTTACGTCGTTTCAAAGGAAAGGTATACTGGTATGCCAGGGCAAAAGGTACTTGTTGTCGACGATAGCTGGACCGAGTTGACAATGATCGCAACTCCGTTGCGGAATAGCGGCTTTGAGGTTGTCACTGCTGTAGATGGCGATGAGGCTCTCGAAAAGGTTTTTCGTGAGAACCCGCAGTGTATTGTCCTTGATGTTGTCTTGCCCAAACAAAATGGTTTTCAATTGTGCCGCAAGCTGAAAAGTTTGGATGCGAGCAAGCACATTCCGATTATTCTATTGACAAGCAAGAATACCCCATTGGATCGGTCGTGGGGATTACGTCAGGGAGCTGATATGTATATGACCAAACCTTTTAATGATGACGATCTGGTAGATAACGTGCGCCGTCTCGTCTAAAAGCAGGAGTGGAGAACATGTTGCAGCGCAATGCAGGATCACAATCATCGAGTGCCGCCAACATGGCGTACTCGGATCTTCAGGTAGCTATGCGTGCTCAGGCCAGTGCGGCTGCGGTTCACGCAGAAAACGTAGTGTCTGGTCAACAGCATCTGGTTTTCGCGCTTCTGGATCGTGAGTTTGCCCTGCCGGCCGAAACGGTCCAGGGTGTCGAACGTCTGGGAGAGGTTACCTCTGTTCCGAACGTTGCGCCCTGGGTGACCGGGGTGATCAATCTGCGCGGCTCGATCGCGTCGGTGGTAGACCTGCGTGCGTTTCTCGGCATGGAACGGCTCCCGTATAACCCACGTACACGTCTTTTATCTGTTAAATATAATGAAATGTCTGTTTGTCTGGTAGTGGATAGTGTCAGCGAAATGGTTCCTATTCAAGCTGGCGCTATCGATGGTGCTCAGCGCAATATTCCGCAGTGGGCAGCTCCATATTCTTCAGGAATGGCAGGAGTGGGAAAGCGCCGCGTGATACTGTTGGATGCGGGTCGTCTCTTATTTTCGGATAAGATGAATCACTATTCGGCATAGGAAATACTAGTATCTCTGCACATGGTTGTGTGAGGCGGTTCTCCACAGGCCATTTGCACCTGGAGGGTGCTGTTGGAGCGGCGAAGAATTTGTAGCGGGCCGCTCGTCTTTATCGCAGAATGTACAATACTCTGCTTCATTTGAGAGGAGGCCTGGCGGATGAATGATCGCAACAGGGGAGGAATGTCAATAAGCGCTCTTTTAATGTCAGGGCTTATTGCTACCATTGCCATCTCCATCATTTGTCTTGTTGCTTTAACCCTGGTTGGTCCCAGGACTACTAATTTGCTGATTTTGACAGTTGTGCTCATTCTGGTCGTCCTGATCGGCGGTATCATTGTTCACGTTGTTGTACGCCGCAAAATCCTCGATCGTTTGCTCACACTTGTAGATGTCTGCCGCAATTTTGTGGGTGGCGATCGTTCAATTCGCGCTGTAGCCGGCGGGGATGATGAATTTTCTTTGCTGGCAACAAACCTGAATAATCTGCTGGATACGCAGAGTTTTTCGTCCAATACAGGTTCTTCTATCTCTACAAACACGGGTGATGCTGCTGCTTTGCAGGCTCAGATTGAGAAGCTTTTGCAGGAAGTAAGCGCGGTTGGTGATGGTGACCTGCGTGTCCAGGCAGAAGTGACCCCTGATACTCTGGGTGTGTTGGCTGACTCTTTCAACTATATGATCGAGGAGCTGGCCAAAGTGGTTGGCCGTGTACAAAATACGGCTGTCCAGGTGACCAACGCTTCACGGCGTGTGCTTGATCGCTCCGCAGAGCTGGCGCAGGCTTCTGAGACGCAGGTGGCGCGTATTTCGCAGACCACCCACTCAGTAGAAGAGCTGGCCAGCTTTGTACAAAACGTTGCGCACAATGCGCAGTTGAGTGCTGAATCCGCTCGCGATGCTCTGTTAAACGCGAAGACGGGCCAGGTCGCTGTGAGTCAGACCATCGAAGGTATGATGCAGATCCGTGAGAATGTGCAGGAAACGTCGAAAAAGATCAAGCGTCTGGGTGAGCGTTCCAATGAGATCGGCGAAATTGTGCGCCTGATCGAAGATATCGCCGACCAGACCAACCTGCTCGCTTTGAACGCCGCTATTCAGTCGGCGATGGCTGGTGAGCATGGACGCGGGTTTGCGGTCGTGGCCGATGAGATCCGCTTGCTAGCTGAACGTTCGACCGAGTCGACCAAGCGTATTGCTACGCTGGTTAAGAGCATTCAGGGCGACACCTACGAAGCTGTGGTCGCTATGGAAGAGAGCACACAGGAAGTGGTCAAGGGATCGCAGTTGGCTGACGAAGCTGGTCGCGCTCTGAATTCGATCTATTCAGCGGTTGAGCGTCAGGCGCGTACTATCGAGTCGATAGCTCAAGCAGCTAACGAGAAGGCCACGGTTTCTGAAGAAGTGGCCAACGCTATGATGGAGATCTCTGAGATCACCCATCGTACGAATGCCGGTACGCAGGAAGCTGCGATGAGTGTCAGTTATCTGGCTGAGCTTTCTGACCAGTTGCGAGCATCTGTCTCGACGTTCCGTCTGCCTGAACGGGTCAGCGAAGCCTCTGAGGTCTTCCCAGGTATGGGTGGAATGCCGGCCTTGCCAGATGGTAGCGATAACGGGAATTTTTATCAGCAAAACGCGGGTGGGGATTGGAATCAGAACTTCTCGTCAGATTTCCTGGCGTTGCCGCAGCCGCAAGAGGCCGAGGCACCGGGTTCCTTCCAGTTCGCCTTTAATGGTCAGGACGACTTTGGGGGCCAGAACGGCTTTGGAGGCCAGCAGCCGAGCTTTGGAGGTCAACAGGGAGGTGGCTTCGGAGGTCAGCAGTCGGACTTTGGAGGTCAGCAGAACGGTTTTGGCAGCCAGCAGCCGAGTTTTGCGGCTCAGGGAGGTGGCTTTGGGGGTCAACAGGGAGGCGGTTTCGGAGGTCAGCAGTCGGACTTTGGAGGCCAACAGAACGGCTTTGGAGGTCAGCAGGGAGGTGGCTTTGGGGGTCAACAGAATGGCTTTGGCAGCCAGCAGTCGAGTTTCGGGAATCAGCAGCCAGGCTTTGGGGGTCAACAGGGAGGTGGCTTTGGGGGTCAGCAGAGCAGCTTTGGCAGCCAGCCAGGCTTTGCGGCCCAGGGCAACAGCTTTAGTGGGCAGCCACCTGTGGGCAGTCAGCCGGGCTTTGCGCGGCAGTCTTCGAATTCTGGAAACTTGCCGACCTTTGGTGGGCAGCAGCAGGGTGCAGGCAACCTCTCGTCTGCGAGTGGCTTTGGTAATCGACCAACTTCGGGCAGTTTAGCGTCGGCTGGTGGCTTTGGTAGTCAATCTGGTGCCGGGCATCAGCCTGGATTTGGTGGAATACCGCAGTTACCTCCTGGGCAGTCAGACTTTGACGCAGCTTCCTTTGGGAATTTTGCACCGAGTTTTGGTGGGCAGCCGGGCTTTGGTCAGGGGGGATTTGGTGGATTTGACGGGCAGCAGGGCTTTGATGAGCAGTCTTTCGGGGCGGTTCCTGAATCTGGGTATGGGCAACAGAACCCGCAGATGTTCTCGTTCTCTAATCAGATGCCGGCAGCTCCGCAGCAGAACTTTGCGCCGCCACCCAATAACCAGGGTAACAACCAGTTACCTTCGCGCCCACGCTGGCGTAATCCCCAGCAAGGGGGCCAGAATACGTTTGGTCAGGAGCAAGTTCCATTTCCCGGTCAAGGAAATGGGAATGGACATATGGGTCAGTAAATTATAGTCCTATTCCGTCGTAGATAATCAGGTCTGGTAGCCCGGACCTGGTTATCCGGTGAGACGCGCCCTACGGTTTCACCGAGCCGGGGAAGACGAGACAAGAAGGAGTGAGTGCGCGTAGCATGTCGAACACATTTGATAAACTATCTGTCCTCGATTCGTTTATCGAAGAGGTGAATAGTTATTTGCCAGAAATCGAGGCAAATCTCGAACGCTTGACGCAGTCACCTGGCGACATGGAGGCTCTGGAGGAGACGTATCGCCTCACTCATACTATCGGTGGCTCGGCTTCGATGATGGATTTTCCTGGTCTGGCACATGTCGCTCATGGCATGGAAGATATTCTGGGTGATGCGCTGGATGGCCTTTCAACTCTGGATCGGCCAACGGTTGAATTGTTACAACGTTCTCTGAGCAGGCTCTATCGACTGGTGAGTGGTATCCAGCATGGCATCGATGAAAACGCTGTGGTGACTGAGGATGACGACGATTATAGTACCTATCGAGCGCAGCAGGATGCGGCGGTTCAGGAGGCTCAAGGACCTCAGGGGGCCGAGTTGATGACATCAGACTATGTCTATCAAGGCCCGATAATGACTTTCCCCGAGCCAGAGCCGTTGCAGATGGCTTCGCTTGATGAGATGCTGGCTTCTTTCAAAACGCCCGCTACCAATAATGGAGAGGTGGCCTGGCCGGAAGAGCCGGTCATCAGGGCCGAATTTCCATCACGCTCCGAAGGGCAGTTGCCAGTACCTCCGATGCAGTCAGCGCAGCACGCTCAATTTGAGCTACCTGCACAGCCGCAGGTCAAAGCGCAATCAAACGTTCCACCTCCCAGTGCTCTGGAATTGCTGGCAGGCTCCTCTCGCCCGGTTCCAGCAACACCAATCCTCCCACCGGTTATGCCTTCTATCCCTCTGACTCCACATTTTCAGACTTCCGAAGCGATCGACTATACACCGTCTATGCAGTCGGCTCCGTCTCTCCCTATACGCAATGGCTGGCAGGATACTCCCGCCGCCCCATTGCTGCCGCAGCAGTTATCGCCGCTTTTGCCGTCTCTCTCCGAGCCGCTTGCGCCCCTGTCGTACGATACCTTTAATCGTCCGTCGCAGGCGCTCGTCCCTGCCTCCCCGGTCTCGGCTGAGGTCGTCGATCCAGACGCCGGGCCACAGGTCTACCAGGATATGCGCAGCGAGGCGCGTGCACTGACCGAGCAGGCAGCGTCGTTTAAGCGTACCCTCGCGCAGTTGCGCGTGGCTGCTTCGTTAATCGAGGCGCAACGTGCGGAGTTTAAAGGGTTCCTGGACGGATCACGCGATGCGCTCGACCGCATGGAGGATTGGGCCGGTAAGGCTATGGGCCTGAACCTGCGCAATAGTCCAGAGCAGGTGCGCCGCTATCTCCCGCTTTCGGTTATGTGGGTGGCCAATAGCAAGCTGAAAAAGATCCTGGATATGCTGGTTCAAATGACCGGAGGTGCCGAAAGCACCGAGGAACAGATCCAGTTCCTGGTGCATCAGTTACAGTCGTCGATTGACATCTGTGGTGAGATACTCCAGAGCCACACCGAGCCAGAGCCACAGGCTGGCGGCTGGTCGGCCTGGGAGAGGGAGGCCAGCGTCGATCCTGCCACCCTGCTTGAGCGCGTAACCTTTGAGCGTCAGGGCGACATGGCCGCGCTACGGGCCGAGATTGAGGCTGAGATCCGCGCCGAATACGAAAGTAAGGCACCTGTGCAGGCTTTGCGAGCGGAGATCGAACAAGAGATCCGCGAGGAATTGCGCGAAGAATTTACGGCCAGGCAACAATTGCAGACGCGCGTGGCCGGGGTGCGCATCTCTGAGACCCAGCCCGAGCTGGAGGAGCGTCTGCGCAACGAGATCGAGATTGAGGTACGCACCGAGCTGCTTGAGCGTCTGGAAGCCGGTGGTGGTGGCGCAGCCGTGGCGGCTCAACTGGCGTTGATGGGTCTACCTCAGCAGATGTCCAACTCGCTGGCCATGCCGCCTGTAGATGCGGTTGCCCCACCCTTCCAGCCGCAGCAAGCTACGTCGGCCCCGCCGTCGCATCAGTCATTCACCACCTCGTCGGTAGTGACGAATCCGTCGCTGACCGGAGACTTTGGCGAGGAGGCGGCTGAGATCTTCCGTCTGGAAGCCGAGGAGCATCTGCAAACTATCAGTATGCACGTGGCGATGTTTGAGCAGGCCCCGACCAACCTGGAGCCTATTCAGGGGGTGCGGCGTGCTACCCATACGCTCAAGGGTGCGGCTGGCATGATGGGTTTCCGTGCAATTGCCGATCTCTGCCACGTCTCAGAGGATATGCTCGACGGCATTATGGAGGGTGGTCTCTCGATCTCTCCGACGGTGCTGAGTCTGATCCTCGATACCGCTGAAGCGCTTGACCTGTTGATCAACGGGAAAGGCACCCCCACGGAAAACGAGAACGCGGTCCAGTCGCTCCGCGTGCGCTACGCTGAACTCTTGGGTGAACAGGCCAGCAGGGCCAACATAGCCGAAGACGAGATCGAGGACGAGATCGAGAGTGTTCCCGCGCGAGTCAGCAGCATAGTAGATAACGAGGCGCAGCCGCTTGAGGCGATTATGCCTGGAAGTGCGCGTGCCGATCTGAGCGTGCGCGTCTCCCTCTCCAAGCTTGACGAGCTGGTCAACCTCTTTGGTGAATTGCTGGTCAACCGCACCATCCTTGAGGAGCGCATTCAGCGTCTCACGCGCCTGGTTTCGGACACGGGGGTGAGTAGTAACCGCCTGCGCGATGTCGGCCAGCGACTTGAGAGCCGCTTCGAGGCTGCAACGCTGCCCAGCGGTCGTTCGGTGCAGGTTATGCCTGGCGAGGGTAATCAGGCTCCGACCAGTCAGAATGGTAGAAATGGGCGTGCCGAGCCGGCTCACCTTGCTGAGTTCGACGAACTGGAGCTTGATCGCTATACCGAGTTCCACCAGTTGGCTCGCGGTCTGAGTGAAGGTATCTCGGATATGACCACCCTCAGCAACGAGATGGAGACGGTCATTCGCGACTGTGAAAGCGTCTTCGGACGTGAGAGCCGCCTGAGTACCACCTTCCAGGATCGTCTGATGAAGGCCCGTCTGGTGCCTCTCTCGACCATGATCCCGCGTCTCTACCGTACTGCTCGCGCTGTGGCCTTGAAACAGCACAAAGAGTTTGAGCTGATCCAGGAAGGTCAGGAGACCGAGGTCGATCGTACGGTGATCGAAGAGATCGCCGGTCCACTGCTGCACTTGATGCGTAATGCTGTAAACCACGCCCTGGAGACTCCCGAGGTGCGGCAGCAGCGCGGCAAACCTTCGGCTGGTCAGATCAAGCTCTCGGCCTCGTATGAAGGCAACCAGGTGGTAATCACCGTGCGTGATGACGGAACGGGGATCGACCCCGAACGCATCCGTCGTGAGGCTACCAGCCGTGGCCTGATTACGCCTGACCAGGTATTGAGCGAAAGCGAAGTCATCGAGTTGATCTTCCGCCCTGGTTTCTCGACTGCTGAAGTTCTGAGCGAAGAGAGCGGTCGCGGCGTTGGACTGGACGTGGTGCGCGACAGCGTTTCGCGTCTGCGTGGCTCGATGGAAGTCGAGACGATGCCCGGTCAGGGTACTGCCTTTACCATGAAGTTCCCAACCAGTCTGGCGATCCAGAACGCTATGATGGTACGTGTGAGCGATCAGCAGTTCGCCATTCCCACCGTGATGGTGGAGGCGATCGGTCGTCTGGATAGCTTTAAGCATACGACGTACGGTGGTCGTCCGGCCATTCTCGTCCAGAATCAGGCGTACCCCTTGAGTTCTCTGGCGCAACTGCTCAACTTGCCGACCAACGAGCTGAACGAGAAAGCGCCGCTCTTGCTGGTGCGCACCGACCGCAACCGTGTGGCCCTGGTTGTAGACGACATCAAGGGCCGTATGGACGTAGTGATCAAGAACCTGGGGCCGCACCTGCACAATGTTCACGGGATTGCCGGTGGCACAGTGCTTGGGAATGGCCGTGTCGTCTTGATCCTGGAGCTACAGGAGCTGCTCGCGACACGTCCGAGCTTGCGTGGCGCTGTCAATACAGGTGCGTCTGCGGAGTCGTCTGAGGGTGCGGGACGCCCGGCATTCCCAGTCGAGCGCCGTACAACTATCGCTCCGAGTGCGCCCGCGCCCAGGCCCGCTCCGTCGGTGCCACAAGGCAAGCACATCCTGGTGGTTGACGATAGTCCCAGCGTACGACGTGTGGTCAGCAACATGCTCAAGCAGCATCAGTGGGAAGTGCAGACCGCTCGCGATGGCGTCGAGGCTCTAGAGATGATCTCGCAGGAGATGCCCGCTGCTGTCCTGCTCGATATTGAGATGCCGCGTATGGATGGATATGAATTGATGGCCACTGTACGCGCTCAAGAGCAGTATCGCACGCTTCCGCTGGTTGTGTTGACCTCGCGTGCGGCGGCCAAGCACCAGCAGCGTGCCATGCAGCTAGGAGCCAGCGCTTACGTGGTCAAGCCCTATCAAGATGAAGAGCTGATCAATATTCTGAACCTTTTAGTCTACGGCGCGGCCGTCTAGGGGGCAAACGATAGTGGGTGTTGAACGTGCAGTCACGCGCTGGTATGTCCGGCAACAGGCTCTGCTGCGTGAGATAGACGGTTTGCAGGAGCGTCTCAAGCAGTTGCCGCTCGTCGAGGGCGAGGCCGTGCAGCCGGTCCGTATCGAGGTCGAGCATCAGCTCGCCCACGTCCAGGCGCAGATTACGGACCTCGGTCCGTGTCCCCGACCGATGATGGGCTGACAAAAACCCTGGTGTACTCTAGAAGGTGGCTGGACCGATCTGTTTGTAACAGGTTGATCCAGCCGCCTTCTGCTGCGTGCGCGTGCTCTAGCTGTTGGCTGTCTCGATGGCGGCAGCGATGATCTGTCCCATCTCGCGTGTCCCCACCAGCGTCTTGCCTGCTTCGCGCAGATCTAGCGTGCGATACCCCTGCTCGATCGTATCGACCACCGCCGTCTCTATAGCTGCGGCCTCGGCGTTGAGATTAAAGGAGTAGCGCAACATCATCGCCGCGCTCAGGATAGCCGCGATCGGGTTGGCCTTATCCTGTCCAGTGATATCGGGTGCGGTTCCATGAATCGGCTCATACATCCCAAAGAGTCCATCGAAGCGTGTGTGGCGCGTTCCCAGACTGGCCGAGGGCAGCATACCCAGTGAGCCAGCCAGCATCGAGGCCTCGTCGGTCAGGATATCGCCAAACATATTTTCTGTTACCACTACATCAAACTGTCGAGGCCAGCGAATAAGCTGCATCGAGCAGCTATCGACCAGTTGGTGCTCCAGCGTCACATCGGGATAGTCGCTGGCCACGCGGTCGGCGACGCGCCTCCACAGACGCGAAGTGCTCAAGACATTGGCCTTATCGACCGAGGTCACCTTCTGTTTGCGCCCTCGCGCCAGCTCGCAGGCCGTACGTATGATGCGCTCAATCTCTGCCTCGCTATAGAACAGCGTATCGACTGCCTCGGTGCCTTGCGCAGTCTCGCGGATCTCACTCGGCTTGCCAAAGTAGAGTCCACTGGTTAGCTCGCGGACTACCAGCAGATCGGTGCCTTCCAGCACCTCGCGCTTGATGGTTGATGCGTCTAGCAAGGCCTGAAAAGGCTTGACCGGGCGCAGGTTCGCGTACAGCTCCAGCTCTTTGCGCAGCCGAAATAACGCGCTCTCTGGCTGCTTCTTGGAGTTTGGACCCTCGAAACGCGGTGAACCTCCCACCGCGCCAAAGAGGATTGCATCGCTCTTCTGACACAGGTCCATAGTTGCATTTGAGATCGCTTCGCCTTCGGCCTCGATCGCAGCTACTCCGACCAGGGCATAGTGCAGTTGAAAGGTATGCCCAAAGCGTTTGCCGGTACTTTGTAAGACTTTGACAGCCTGCTCAACGACCTCTGGCCCGATCCCATCACCGGGCAATACGACGATTGAATAGGACGTTCCCACAGTAGCTCTCCTCGGACGATAGTTCGTCCTCGCTCGTATTTTTGAAATATGCGCAGCCTTTCACGCCTATAGCCTGACTGGTCTATGCGGGCAGATCCACGGGATTGCTCTATCATTGCTCTGCAAAATCTCCGCTTTGCTTGTTTTCCTTAGGCTGGGTGCCAGCGCACAAATTTCAGTATACACGATTTCTCCTGCATAGCAATCATCGCTCTCGCGTGCTGAACCAATATCTGCTATACTTGCTCACAAGATAGTCAACAATGACACACAGAGATCGGATGGAGTCGGTAAAGGAACTACCGACAATTCATTTGAACCAGACCGTGTGTATTACAGGAGCGCACAGGGAAGTTCGCTCACCTACTATTCTGACCCGTTGCGAAAGGAGTCGCGTATAATGTTGACACCAAAAGCAGGGAGCGTGCGCTTCCTCAAATCTTTCGGCACCTGGCTGGGAACAGCGCTGGTGCTCCTCTCGATCCTTGTTGCTTGTAGTGGTGTTGCGCAGTCTGCGCCACCTGTGGCCACTCCAACCGTTCAGGTGGGGCTGACGCCATTTGGACCACGTCCCATTCTGCCTGTCCCAACCAACCAGGCTAACGTCCCGGCCGATGGCATTCAGGGACCGGCCAATTTCCTGCTCTCGACCCCTTTTCAATTTACCAGTCTTAACGGCACTACCACAGACGATGCCGGTACTCCGACGCCGATCGCCAGCGACACGCTTGAGGCGGGGGTGCGCAGTGAATTTAAACACCTGCTTTTTGTGATAGATAACAAAAATAATGTGAACGTCTATAGTCCAGGCTCAACCACACCGACAAAGGCCAGCGTAGCGCGGCGTACTGACGGCGGCTTTGAGATTAGCTACACGCAGATGGCCAATTCGGAACTGGGCGTGGCCGCGATCTCGTTTGACGGCGTCCTCAACAAAAACCAGATCACCGTCGGCTACCAGCAACAATATTCGCCAGCCCTCACCAGCGGCGGCACCGAGAGCAATATCGCCGTCATCTTCCAGGCGCAGGTACAATGGGTCCCGGCGGTTCAGATCCCTACCGCGCCGCAGAACGGACAATTCACCTTTACCAGCGACAGGAAGATTGCGCTCAGTTGGACGGCGGGTCAGCACGCGAGTTCCTACGATGTCTATCGTTTGATCCCCAACGAGGACCAGCAGTTTCAATTGATCGCCACTGTACATGGCACTGCTTACACCGATGCCTCGGCCGATGCCTGGCAGAACGCGCACTCAAGCGTCGGCATCAACTACGGTATCTTCGCGGTCGGACCGACCGGTGTAGAGAACCCCAGCGGCATCCCAATCAATCCCGCCACCTCCTGACAATCCAGCTTGCCGTGGCTTTTACGCAGCTCGGTAGCCAATGGAGGTGTGTATGGTCAGGGTGGAGGCAACGTGCTATAATAAAAGAGGCTGAGAGACAGGATAGAAGTCTCTTGGTGGCAATCCGCAAATTTACGAACCGAGCAATGGTGCTGCTAAACCTTTGCATGGGAGTTTTTAAGCTATGAGCAGCGAAAATAAAGCCAATGCGACGCCGGGAGCTGAGCGGCGCAAAACTGTGCCAATTGCTATGGCCAGAGGACCTCAGGAATATACACCAGGCGACCAGGAGATGCCAGTGCAGGTCACTAGTCTGGCAGATATGGTGCAGTGGGCGCAAAACTGGGCGCGTTCAAAATCGGTCTGGCCACTGGGCTATGGCCTTGCCTGTTGCGCGATTGAAATGATGGCCAGTGCGCAGGCGCACTACGACCTTTCGCGTTTTGGCTCCGAGGTGTTTCGTTCGAGTCCACGCCAGGCGGACCTAATGATAGTGGCCGGAACTGTGTCGGTCAAGATGGGTCCACGTCTGCGTCTCCTTTGGGAACAGATGCCCGAGCCAAAATGGGTTATCAGCATGGGCCAGTGCGCCAATTCGGGCGGCGAGTTCTACGATAGTTACTATACCGTGCAGGGAGTTGACACCATCGTGCCGGTGGATGTCTATGTCCCTGGTTGCCCACCGCGCCCCGAAGCACTGATCGAGGGTATTCTCAAGTTGCGCGAAAAAATCTATAAACAGGGTTTGAAGGTTCGTGGCGAGAAGGAAATCGAGGTATAGGCTATGCGTGGTATTTTACAAGGTATGGGTCTGACCTTCAGCCATCTCTTCCGTCCTAAGGTCACCCGTCTGTATCCCTATGAGAAACCAAAACTGCCGCCGCGCAGTCGTGGTCTGATTCAACTGATCGCTGAACAGGGCTTGCAGACAGACTATAATCTCAAGTGTGAAGCCTGTTTGCTGTGTGAAAAAGCCTGTCCGCCGCGTGCGATTACGATTGAATACGAGCCGATGCATCGCTGGCGCGAAAAGGCGTGGTTCAATTCCTATATTCGCGATGGGGCCGAAAAATACTCATCTTCTAAATTACATCCGGCTTCCGGTACGCCAAAAGCCGGTTTTTATACGCCCCGTATCTCCGATTATGCCGTAGAATATCATAATAAGCGTGTGGCCCCCTGTGTCGCAATGCCGGTAAAAGACCACCTGGAGCCAGAGATCGATCTAAGTCACGTCGATGCTTTGCTGGAAACCTGGTCGGATGAGGCCAGTGCTCTGCCCGCTCTCTTGGATGCAGTGATGGATCTGTATGGCTATTTGTCGCTTCAGGCGGCCAAGCGGATTGTACAGGTGCGCGGCGTCGATTTAAGCGATCTATTTGGCATCGCTACTATGAGTCCCAAATTTAGACCAGCCCCGGTTGTTAAAGGTATCAAGCGCGATGACCAGCCCATGCGTGGTCTGGCACCCGACAAACGCGGTATCTGGGGCAATATTAACCATGAGAGGCAGCCCAATGCCTGAGATAGAATATCGTGTCATTAGGCGGCGCGGTGAGTTAGATGTACGCTCGCTCGACGCGTATCGCCATATGGGTGGCTATACCGCTCTTGAAAAGGCTATGCGCGAACAACCGCCCGAGCTGGTGCTCCAACAGGTAGTCGATGCAAAGCTGCGTGGACGCGGCGGAGCAGGTCGCTTGAGTGGCGAGAAATGGCGTCTGGTGCGCAATCAGGAAGACCAGACCAGGTATGTGATCTGCAATGCCTACGACGCCGATCCACGCTCACAGGTGGCGCGTGCGCTGCTGGAGCGCAACCCACACCAGGTTATCGAGGGCATCGTGCTCACCGCCTACGCGGTCGGTGCGCAGGAGGCCTATCTCTTTACGCGCAGTCTCTACGCAGAGGGTCTGGCAACCATCCAGGAGGCGCTCCAGGAGGCGATCGAGGCAAATCTGCTCGGGCGCGATATTTTAGGAACCGATTGGAGCTGCACGCTCAATGTGGTGGGGGTGGATATTGGCTTTATGGGTGGCGAAGAGACTGTGCAGATCGCCCTGATCAAGGGCAGGCGCGGTATGCCTGAGCAACGGCCGCCGTATCCGGCAGAGTTTGGTCTCTGGGAGCATCCAACCGTCGTCAATTCGATCGAGACGCTGGCCAATGTCCCGGTAATCGTGCGCGATGGTGTTGCGGCCTTTACTCAGATTGGCTCGGCGACCTCCGGCGGGACGAAGGCCCTGACCGTTTACGACTATCTGCCTGATAGTGACCCCAGAGTAGTTGAGGTGCCTTTTGGTACAACGCTGCGCGAGATATTGCGCCATGCAGGCTATAGTCATCCCGAGAGCGAGTTGCAGGCGATTATCGTCGGCGGGGCCGAAGGCGGAGCGCTCCCTGTCTCTCTGCTCGATACACCTTTCGATTTCGACCAGATCGAGGAGGTCGGGGCGATAGTTGGCTCCGGCGTGATCGAACTCTTGCCAGCCAATAGCTGTATGGTGGCCTGGGCAATGGATCGCAGCCGTTATTTAAGCAACGAATCGTGCGGGAAGTGTGTCCCCTGTCGCCTGGGCATGAAGCGTATCACAGGTATACTCGAAGGCGTCGTCAGCGACCTGGGGGTCAAGAACGACCTGGCTATGCTCGATGAATTCGCCGTCTATGTACCCAATGGTTCGCTCTGTGGCTTTGGCATCCAGGCAACCAATGCTTTGAAAACGGCCCGCCGCTACTGGCCAGACCATTTTCTGGCTCATGTCGAGGAGCAGCACTGTCCGACTGGCACCTGCATTCCTCAGCGTGCTCATCGTTTCGTGACCAAGCATGTTTTGCCCTAGTGAGGTTCCCGGTAGTCCGTGACCGTTAAGGCGTCGGACCCCACCCACATATGAGAGAGGCGTGTGTCCGCTTTGCCTGGTGCAGGGGGACCCCCGCTGGCGGCGTGGGTGCGTCTGGACCAGGAAGCGTGACAGTGTACGAAAGTAGAATATCCCAGGGCGCAGGGTCTGCGCTCTGAACGAGTCATACACTCGGAAGAGGAAATTCATGGCTATATCAGTCCGAGATAATTTCTCGCCTCTCGCCAAAGAGGGGCAGGCTATGATGACGCGTAACGAGGTCGGGCATCTGGGCTTTACGCTGAGTATCGATGGCAAAACTGTGCCAGCGTACGAAAACCAGACGATCTTGAGCGCGGCAATCGATGCCGGTATCACCGATATTCCTAATATGTGCAATGACGAGAAGCTAGAGCCGACCGCTGCCTGCCGGATGTGCCTGGTGCATATCGATGGCAAGGAACGGCCTCTTCCTTCCTGCACGACCGCTGCCCAGCCCGGCATGGTCGTGACTTCTCACTCCGATGAGCTTTTTCACATCCGCCGCACCAATCTGGAGATGCTGCTCTCCGACCACAATGCCTATTGTCAGCCACCCTGCCAGGTCGAGTGTCCAACACATATCGACATTCCTGGGTACCTGGAATTGATAGCTAAAGGCGAAATGAAGGAAGCTGCTCGTCTGGTTAAAGAGGTGCTGCCTTTTCCCTATATCCTCGGCCTGACCTGTCCTGCGCCCTGCCAGAATGGCTGTCGCCGCAAGCTGGTCGATGAGGAGATTGCGATCTGTCGCATGCACGGTTACGCAGCTTCGACCTGCCTGATCGATGCGCCGATCCCCTATCCACGCGATCCTGCAACCGGCAAAAAAGTCGCAGTGATCGGCGGCGGTCCTGCGGGCCTGACCTGCGCGTACTATCTGGCGCAAAAGGGCCATTATTGTAAGGTATTTGAGATGCAGCCGCATCCCGGCGGGATGTTGCGCTATGGCATTCCTGAGTATCGACTGCCCAAAGACGAGATGGATAAAGAGATCAATCACGTCTTCGAGCTGGGCGTCGACCTCCAATGCAATGTTAAACTGGGGAGCGATTTCACTATCGATGACCTTTTTGCCGAGGGCTTTGACGCGGTCTACCTGGCGATCGGCGCTTGGACCAGCAATCCGCTCGGTGCGCCGGGCGAGGACGCCGATGGTGTGGTCAATGCGATTGCCTTTCTGGGTGAAAAGGTTGAGGGCAAAGCGGTCCCCGTCCACGAAGGCGACGAGGTTGTGGTGCTCGGCGGTGGTTTCACCACGTTTGACTGCACACGTACCTCCTGCCGTCTGGGCGCAAAGGTCCACACAGCCTACCGCCGTTCGCGCAACGAGATGACTGCCACCCCCGAAGAGGTCGAGGACGGCGAGGCTGAGGGCGCTGAGATCCTCTACTATGAGCAGGCGACCCAGGTGGTGGTCAAGGACGGCAAGGTCGCTGGCCTGGAGTTTATCAAAAACAAACTGGGCGAGCCTGACGCCAGCGGACGGCGTCGCCCGGTGCCGATCAAGGGTTCAGAGCATGTGATCAACTGCGACGTAATTATCCCGGCCTATGGTCAGAAGCCCGACAAAGCGGTGCTCGACGACAAGTCGGGCGTCAAGTGGACCCAGTGGACGACCATTCAGACCGATCCGCACAACTATATGACCGATCGCAACGCGGTCTTCGCCGGGGGCGATGCACAGATGGGCGCAAAGACTATCATCGAGTGTGTGGCTCAGGGCAAGCTTGGAGCGCGTTCGATCGACGCCTTCCTGCGCGGCGAGGATATGGCCGAGGTCTCCCGCCGTCTGGAGCTGGAAGAGCGCAAGCCCGATCTCTTCGATATAGTCCCGTACAAACCGGTCGAGCCGAAAGTCAAGATGCCGATGCTGCCCTACGAGGAGCGTCAGCGCAACTTCCGCCTGATCGAAGAGGGCTACCTGCGCGAACAGGCCATGCGCGAGTCCTCACGCTGCTTGCAGTGCGCCTGCCCGGCCGCCGGTCAGTGCGATTTGCAGAAATATAGCATCGAACACGGTCTGGCCGACAATCGCTTCCACGACGGCGAACCCGAAGACTACCACGACTACGATTTCGACCTCTCGCACAGTTTTATCCTGCGCGATCCCAACAAGTGCATTAACTGCACGCAATGCGTCCGCGTCTGCCACGATGTCATCGGACCAGACTGCTACGGTATGTTTGGTAAGGGCTTCGATACTATCGTCGCGACTCCCTTCAACGTCAGCTTGCACGATACCGATTGTGTCTCGTGTGGCGCGTGTGTGCAGGTCTGCCCGACCGGCTCGCTGATGATGGCCGAACGCACCCTGACGCGCTACGCCTTCGCACTCGATCGCTGCATCTTCTGCGGCGACTGCGTCGAGGTCTGCCCGCACGGCGCACTGGGTGAAACCCCCAACTTTGAACTTTCTTTCTTTAATCGCTTTGGCTCAGAGATCACTCTGGAGAAGGACGATCTGGCGGTCGCTCCAAACTATCTGGTCCGCCAGCGCCTACCGCGTGGCAAGAAAGATCTGCCGGTCATGAGTCCACTGGTCCGTCCTCTGCCCGCGCGGCGTATCCGCGAATAGCTCAGCCCTCTCCGTACAACGTGCAAAATGCCGCGCGGAGGTGGATCAGACTCGTCTGGTCCACCTCCGCGTCCCGACCGGCTCCCTTCACTCTACGTTGATGATGCTTGTTGCACGTTGTGTCTGCAAAGCCCGCAATTGCCAGCAACTAACCTCTTCTTTTTGGCCGGGGAGCATGTTAGAATACTACTAATATCGTGATCCCAAGCGAAGGAGCATTCCAGCGCAATGGCCAGAAAACGCGGTTTGCGTTTCCCACAAGGTTTTTTATGGGGAACAGCCTCTGCTGCTCATCAGTGTGAAGGCGGTAACTTTACTAATCAGTGGTATCGTTGGGAGCAGAAGGGCCACATCTTAACTGGTGATACCTGTGGTAGGGCGGCTGACTGGTGGGAGCGGGCTGAGAGTGATTTTGAGCTGGCCGAGCAGATGGAGAACAATGCTCTGCGCCTGAGCCTTGAGTGGAGCCGCATCGAGCCAGAGGAAGGTCGCTGGGATAGTACAGCGATTGAGCGTTATCGCGCGATGCTCAGCGATCTGCGCCGCCGCCATATTACCCCGATCGTGACGCTCCACCATTTTAGCGAGCCGCTCTGGTTCGCCGAGCGCGGTAGCTTCAGCCGTGCCGAGAACCGTTCACTGTTTGTCCGCTATGCCGCCTATGCAGTGAGTCAGCTTCAAGACCTCTGCGACTTCTGGATTACTTTTAACGAGCCAAATGTGTACGCCGTCCTCGGCTATCTGCTGGGAACTTTTCCGCCAGGCCAGCACAGCATCCAGCAGACGCTTCACGTGCTGCGCAATCTTTTGCAGGCGCATGTCGAGACCTTCTATGCGCTCAGCGAGCTTCAGCCACAGGCGCAGATTGGCTATTGTTTGCAGTATCGCCTCTTCGATCCGGCGCGACCACTCTGGCTGCCCGATGTTTTTGCGACTGCCTTGCAGGAAGAAAGTTTTAACTGGGGACTGCTCAAGGCTCTGGAGACAGGACGTTTCTCGTTTCCTATGAACCTCGCTCTGGAACCGCTGATAGGTGCACCTGGCACCCGCGATTACCACGGCATTAACTACTATACGCGTGAAATGGTGCGTTTCGACATGGCACATCCCACAGATCTCTTCTCTCAGCGGGTTATTCATCCTGGGGCGGTCCTGAACGATGAAGGTGTGCAGGGGACGTTTGGCGAGATCTATCCTCAGGGTATCTACCGCGTTCTGAAGGCGGTCTATCGGCGCACACGTGGCAATAAACCGATCTATATCACCGAAAATGGCTTCTGCGATGCCCAGGATGATCGTCGTCCACAGGCCATTCTCGAGCACCTGGCTCAGGTTCACCGGGCGATCCGCGAAGGCGTACCCGTGAGCGGCTATCTGCATTGGACGCTGGTCGACAATTTTGAATGGGCCGAGGGCTGGGGCATGCATTTCGGTCTCGTTGAAATGCAACACGAAACACAGCAGCGCGTACCGCGCGGCAGCGCCAGCCTGTTCGGCGAGATCTGCCGTGCCAATGCGATCACCGAAGATATGGTCGAACGTTACGCCCCCGAAGCAATGCATAGTATCTTTGGCTCGTCTTTTACCAGAGCGACCAGCTATAGCTTGAAGTAACCTCGATGCACGCCCCACTCGTCCCTATATGACTCATCCTTGTTCGGAGGCTGCGCCCCATAGGCGCGAACGTAGGCGGGATGGTTAAGGGCAGAAGCCCTTAACCGGGGCTTGGGGTGTCCCCAACAAACTTTTTCTTTCTTTTTGCCTGTTTTGCCTCCGGCAAAACAGGCAAAATGGGAGTCCAGAGAGCACCTCTCTGCGAAGTTTTCTGATTGCTTTTTTGTGCAATATCTACTATTATAGATCTGCGGTACAGAAATTTTATTCTTTCACACGCACGATTACTATTTAGCCGCTTGACAAGAAGCATGCATAAAGAATAGTGCATAGAAAATATTTTGAAGAGTATAGCAGAGAACGATGGATGCAAAACAAGACTTTACCGATTGGCGGGAGATGCTTGGCTATTTGATCAGGAGTTCAGCGGAGAAGAAGCGTCTGGCGCACGAAGCCGATATTAAGCCTATCACGCTGGAACGCTGGGCCGAAGGCACCTCCCAACCTCGTGAAGAGAACCTCCTGCGCCTGGCCAGAGCTTTGCCCACCGAGATCAGTGTACATTTTTTGCGGCTGGTCGAAAGCGCCATCCCTGCGCTTGCCCATACGAACGCGGGGTATACGCCCGTAGTGGCCGAGATCAGTTCAGAACTGTACGAAAAGGTTTTGCAGGCACATGCACAGATGTCCACGGTCCTCGCGGGTCCGCATTTGCAGAAATTAATTCTGCACCATGCACTTCTCCATCTCGATCATGGTCGAGTGGGGATGACTGTAACGATAATCTGTTGTGTAACACCGCGTCAGGATCAGAAAGTGCGTGCTCTGCGTCAGATTGGCGGCGTTGGCTCGTCACCCTGGGACAAAGACCAGGAGAAGCAGATAATTTTTCTCGGCGCTGAGTCTGTAGCAGGTCATGCCGTTGCGACCTATCGTACGTTTGGAGCCGAGAACCGTGCGGACACCCCTTTTGCCTCCGGTAACTGGGATAAGCATGAAGAGAGTGCAGTGGCGGCTCCCATTTTACGTCAGGCCAAAATCGCTGGCGCACTGGTGGCTTCGAGCGCTCAACCATACTATTTTACGCGCGAGCACCAGAGTCTGCTGGAACTCTATGCCCAATTGATAGCGCTTATCTTCAGCCCGAGCGATTTCTACGACGTGTCTGCGATTGAGCTGGGCAGGATGCCAAAAATTGAATTGCAGAAACCTTACTGCACCGATATTGAGCGGCGTGTTGGGCAAAAGCATAAAGACTTGCAGGCCACCCATAACCCGATTAATACGCAACTGGCGCGTATCTATGTCTGGCAGGATATCGTCGATGAACTTTTGTTGCTGCCACCACAGGAATGAGCAGTGCTCAGAAGCCTCAGGTAAAAGCTCATCCCTAAGAAAATCGAATGAGTATATCGCTCGCTCGTTTTTCTTAGGGATGCAGTGCTTGCGGTGTGAGATGTGGAGGGATTACTCCTGAACTGCCTGGTTGATTTCATCGACGATATTGTCGATCTGCTCTTCTGTCAACATGCCAAAAGAGGCCAGTTTGATCAAAGGAACTCCACTGGTCGACTGTAGATTGACTGTCTCGCCTGCGATCTCACCGGTTGTGCCAGTGCAGTACTCTAGCAGGATCTCTGCGGCAATCGGATGCGCCAGAAACTGCTTGACCGTTTGCCATTTTGTGAAGACCGGCGCAATTGGCCGCGCTTGCATGGTCACGCTTGTGCGTAGCGTGATCTCCGCGCTCGATCTGCCCAGCAGAATGTCAAAATCGCCCGACTCAATACACCAGCGATGCAGTTCGCTGTCGTAGAAAGCGAAGTCCCGTGGCTCCAGGGTCAGGATTACCTCTTTGCTCTCGCCTGGCTCAAGTGCTACTTTGGCGAACGCTTTTAGCTCTTTTTCCGGGCGTACCAGGCGCGTCTCCACATCGTGCAGATACAACTGGACCACTTCTTTGCCAGCCCGCGTGCCAGTATTGCGTACCGTCACATAGACTTGCAGAGGTTCCTGGTCGGTCGTCGTTGAACGCGAGAGCCTCAGATTGCTGTGCTCGAACGTCGTGTAAGAGAGACCATAGCCAAAGGGAAAGAGTGGGGCGAGTTTCTTCTTGTCAAAGTAGCGATAGCCAACAAAAAGGCCTTCGCCATAGAGCAAGCGACCTGCTTCACCTGGATAGTTGAGGTACGCCGAGGTGTCTTCCAGACGCAGCGCAAAGGTTTCGGCTAGCTTACCCGAGGGATTAACCAGGCCCAGCAAGACATCGGCAATCGCACCGCCCGCGGCTTGACCACCCAGACCTGCCTCCAGAACTGCCTTGACTTGCGCGATCCAGGGCATAGTTACGGCTGAACCATTGCACAGGACGACAATTGTGTTCGGCTGCACTGCACTTACCTCTGCGATCAGACGATTGTGCGCGAGAGACATCTCTAAATGCTGGCGATCAAAACCCTCAGATTCGTCTTTATCGGTCAAACCAGCAAAGACGATGGCAATCTCGGCTGCCTGCGCTACTTGAACCGCCTCGTTCAGGACAGCGGTGTCAAGTGCGCCGTCTTCGGTGTAGCCCTCGGCATAGGTCAAGCGCGTGGTCTTACCCAGCAGGGTGACCAGCTCGTCATAGGTGTTATCCGTGCGCAAGGCGTCGACGCGGGCGCTGCCAGCACCCTGGTAGCGCGGGTGTTTGGCAAAGCGACCAATCAGCGCCAGCGAACCGGTTTGCCTGGTTTGCAGCGGCAGAAGGTTGTCTCTATTCTTGAGCAGCACGATCGAATCGGCGGCGGCCCGACGTGCCAATGCGTGATGCTGGTCGGCGTCAAAGCAGGTAGCACTTTGCCGATGGGCCTGGCCCATGAAAATCAGACGTAAAACACGAGCAGCAGCCTCGTCGACTGCTGCTTCTGTAAGCTTGCCCTTGCCTACTTGCTGTGCCACTCGTCTGGTGTGGTCACCTGGGTGTCCAGGCATCTCCAGATCCAATCCCGCCTCGATCGCGTCAGCTTTATTGTTGACTGCCCCCCAATCCGAAACCACTACCCCTTCAAATCCCCACTCTTTTTTGAGTATATCTCTTAATAATTCCTTGTGTTCTGTCGCATATATACCATTGACTTTATTATAGGCCGCCATAATTGTCCAGGGTTGGGCTTTTCTCACCACACGCTCGAAAGCCAGGAGATAGATCTCACGCATTGTGCGCTCGTCCACCTGAGCACTGATGGTCATGCGCTCGTGTTCCTGACTGTTACAGGCAAAGTGTTTGAGCGAAGTACCTACACCCTGACTCTGCACTCCACGGACAAAGGCGCAACCCATCTCTCCTGATAAGACCGGGTCTTCCGAGTAGTACTCGAAACAACGTCCACCCAGAGGGGTACGTTTGATGTTGACGCCCGGACCAAGCAGGATCTGGACATCGTTCGCCAGACATTCCATCGCCAGCGCTCGCCCGATCTCTTCCACCAGGGCTGTATCCCAGGAGGAGGCAAGAGCCTCGGCTGCTGGAAAACAGGTTGCTGGAACCGCTTTCGTGCCGAGGCTTAACTGGTTGTCTACGTAAGGTTTACGCAATCCACTGGGGCCGTCGTTAAGGGCAATTGCTGGGACTCCAAGCCGTTCCACCCCCCACGTATGCCAGAACCCGTTCCCAATCGTAAGTTGCACTTTCTCTTCCAGGGTCATCTGGCTCAATAGTTCTTGAAGCTGTGATTCCATTGCTCTTCCTTCGTAAGATTATAAATTTGCTAAAGTACCAATAGAAAAATCGCTCGCTAGAAGAATGGAGCGTTTCTATAATAATAAGACCGAACAATTACCAACGAAAGTAACAGTGTTTAAGCAAAAGTCCTTTTTCGTAATACAAAGTAACCTTTGCTCTATTTACTTGATTGCAGACGAGGGAAGGGCAGAGGCTAGTCATCTGGCTTTCAAACCATCTGTTTGCGCAGGTGGATGACCAGTTCGAGGGTCTGTTCTATACTGAAGGTTCGCCCTTCGGCCAGGGCATTTTCCCAGGCTTGCTCATCAACGGCTGAACGAATATGCTCCTGGACAACCTGAATAAACTCAAGCGTGTCACTCCAGTGCGTCATACCTATCTCGTTCATCAAGCTTTCGGCTGCCCCGCGTATATGCGCCGAGTAGATGGCCGCCGCCGCGGCGTTTGGGACTTTGCTCAGGCCGACCGCGAAGCTGAGCCAGCCGATACCTGTGGTCAGGAATTGCTTGTGGTTAAGCTCCTGGCACAGTTTCATGCTTTGCAGTAGATAGTCGATGGAAGTCGTATAGCGACCCTCCAGGATCAGCAGGCCGCCCTGGTCTTTCAGGAGGTCGGCGCACGAGGATTTGTCGCCGAGGCGCTCAAAGAGTGCCAGACTCCGCGCATAGTAGGTGCGCATCAGGTCGTATTCCGAGATGAACCCCATCAGCGAGGCCAGGGGAACGAGCAGCTGCGCATAGAGCCAGGGGTCGGTCTCGACCGCGACTAAGCGCAATCCCTCTTCGTAGACCCCTCTGGCAGTCTCGTACTCGCCCATGCCGTGAGCAATCCAGCCACGGTGCATCAAGGCTATGGCCAGCCCCCGCGGATCGTCCAGCTCTCGCCAGAGTGTGATGCTGGCTGTGACCAGTCTGATGGCCTCCTCTGTGTCGTTTTGCAAAAAGACCAGACGTGCGGCTTCGCTGAGCGCTTTGGCGCGTGCGATCAGCATGCGTCGATTGGCATCTGGCCCGAGGGGCAGGGCCAGGACCGTCTTGAGCCATTCTCGCCCTTCGACCAGTTCGCCCTGCCATTCCCAATAGAGGCGATAGGTTGCGGCCAGGCGTAGGCAGACTTCGAGCGCGGGCAATTCGCCGCAGTCCTGGCTCGCTTGCGGGTCTGCCTGCCGACGCGTCGTGACCTGGATGGGCAGGCTACTACGGGCTTTCTGGGTCGACCATTCGAGGGCGGTGCGGATATTGTCGTGATCGGCTACCAGGCGAGCCATCCAGTCGATCTGCTCGGGTCCGCGCATCCCTATCTCGGCTGCCTCAACCTCGGCCAGATAGTAGCTGACATGCCAATCGCGGATCTGTTTGAGTTCGCCGTGAGCGGTAAGCTGTTCAAGCGCGTATTCGCGCAGCGTGGCCAGCATGGTGTAGCGGGCCTGGTTGCCTGCCATTGGTTGGCGAATGAGCAGGCTCTGATCCATAAGCTGTTTCAGAAAGTCGAGCGTCGTCTCCGAGTCTTCGTCGATCAGCATCTCAGCTGCCTCTAACGACCAGCCTCCGGTAAAGATACTCAACTGACGAAAACGTCTCTGCTCGTCAGGCGTGAGCAAGTTATAGCTCCAGGCGATCGTGTCGCGCAAGGTCTGCTGCCTGCCAGGAAGATTTTTTGCCCCCCCGGTTAGCATCGGCAGACGCGCACTGGTGAGACGCTCCAATAGGATCGCCGGAGGTAGAACCTTGATGCGAGCGGCCGCTAGCTCCAGCGCAAGCGGCAGACCATCGACCTTGACACAAATCTGCGCGATGATATGCACGTTGGCATCAGTCAACAGAAAGTCGGGCTGCACCCCCTGCGCACGCTCAACAAAGAGTTGCAGCGAGCCGTAGTTCAGAAATCGCGTGGTTTGCAGCCGAAACCCAGTATCCGGTACGTCGAGCGGCGGTACGCTGAACTCGTATTCCCCGTAGATGTGCAGAATAGCGCGACTGGTCACCAGGATTTTAATGCGCGGAGCCTCGGCCAGAATCCTTGCTACCAGCGGAGCCGCCGCTCCCACCTGTTCAAAGTTGTCCAATACCAGCAGGAACTGCTTATTGCGCACATGGGCGAGCAGACTCTGCTGCGGCGAGGAACCCACCGACGTCTTGATTTGTAAAACCTGCGCAATACCTAACGGCACCTGGTCTGGATCGTTGATGCCCGAAAGGTCGATAAACCAGACTCCATGCGCAAAGGTGCTGATCGACTCGCGGGCCATATAGAGCGCCAGACGCGTCTTGCCTGCCCCCCCCGTTCCTACCAGCGTCACCAGGCGTACATCCTCACGCGCAAAGAGTTGTTGCAGACGCTCAACCACGCGCTCACGTCCGATCAGCCGCGTCGTGGGAGCCGGAAGATTGTGTCTGCGGGTCGAAGAGTTAGTACTGCTGAGCAGCGAACGCGGCTGCGACGGCGTCAGGGTGTTGAGTGGAAAGCTGTTCCATTCCTCGTCATTAAAAGCTGTCGCCGCCATACCCGCGCTTTTTAATAAGCGTATGGCCTCGTCTTGCGTATGGAACACATGCCATTCTGCCAGCTCAAGCACAATCCGGCGGATCTCGTGGTGGGTCAGATGCGCCCCATCGGTACCATGAAACTTCCGACTTAGTACCTTTGGATGTAGCCCCACTTTATCTGCCAGTTCTTTCTGTGCATAGCCGCTGTTGCGGAGATAATTCTGGACGCTTTCGCTAAATGCATCGCCATCCATAGACTTTCTCCTTTTCACCTGCTACTCTCAAAAGATCCCTCGTGTGTTCTGATGGGTAGATTTTGCGTAGACTCGCATTACCGAAAGACCTGGAATGAAGGAACCTTCATAAGTATACTTAAATTGGCGTAGCAAATCAACAATATTATAGAAAAGGGACAGGGTTTTGCAAAAGTTACCAAAAGCGGGATTGTCAGGGGCGGCAGCTTTTGACTGGAGGGTGAGTACATCTCACAACACTCCTTTTGCAGGGCGGGCGGGCCGAGGAAAAAGACGTTTGCACAGCCCTGAGAGAAGGGAGTCGCCATGTGTATTTTAAGAATTCAAGCGCTATGCGACAAAAGGTTTACGGAGATTCTGCCAGACGAAGTTGAAAATGCGGAGCTAGCGGTAGAAGACGTGATGAGTCGGGTGCTCATTGAGCTATTTGGTGAGGGTATGGTGGACGAGGTGACCATCCATTTTCCCGTTAATTTATGCGTTGGTCTCCAGGATTGTTCTATTCAAATACTCGCTCAATCTCCTTGCCAATGTTTTACATTATTTCCACGCACAGAAGAACATATGAAACTGGCAATTGCTAAAAGTATCAGCAAGTCGCTGCGAGAGCTGTTTGCATCGGTGAATATAGCTAGCGTGACCCTGAGCCATACCCCCTGGATTCTTGAGGATGGAGTGAAGCTGTGTTGTTAAATATAGGTCGCGGTTTCGTCTAAGCTGCGACGAGAGGAGTAGCTAATCTTTTGACAGCTATAAAGAATGATCTCTGTATAGTGATCAATCAGTCTCCCGAAGAGATTTTTCAGTACCTCAGTGATCCAGAGAATATGGTTGAGTGGATGAGCGTGGCGATTGCCGTGAGAAAGCTCTCGCCTGGGACCGTCAGGGTGGGGACGATGATGCGAGCGACCTTCCGCTTCCTGGGTCGCTGGATGGATCTGACCTTTGAGTTGATCGAACGTGAGTCCAATCGTTGCTTGACCTTCAAAAGTGTCAGTGGCATGGTCCCGTGTATCTGTTGCTATGGCTTTCAGGCAGATAGTTATGGCCGCACTGTTGTCTCGCAGGAGATGCTGATCGAGTACGTCGAGGGAGTGATCGATTTAAAGGAGACGGTAGTCGCCAGCGCCTTGCGTCGCCAGGCTGCCTTTGATCTTCAGACGCTCAAAGATATTCTGGAGGCCCGCGCTCCAACCTATATGCTGGCCTGAACGACTGGTCTTGCCCGGTTGCCTAGAAAAGAACTACTTGTGACGCCTGTTGGCGGCTTTGGGGGAGACAGAGGCAGGATGGGGATACCTATGTATCTCTGTCCTGCCTCTGTCGTATCTTCTCGTCGTGCGCCTGATTGTCAGAGCACGCGCGTTGGTGTGATGCGGATCGTCTGGCTGTAGGCAACTGCCATCGACTCGGGCGTCATGCTAATACCCTCGATGCCCTTGCCGTATTTCTCTACGTAGGCGGGTATGGTTAGCTCGAGTTCGCCCGCAGGGAGCAGCGCCGCGGTGCCTTCGATGGTAATCGGGTCGCTCCCGCCGTAGGTGTTGTCTAGCGCCAGGAGCACATTGGCGTTGTGTTGTATATTGCGAATCTTCTGGTTAGCTGGTTTGCTAAAAATCAGGATCGACTCGCCATCCCAGAGAAACCAGACCGCAACTGCGTGTGGGCGACCGTCAGGACGTACCGTGTTGAGCCAGATAATCGTATTTGTACGCAGACGCTCGTCGATGTGCGCATCGCGCTCGCTGGCTGTGTTTAAAATTGATGCCATTGCATATCTCTTCCTTTGCACGTTTGGAGTAGCGGAGAAAGGCTAGCGCTTCTCTCTGCAATGGAGAGAACATTGGATTGCTAGCGTTTCATTCCATCGCTTTCCCTGCACTAGCACGCGACGTTAGTAGGCGCGTGCGAAACGCGCTTCCAGGAAGCGTGCCAGCAGTGCCAGCGAGTAACAGACGATGAAATAGAAGAGTGCGCCAAAGATATAGATAAAGAGCTTGAGGCCCGCGTTGTTCTGCGGATCAGCCAGTGCACCGATCTCCTGTTCCAGTTCAACGATTCCCAGCAGCGAGAGCAGAGCGCTGTCCTGCACCAGCGTAATAAAATAGTT
>DAOTTJ010000003.1:0-5839 GCA_034437695.1 Ktedonobacteraceae bacterium
AAGCCTGCGGCATATTCGGTAGTCTGTTCGACCGGGTTGGTCTCTGCCTGACCTTGTCCGGCGACTGGAAGTGAAGTCTGCATATCCCTGCCTTTTTATACATACTATGGTACTGCGTTTCTACATAGAGTACGCCACTCACTATGCAGGCGTTTCAGGCAGAGGTTTGCGTTTTTTGTGCTCCAGTTCGGCCAGCTTCTGACGATCGGCCTCCAGGGTCGCCCGATGAACAAGGCCGGCGATATTGGTGGGAGTGCCACGAATATCCTCGATAAAGTAGGCATTGATCTCGGCCCCCAGTAAGAGGATCACGGCGAAATAATAGAAAAAGAGCAGCAAGATAATGGCAAAGCCCGCGTTGCCTGTATAGCTGCCGAGAAAGTGGCGCACATAGAACGGGAAGAGGGCCACGTAGACCTGGAGCAAGATAGCAGCGATCAACGCCCCAATCCAGCTATTGCGCAGGCTGATGTTCTGGTTGGGGATGATCAGATAGATGGCCTCAAAGAGGAGCCACGAAGCGACCAGAGCACTTACCAGGCCGCGCAGGCCGGTCGAAGAGGCGAAAAGCATAAATGGAGTGAGCACAATAAAGATGAGCAGCATTACAAACGCGATAAGATTCTGCCGCCAGAATGGTCGGCCAATGGTATGGTAGATCACGTCAAAATAGTCTTCGATCACCACAAAGAGACGCGTGCTATTAAAAATCGCCACAACCAGCGCCAGCAGGCCGAGAAGACCCGCGTCCGAGCGGATCAACTGCAAGGCGGGCGCAAGTACATCCTGGTGTCCCAGAATATTCGGGAACAATCGATCAAGCTGACCAAGTAGCGCTCTCTGGTCATCTGAATTGCCCGAAATAAAACCAACGATAATCAAGAGAACAATCACCACAGGAAACATCGCCGTCAACAGATGGTAGGCCAGTCCTGAAGCAAAATTCATCACCCAGTCGTTGAGGACTTTCAGCCAGAAGCCAGCAAAGGTCCTGGCTTCCGCCTCGACGATCTCGATCTCGACCTCGATGCCGACTTTTTTGATAGCGCTGCTCGCATCAGTCTCCACCTGGATGGTGGCCTCGGTGGTAATGATCGCTGAAGGAGGAAGGTCTGTGGTGTTATCGGGTTTTTCCATGATTTGATCCTTTAGAACGTACTGGCAGGCAAGGCACGGCTTACTGCTCAGTGGGAGAAGAGGCACGGCGGATCAGCGTCTCCAGGTCGCTCAGCGTTTGCTCTAACTCGGCGACCATCGGCGCAGTGCTACGCTCCTGGTAGACCGCCAAAAGTGTCTGGTAGTACCAGAGCGTGCCGTTTTTCCCGCCAGCAAAACGTCTCCAGACGGTCTCGCCTAGAGTGCGGTAATCGCTGAGAATTGAGCGTGCATTGTGCAACTTATCAGCCAACGAGACCAGCAGGACAGACGGCGAAGCGGTGTGCATATGGGCGATGTAGGCCTCTTTGCGAGCACGCCACGGCGGCTTAGGCACGACATCGGTATCGCTGCATCCATCGACTATCGCAACGATAGCTTCGCCAAAGACCTCGCGAATGCGCTGACGCGTCGCGTCCCCTCCCTGGTCTTCCACCGCATCGTGAAGCAGAGCCGCAATGGCCTCGTCTTCGTTGCCGCCCGCTTCGAGTACAAGCGCAGAGACGGACATCAGGTGCGAGATATAGGGTATAGTCCCCCCCTTGCGTACCTGGCTGGCGTGTAAATGAGCGGCAAAAACCAGTGCCCGTTCAAAGCGTATCGATAATTCCATACGTGCTCCTTAAATCTCCCTCGCGTCTGAGTGGATAGAGGGTCGTCGCTTGCAGCCATTATAGCAGAGGGGGAAACAATGTGTATAGTTTTTTATTCTTCAGCCAGGGCTATGTGCTCTGCAAGCCAGAGGCTTGCGACCACCCACCCATAGGCATGAAGGGAGCAGAGTGCATCTCTCTGCATGCCTGTTTTGCCTCAGGCAAAACAGGCAAAACAAAAGAAAAAGTTTGTTGGGGACACCCCAGGCCCCGGTTAAGGGCAGTTGCCCTTAACCATCCCGCTACGTTCGCGCACCTGGGGCTGCGCCCCCGAACCCCCAGTCAGGGACGAGGCTACACGCTTGCAATCTGATCTTTTTTTTAGGGGGCGGGGAAATTGCCAGAAAGGCGTCTATTTCCTCACACTTACCAGCGTCTATACGATATACTTAGGACATAAGACAAGCACAATAGCATGTGGCAGATAGTTTTGCAGTACGAAAAGAGCTTTCAACAGTTCTGCTCTCAAGAACTTTACAAAAGCACTCGTTCTATTCTAAAGAATAGCCCGATCAGCCAGAGGCTAGTTGCGATTGACAAACAGGAGTAGAGATTTTGATCCAGACTCACGACGAAGCGGTGGTACAGTCAAAGGCCAAGCCGGTTGCCCGCAATCTGCTGATTGCAGTGACGTGCGGCACGGCGGGTTCGCTGCTTTTTACAACAACGTATACCCTCGATGGTGCGCTGCGTGTGGGCTACAATCCGCTGCAACAGGCCATTAGCGCACTCAGTCTCGGTCCGGGTGGCTGGGTTCAGCAAGTGAATTTTATTGTCTTCGGCATAATTATTCTCGCCACAACTATCGCCTGGCGTGCGGTGCTCAAAGGTGGGCGCGGCGCAACGTGGTTTCCGATCTTTCGTAGTCTGCTCGGTGTGGGCCTGATTATCGATGGCTTTTTTTCGCAGGATGCTGCGCCTGGCTATCCTCCGGGCGTGGGACCAACGGCGGTGACGCTGCATGGGACGATCCATCTGGCGTTTGCCTGTATCAGTATTACTGCGATGGCCTTCGCCTGCTTTGTGCTCGCCCGGCGCTTCGCCGTCGAACCGGAGTGGCGCGGGTGGAAAACGTATTCGATAGTCTCCGGCATTTTGATTATTGTCTTTATTGCCACCTTTGGCGCAGCCAACGCTCAACATAGCAACTACGCGGGCCTGCTGGAACGTCTGTCGATTGCGACCGAGACGCTGTGGGGACTGCTGTTAATCATCAAGCTCTGGCGCGGGGCTGGCTTTACTGTGACTTCCACAAGCCAACAGGCAATGGAAAGCCACGCGCACTAAAGAGAGTCCTTTGACTCCATACAGACATCCGAGTTGACCAGCCGCCAGATGTGCGAACTAGTCAGCTCGGATGTTGTGCTTATACACCACACATATGTTATGCTATGCCAGAAACGCGCGACACTCTCTATGAGTTGTTTTTATGAGATTTTTCTATTTACTTTATGGAGAACGTATAGTATGAATACACCTTTCAATCAACAATCGAGTGCTGCTCCTCAAACGAAGCTCCCGCCGCAAGCGGGTCACGCGCTCGTCAGAGCAGGGATCATACTCCTGGTAAGTATTCTTCTAATTGGGGGCCTGTTGCTCGCCAATCTCTTTACCACCAGATTTGGCTTTCATACAACAAGCCCGCTCAAGCCAGCCAATCCTTCTAAAGTCGCGCTACCAGATCCTACAGCCACTCCGATCTCTGCTCGCGCTGGCTCGCTTTATACCGTAGCGACTGGTAGTTTGACGCGTATCGATCTTCAGACCGCTCAGACGGTCTGGACAATCAATGCCACCTCGCCTGCGACCCCCCTGGTGATGGATAACAGCATTTTTTTTGACAACGAAGACTCAAGCAATCCTTTTCTAGAGGCTATAGATGGCAAAACAGGGCAACAGCTCTGGCGTAGCTCCAAGTATCCTAATGGCTTTCTGCTGGGATCAGAGCATACGCTCTACGACAGCACTTGTGATCCCTTTACCACTATCAATCCCTGTGTGCTCTATAGCATCAATGCCAGAAACGGAGCGACTATCTGGTCCTATAATCTCCCCAACGGCAATGCCTGGATCGCGCTTCAGGATGGCGTGTTGTATGGTGTTTCTTATACCTCATATTTCGCACTCAATGCGGCAAATGGTGTACCGATCTGGCAGCAAAATCTCCTGAACTATACTGACCAGGAAGCAAACATGACCCCTGTAGTTAGTGGTGATGTGCTCTCCTTCGCTTCATGCAATGTTACAAAGCAGTCGACAGGCTTCGCCGGGTGCTATCTCTATGCATTTAATACCCATAATGGCAAAGAACTCTGGCATATGCCGACGACGAACTCGATCGAGGCGACACCGACGATCATGGCGGGCGTGGTTTATGCAGGTACTATTGAAGGGACTATCTACGCGGTAAGCGAGAAAAATGGCCAGCAGATCTGGACGGTCACCCCTGGCGGTACGATTGGTCAACTCGTGGCCACCGCAGACACACTCTACGTCGAGGTTATCGAATCCGATGGCCAGACACTTCATATTGTAGCCCTGAACACGGCAACTCATACCCCACGTTGGGGCCTGAGCAGCCTTACAGTTCCATCCACTGCCAGACAGTTACTAGTCGCGGGCGAACCGCATGCCCCGACCTCAGCTGGTCCTGCATCGCATCCATTTGTCCTGGCGCAAGGATTGATCTATATTCAGAGTGGTCCAGACGTTGTCAGTGTCATACGGTCTAGCGATGGTAGCGATGTCACTCAATATACCCTCAAAGGGAGCAACTCAATCTACGGCTTCACAGTGGCTTTCCAGTAACTATGGTCAGCCATCCGCTATCCATTGAGCAAAAGCTCTGCGGTCTGCGACTGTAAGACAAACAGGCAGCGGTCCGACTCCCTCTTTGTCGGATCGCTGCCTGTTCGCGCGGAGTGCTCAAAGCGTACGAAGCTCCGGGTTTACATGTTGCGCTGGGCTTTATCGGCTTCTGCTGCCAGGTGATACAGCAGAGTAAAGAACGAAGATGGCTGGCCCCTGAAGAGTCCATCGTCGATCAGGGCTTTGGCTGCGCCCATTGCTGCGCCCTCCGTCTCAGTTGGACGGATGATCGAGCAAGGGGGAAACTTGCGACTGAGAAAGAAGGTCGGTTCGGGCATAATCAGATTGGTCTGCGTGTCCTCGCTGCCAGAGGCATTGAGGTCGGGGAAGACCAGATTATTCGTTGGGTCGGTCAGCGGGGGCGCATTCCCGGCCTTGTCGTGCCAGGTCTGGAAGTGCGCGGTCTCGGTAGGTCCGATACTAAGCAGGATACGCAGGACCTCGGGGTGGGTCACTCGTTGAGCCAGGGACGGGTAGAGGCTGGTGCCGCCTTGCTCGATAAAGGCGAAATGAAAGCCAGCCGTATTTGCGATAGCCTGAAGATGATCTGCGGACTTCAGGTCATCGTTATCTCTGGGGATGGCCGGGAATTTGCCCTTCAGCAGACCAGGCACGGCGGCAGGAAAAGTATCGCCGAGGTCGGGATTGCCGGTACTGCTGCGATATTTAATCCAAAAACTGGTATCGACGGTCAGCTCCATCAGGTTTGTCAGACGTTTCAAATGTTTCTGCGCACCCGTGGCCTGGCTGCTCGGCAACGTGCGGAAAGCATCGAGGTTGACCGGTTCTGCCCCTTTAGCCGCTAAATAGGCATTGATAAAGGTGAAATGGCTGAACTCGTCCTCGGTATTGTCATGAATATACTGCGGCATATCTCCATCTAAGACCTGGAGCGCCTTGATATAGGCGGCGTTGCCGCTGCCACCAGGCACTTCACTGTCCTGCACGCCACCCAGCTCATTGTACTGCTGCCACAGATCGGTTTCGATGATCTCCGCAGCCGAGAGGAAGCGCAGAATAGCGATATCGCCCGCGTTCAGACTGCTGGTCTCGCGGGCAAAAGCCGCCATCGGCAAGCCACCAGCCAGCAACCCGGCTCCGCCCGCGATCAACCCGTTCCGCAAGAACGAGCGGCGACCACGTGCAGCTTTTAAGCGTTTCAC
>DAOTTJ010000004.1:0-1732 GCA_034437695.1 Ktedonobacteraceae bacterium
TTTTTTTTGAGCGGTTGGTAGTATGAGTAATAGTTATTGTAGTGGTATGATCTTTGATCGCTTTACACAAAAATCTGACTCCTGCAAAAAGGGCTGCCGTATTAGCAATAGCGGTTGCTAAGTTAGGATCTTTTATAGTGTCCCAAATTACTTTAAGTACTTGCATAATCCCTTACCTGCTATGATCTCTTTATTCGGCTGCTTGCCTTGTGTAGCTCATTATAGTATTAGACGGTTGAATATGCAAGAGTTCAAATTTGTGCAGATTTTTTGAGAAAACGACTGATGAACCGACAATTAAACTGACGCTTGCGCGTTTAAAAGATGAAGCTGCAAAACAACACCGCCTGTAGAGCCGTCTACAAGCGGCCTTAATGGGGAGATGGAGAGAGTTGAACTCTTTTTCTAAATAGGTTACAGATCATCAGAACCTCGCACTTCAAGAGGGAAGATACGGCATCGGAAGCTATCGCTTCTCAAGAAGGCGAGACGGGGCTGGTGAAGCCGGTTCACGTACGCTTTAGTGCCTAAAGAGCCGCAGGGTTCCCTTGACACACAGACACATTCTCTGTATAGTTCAATGGATCTCTCAACGAGAGGGCGGTGTTGCTTGCGGAATCGTTCGCTTGCCCATCTTTCCGGCTTGATAGATAGAATATGACTTTTTTCGGGCCATGAGCGGTGCAGACACCCCTTCGTGTTGCTCTGCCATGATCCTAGTGGATACGCGCGTCCCATTGATCGTTGGTGTTGGGTTTTGCTGAGGAGGCCGCCTTGCGTCTGGATATTACGCTTGCCCTTCTGTCGCCGTCTGATGTGCAGGTGCGCTGCGCTGACCAGGTCTCGCATACCTTCGATCTTGAGACATTGGCGCTGTCTGCTGAGGCGGCGCGTGGGTTGTTGGAGCAGCCCGAGGGGTATGGAAAAAAACTGTATGCGGCGCTCTTTCCCCCTGAGACGCTGGCCTCGCGTCTGCTGGCGAAGCGCCCGGAACGGCTGCTCCTGGTTGCGCTGCACGAGACCCTCGATGCGCTCCCCTGGGAATATCTGTATGGTTCGTCTGGATCGGGCAGCCCTGGCGACGATTTTCTAGTCCTCTCGGTGCCGTTTGTGCGAGGATTGCCCCGCGAGCAGCGTCGTGCGGCCTTGCCCGTTGTCGAGGGCCTCCATGTGATTGCCGTCCCCGCCAGTCCCTTGCATCCTTCCACCGAAGCCTTGCCCGTCGAGCACGACTGGACGCTGCTCCGCGAAGCTATAGAGGCGGTGCCACGCGTGGTCACGCTTGAACGCTGCGCTCCTCCCACGCTCAAGCGCCTGCGGGAACTGGTCGCCAATCAGAGCGGACGCGTGCTCCACTTTCTGGGTCATGGGGGTCAGCGGGAACACGAGGCGATCCTGTGTTTTGAGCAGGATAAAGCCGATCTGCATGCGGTCACCACATCTGACCTGCACACACGGGTGCAGCGGAGCGCGTGGCTGGTAACCTTGAGCGCCTGTGTGAGTGCCACGCCTGGACCGACGGCTCTGCATAACGTCGCAGCCTCCCTGGTGCGCCAACAGGTTCCCTACGCCCTGGGCATGCGTCTGAGCGTTTTCGATGTCGATGCACGTCCCTTCTTTCTGGCTCTGTACGGCGAACTGGCACGTGGCTCAGCGGTCGAAGACGCGCTCTTTCAGGCTCGTCTGGTGCTGGCCGACGACTCCCCGCGCCGTTGGATGGTGGGGGTGCCGG
>DAOTTJ010000005.1:0-3401 GCA_034437695.1 Ktedonobacteraceae bacterium
GGTCTGGTTAGAGCAGGAAGGCTGGGGACTGGTCGCGATTGAGCCACCCGATCCCATCAAGCCAGGACTCTGCAAATACTACTTCAAGCGTCAGCGCATGCCACCCACCGCCACCGCACAACCGCGCACAACCGCTGGCATGCGAGCCATCGAACGCTACGAACAACCGCGACGATGATACAGAGACCCCCAACACGTTGCCTGGCGCTTCCCACTTCGCCCTAAATATGCGAGGAGCGCGAATCTTTGCTCGGACCATTCATAACTAGGAGCAGGGCTATATAATACTCGGCGTGTGGCCCCCCTTCTGAACAACGGATCGGGTTGCGAGTGTAGAGCCGCAGCCCCACGCTCGCAACCCAGAGGCTTGCGGAGAATGAAATATAGCCCTGTAATAGGAGAAGCTAACGTTGCGTTCCTTTGCTAGAAATGCTACAACATTTGGAAAGACAATCTTGCCTCCTTTGAGGCTCATTACCTGCTAGAAAACACGAAAATGTACAGGAAAGCTATAGGAGACTATCATGGCCACATCTGACTTCTGGCGTTCTGCCGTTGAGCCTGAGCGGATTTTGCTGACCCATGTTACGCGCTGGCAGGCAGAGGAACAGGTTGAGCGCGAGGAGCAGCTTACCGTTGAAGAACCGCTGGAGATCCGCCTGGCTGGTCAGAACCTGGCTGTGATTATGCGCACGCCCGGTCATGATCCAGAGCTGGTGGCCGGTTTTTTGCTGACTGAGGGTGTCGTCCATACGAGCGATGAGGTGCTTCAGGTGTCTGTGGCCAGCGACTCCGATGGTCTGCCTCTGCCAAATGTGGTGGATGTCATGCTGACCCCAGAACGTCTGGCCGAGGTTGACCTCGACGTTTTCCAGCGCCATTTCCCCGTCTCGACCAGCTGTGGACTGTGCGGTAAAGATAGTATCTCCTCTGCCCTCGCTTCCATTCGACAATTCCCGGACGACCATCTCCAACTGCCCGCCAGTTTGTTCTACACGCTCCCTGACCGCCTGCGCCAGGCTCAGGCCGTCTTTGACCATACCGGCGGCCTCCACGCCGCTGGTCTATTTACTGCTCAGGGCGAACTGCTGCTCTTGCGCGAAGATGTTGGTCGACACAATGCAGTCGATAAACTGATCGGCCACGGTCTCTTGCACGCTACTCTGCCTTACACCTCACATATCTTGCTGGTCAGTGGGCGCACCTCGTTTGAGATCATTCAGAAAGCTCTGGTCGCCGGCATACCTTGTGTCGCAGCTATCTCAGCCCCGTCCAGTCTCGCTGTAGAACTTGCCACCCGCAGCGGCCTCACCCTGCTGGGCTTTCTCCGCACTAGTAGTATGAACGTCTATACCCATCCTGCTCGCATCGTTTCCTGCTAAACGGTGCTTCCCAATCTTTCGCGAACCCGCTATAATAGGCCCCATGCATAACGATACTATCGCCGCCATTGCGACACCACCAGGCCAGGGAGGCATAGGCGTGATCCGGGTCAGTGGCACTCAGGCCTTCCAACTTGTGCGCCCACTGTTTCACTCTGCGGGGAAGTCAGGCGATCTCCCTCAATCTCACCTGCTGACCTACGGACATATCATTGAACCGACCACTCGCGAGCTTATCGACGAGGTTCTGGTCGCTTTTATGTCCGCTCCACACACCTATACACGTGAGGATGTCGTCGAGATTCAGGCTCATGGCAGCCCACTTGTACTCCAGCGCATCCTGAGTCTGGTGTTGAGTAACGGCGCACGTCTGGCTCAGCCAGGCGAGTTTACTCTACGAGCCTTTTTGCACGGTCGCCTCGACCTCGCTCAGGCCGAGGCTGTCATGGATTTGATCAGCTCTCAGACCGAGGTTGCCCGGCGTCTGGCAATGCATCAGCTCCAGGGACGCATCTCAACCCGCGTCCAGCAGGCTCGCCACGCGCTTCTCGGCGTCATTGCCCGCATCGAGGCCAGTATCGATTTTCCCGAGGATGATATCCCTACACCTTCGTCCGCCGAACTGCTTCCATTGATCCAGCTCGCTCAGCTTCAGGTCGCCACGCTGCTGGCTGGTTCTGAACAGGGTCGCCTGTATAAGCAGGGCTTGCGCACTGCGATTATCGGACGCCCTAATGTCGGCAAGTCCAGTCTGCTCAACGCCCTCCTGCGTGCCGACCGCGCAATTGTCACTCCTATCGCCGGTACTACCCGCGATACCGTCGAAGAGGTGGCCAATCTTCGCGGTATTCCGCTCTATCTCATCGATACCGCCGGCATTACCCCCTCTGCTGACCCTGTCGAGCAGATCGGCGTCCAGCGCAGCCGCGCAGCCGCTGCCAGCGCCGAAGTTGTCCTGCTAGTCTTTGACGGCTCTCAGCCCCTGACCGAGCGCGACCGCCAGGTCATAGACGAAGTGCAGAGCATGGGATTTGGCGCTGCCGAGCCTGTCGACTCTGCCTCTATACCTCCCCGCGCCGTTCTGCTCGTGATTAATAAGTCCGATCAACCTCGCCAGCTTGATCTCACCGAACTCCAGCGGCTCTGGCCAACTCCCCCCCTCTCAGTCTCTACCTCTACCCTCTCCGGTGAGGGTTTACCTGCATTGGAAGATGCTCTGGTTCATCTTGTAGACGCTGGTCATACGCCCTCTGAAACCGACGCCCTGGTTACCAGCGTACGCCACCAGGAGGCTTTGCGCGTTTCATCCGCCCATCTTGCCGCCTCTCTGCACGCTCTGGCGCAAGACCTTCCACTCGATTTCGTCTCAATCGACCTCACGGCCGCCTACAACACGCTTGGAGAATTAACCGGCGAGACCGCCACCGAAGATCTGTTGGATAGGATCTTCAGTGAATTTTGCATCGGAAAATAGACACGCTCCACCCGGAAATTTACACAGATAGGTTTTTCGCTGAATGTTTCGCAGTGGCGAAGCCAAGACCTCACCGTGCAGGCTGGCGCTTGTCAGACGCAACTTGCGCTTTCCTGCACCTTCTCTCTCTGCCGCAGGCGGCAGAGTAAATGAAAAGGAACAAAATTTTTTTTGAGAAACCCTGTAATCGTAATTAGGAATTTTATAAAAATACAAAAACTCATTCCTAAACCCCTTGACAAGATACTCGACCGATGGCATAATACTCAAGCCACGGACGAGAGAACACCAACTCAGTCAGGAATGACATACGAGATAGGTTCTTCTGTTCTGTAGGATATAAGCCACGTTAATGTGGCTCCTCTGAGGGATCATTTTCCAGGAGTAGCGTTTTTCGCACATAGGATCAGTCTGTCCGATTGTCCTCGTGTAAACAACCACTACGAGAAAAGATGTCAGGAGCAAAAATCGGGACGCCTAAAAAGTTCCCCGAAAACCCCTTGACAAATCCCAACGAATATGGCATACTACAGTCGCTGAAGCAA
>DAOTTJ010000006.1:0-18672 GCA_034437695.1 Ktedonobacteraceae bacterium
GGCCGTCACCAATGCTCCCCACTATATCCATACTGTCTGGGGATTCGGCTATAAGTTTGTCCCAGAGAAAGCGTCATGATTACTCTCAAAAAACCAAAAGCAAGCTTCTCGCTGGGTACCAAACTGGTGCTAAGCTATCTCGGCGTGGCCCTCAGCGCAATCCTCCTGATGGTTATCGTTGTCACTATCGCTGTCCACAACTACTTTTATCAAACCCAAATCGATCAGCTCAAAAATAACGCCGAGTCGGCCGCCCAGATCCTTTTAAATGAATATACCCGCAATAATCAAAGCTGGGAAAATATACCCGCAATTCCTGAAGTACGTGGGTATCTCTTTATTATGGACCCCAAAGGCTATATCTACGCGTCACAGTTCCCACCAGTACCCGGCGACCTGATGAACGATGCAACAACTCAAGCAAAGTTTAAACAGGCCCTTCAACAAGCGCTTCAAGGAAACTCTGGTCTGGATAATTACCAGACTAGCACAGACTCTTCGGCTTCGTCAGGCTTCTATGCCAGTGTCCCTATCAAACTCAATAATAAAATTGTCGGCGCTGTGCTGATTATTCAGCCGAATCGCTTTCCTAAAGACCTAGCCTCCGACTTTCTTACTAATGTCAATCTGGTTATCCTCATCGCTGGCGCTGGCATCGCTCTGATTGTGATCTTTTTCAGCTTGCTGATGACTCGCCGCCTGACCAGACCCCTGATCTCTCTCACGAAAGCCGCAGAAGAGATGAAAGATGGCAATTATACTCATCGCGTGGCATCACCACCCCACCTCGATGAACTGGGCCGCCTGGCTGTGACCTTTAATTCGATGGCCGATAAGATCGCCGCCGATGTCAATGCTCTACGTATCCAGGAACAACTGCGCCGCGATATGATCGCTAATATAGCACACGATCTGGTAACACCCCTGACCGCCATCCAGGGCTATAGCGAAGCCATCGCCGATAATGTGATCAGTGAACCCCTCGAACGCCAGGAAACCGCCCAGCTTATCGGACGCGAGGTCCAACGCTTACGCCGTCTCGTCAGCGATATGCAAAATATGACCGCCCTCGAAGCCGGGCGCGTACAACTCGAACTGGCTCCACTTAATATACAGGACCTTGTCACTGAAACTCTGGCTGTCATCGCTCCCGAATGCGAGCAACTAGAGATCACGCTGAAAAATGAGATCGATCCCTCTACACCCCCCGTTCTGGCCGATAGCGATCGCATTACACAGGTTTTACTCAACCTTCTCGATAATGCCCGTCGCCATACACCTCCCAACGGCCAGATCACGCTTGGAGCCAAAGTCGAAAATACTCATCTGATCGTGTGGGTCAAGGATACTGGCGTCGGCATCAATCCGCAAGATCTACTCTATATCTTTGAACGCTTCTATCGCGTAGACCGTTCACGCAATGCTTCTAGCGGCGGCAGCGGACTCGGCCTGGCGATTATTAAGGCCATCATTACTGGTCACGGCGGCACTGCCTGGGCGCAGAGCACTCTCGGGGAGGGGACAACTATCCTCTTCACTCTACCACTGGCAAATATATCTACCCCACCTACCCACGATCAGGCGAGCGATTCGCCACCTACCAGAAAATCAGAAATTCCTACGCTCAGGTCGTAAATAAGCTCTTTATCAACAAAATTGGCACCCTGGCAGCCTGTCTATCCGATGGAGGGTAGACAGGCACTGCTTACTCCTGACCCAGCTTCTCAAACCCATGACGCGCAGCTCCCAACAGAGCTACTCCTGGATTGAGAATCACGTAGACCGGCGTCGGTATCAATACATTGCTCAAACGTCCCTTACGTAGAAACGCCTGTAAAAATCGCCCTTCCGAAAGAAAGGGCAAAATACGCGGCGGAATACCCCCTCCTAAATAAACACCTCCCGTTGCCAGAACTTTTAAAGCCATATTGCCAGCTTCAGCACCCAGAATCGCAACAAATGTCTCTAATGCCAGCCGGCAAATGTCACACGCTCTCTCTTGGTCCAATGCGTTTTCAACAATTACTGGCGTGGGATCTTTCGCACTTGCTAGCTGCTCCGCCAACCATGCAGGTTCAGATTTACGACCCGACTCTTTTAAAAAGTTATAGATATTGGGCAATCCACGCCCAGAACAAACCCTTTCTATACTCACATGCGTGTAACGCAACTGGAGATAATGCAGCAAACCTAACTGCAATTCATCCGCAGGCGCAAAATCCGCATGCCCTCCCTCCGAGGTGTGGGGATGATAGTGATCATTCTCCCAGGTTAAAAAAGCTTCTCCTAATCCCGTCCCCGGCGCAACTACTGCAATCGCACCACTTTGTACCGCCCGCCCGGCATTCAAGGTGTGAAGATCATACTCTTGCAGATAAGGTACGCCGTAAGCAATAGCCTCAAGATCATTCAAAAGACTCACATAGGGAATATTGAGCGCCCTCTTCAAATGGTTCTCTTCAAGTACCCAGGGTAAATTGGTAATTGTAGCTCGACTCCTGACAACCGGTCCAGCTACTCCAAAACTTGCCCTTTCTATCTGAAATTGGTGCCGCCCTAAAAATTCCTGTACGAGTGCCTCCAGGCTAGAATAGTGTCCACTGGGAAACGTCGCTTCCGCTAATGGTTTTCTCCATCCTTCTTCAATCGAAAAAACCGCCAGCTTCGTCTTGGTCCCGCCGATATCGCCTGCTAACAACATTGTAAAAAAACTCCCCTCAAGCAGATGTAGCGCTTTGAGAAATGTTTATTGGAGATCGGCATTGTTCAAACGCTGCTCCACATGTCAGCCAAACATAGCACCCTTGCTTATGTTATTGCAACCACGTAGGAATTCCTACGCAAATATACCCTCTCTCTACTCCTCCAATTTCTCCCCTTTTCTTAAAAATGATCGCGTTTTTCCATGTGTATTATATACCTGCCCGATTTCACCCTGGCTAATATCTACGTTTCCACTTCTTTCCCTACGCTCTAACCCGAATTGTAAGTCATTCTAAATTCATATCTTGAAAACTCTTTTTCCTTTTTTATCTGCTAACTCTCTCTATGTGCCTGCTTTTTGAGCCGGCAATCCACTCTATCCCACCCCTCACTCTAGCCAGAACCCCTTACAATGAGCTTTTTCTATACCACGCATTTTGGCAAGTATTCCTTTTTGTTCTGATATTCATAGATAATAGTTATTAATATAGGCCACTAGACCGGCATAATTTGATGGAAACAGGTGTTGCCGTAATTGAATGGTTTTTCAATCATCTTACCTGCCTCCAGCAGGACGCTTTTTATTGCCTTTTTTCTGATAAGCTACTGGCACATTGTTCAGAATAAGACATGACTTTCACTGCACAAAGGAGTTACATATGCCTGAAGAAAAACCAGCAAGTATAGACAGTAGATTGACGACAACCGGGCCTGACGGCGGAACGTTAAAGGCTGATACACCTGCTCTACTCAAACTCAATACCTCGGCTCTGACCACCGAGCCTGCCCACACACAGATGAACCGCTGGCTGGTGCTGGCGCTCGCTGCATCGAGTAGCTTTATTACTACCCTCGATGGCTCGATAGTCAATATCGGCCTCCCCCTGATTGCCCGCACGTTCCACCTCGGGGTGAGCGGGGCGATCGAATGGGTGGTGATCGGCTATCTTGTGATTATTGCCGCAGTCTTGCTGACTTTCGGACGACTCGCCGATATGGTGGGACGCAAACCAATCTTTCTAACCGGCCTGGTAATCTTCCTGATAGGCTCGGCGCTCTGCGGTATGGCTCCCTCGCTCCAGTTACTCATCCTGGCTCGGCTCTTTCAAGGACTGGGCGGAGCGCTGATCTTCTCGGTCAATATCGCGATGATCGCCAGCGTTTTCCCTAATCGCGAACGCGGCCTTGCTCTTGGTCTGAATGCGGTAGTGGTCTCTCTGGGCGTGGCCCTGGGACCCACCATCGGCGGGATTATCACTCAGTATCTTAGCTGGCGCTGGATCTTTTATGTCAATGTGCCAATCTGCCTGCTTGTCCTTGCGGCAGCTTTCTCTTTCTACCAGGAACACCGCCCGGCTCCCAACATACACGGCCATTTCGATCCACTGGGAGCCGTTTTGCTCGCGTTCGGTTTTGCTGCTGTAACGCTCAGCCTGTCGTTTGGACAGGAATGGGGCTGGACCTCACCAGGTACTTTCACTACCACTACCATTGGTATTGTGATGCTGACGATCGCCATTCTGGTCGAGCGCAAGCTCACATACCCCATTCTGGATCTCCATCTGGTCACAAACCGCACATTTGCCCTGGCCAACATCAGCTTTATGCTCTGTATGATGGCCCTGTTTGCACCCGGCTTCATCCTGCCTTTCTACTTTGAACAGCTGCGCGGTTTCTCTACGATCCACACAGGCCTGATCATGACTCCCCTCCCGCTCGCTCTGGCCGTGGCTGCCCCGTTGAGCGGTTCACTGGCCGACCGTATAGGTTCGCGCTGGATCTCACCCATCGGCCTGACCATCGCTTGCATCGGACTGATCTTGCTCAGCCAGCTTAACACACAGAGTACCTTATGGGATATTGTCTGGCGTCTTACTCTGACCGGCTTTGGACAGGGAATCTTCCAATCACCCAATACTCGCACTCTGATGAGCGCGGCACCCACTAACAAGCAGGGCGAAGCTTCGGGCATTCTGGCCACCGGACGCGTGATCGGTCAGAGTACTAGCGTCGCGCTCACCGGCACAGTCTTTACCGCGCTCGGAGCAGCCTCCGCAGGCATTGTGCTTTCGTCTCCACAAACCCACAGTCTCTCACTGACAACTATCGCAACCCTGCAAAATACTTTCATCAACGGGTTCCACGCCGCCCTGCTGGTCTGTGCGCTCTGCGCCGCCGTGGGTATCCTGACCGCAATGGCCCGCGGCGCTGGCGCTGGAACCAAAAAAGTGGCAAACTGAATCCATTAGAATAAGTAGTTTGCCCACCTTTGTTGGCAAACTACTTGTTACTGCGTGAAAATTTGGGAGTACTTTTATGGCAACACAGGCAGAACTACACGAAGCTCTGAACGACTATATCACACACGCCAGACAAAGTGAACGCGTTATGCGCTCACTACGCAACTGGAACTGCAATATCTACATCGAGGCAATAGATATCCAGGCAGCTTTTACTCTGACTATCAAAAACAACCAGACAGATGTTTACGATGGTCAGTACGAGCAGCCAGACCTGATCCTGCGCGGCACTAGCGAAGATCTAGCCAATATCTTCTGGTGCGACGCCAATCCCGCCTCAAACTATATGCAGGGCGCACTCAAGATCCAGGGTCCACAGGATCATTTGCTGCGCCTCGATGCAATGGCTATGCTGATTTATACGGAGGTTCACGCCTGACTCTTAATCCACTAGACTGGAATCAACACGTACAAATCCTGTCCCCGGCTGATAGTCGGGTGACTGATGGCGAAAGTATGTGTTGTAAAGCTGCGCATAGTGTCCTTCCTGAGCCAGCAGAGCCTCGTGGCTGCCCTCCTCTACAATACGTCCACGGGCCAGCACCAGAATACGATCGGCGTGCTGGATCGTCGAGAGACGGTGCGCAATCAGGATGGAGGTGCGACCTTTGAGTACTAGGTCCAATCCCTCCTGAATCTGCGCTTCGGTCAGAGGATCGACGCTGGCCGTGGCCTCGTCAAGGATAATAATCGCCGGGTCTTGTAAGAGCACACGGGCCAGCGCAACTAGCTGACGTTGGCCCATCGATAGCGCACGTCCAGCTTCACCAACCAGAGTGTCTAGACCCTCTGGCAGCGCCTCTAACCAGTCTCCATGACCAATACTACGCGCAATAGCCTCGACTTCACTATCGCTGGCTTCCGGTCGGGCATAGCGGATATTCTCGCTCACTGTACCCGAAAACAAAAAGGGCGATTGCGGCACCATACCCAGACGCTGGTGATAGGTCGTCAGGTCAAGGCTACGAATGTCACGATCGTCGATCAACAATTCTCCCCCCTGGTATTCGTAAAAACGCGCAATCAGTTTGGCCAGACTCGACTTGCCCGCTCCCGTATGCCCAACTATCGCCACTGTCTCGCCCGGACGAATGGTCAGGCTGAAATCGGTCAACACGTTCTGACGCTCGTCATAGCTAAAGAAGAGCTTGCGAAACTCGATCTTTCCACGCAGATTATCAACCTCTTCACTGGCAAACTGGTGAATGCGCGGCTCCGCATCTAAGAGCGCAAAGATGCGCTCACTGGCCGAAAGACCAAGCTGAAACTGACTCCAGAAGGAGGCAATGCTCGTCAGTGGAAACCAGATCTGACCCATGCTTTGTAAAAAGAGAAACCATGCCCCCGCCGATATCGCATGGTCAAAGACACTATGCCCACCAAAATAGATAACTGTCGCAATCCCCAGGTTGGCAATAAAAAAGAGCAGCGGAAAGATGCCGCTATAGACAAAGCCCGAACGCAAGCTGACCCGGTACGACTGCTGGTTGATCTTTACAAATTCGTCGTACATGTTCTGTTCCTGCCGAAAGTTCTTCGCAACTGTAATCCCGCTCACAACTTCCTGTACGTTGGCATTGACACGCGCCTGCGAACGCTGCGCCCCCAGCGTGGTACTACGAGCAATACGGCGAAAAAGCAATGCTACTATGATAATCGCCGGCACAATGGTCAACGCCAGTAATGTTAAGTACGCACTGCTAAAGAAAAGGATACCTATCAGCAGAAAGAAAAGTAATACCTGACTGAGCAGGTTCAGGGTTAATGTCACAACCGTGGCAAAGTCTTCACTATCTGAAGTCACCCGGCTGACAATCTTTCCCGAGGAAAACTCATCATAGAAAGACATCTCACGCGCTACTATCGCGGCAAAAGCGTCGTTACGCAGTTCCAGCACAACATCGCCCACCACCCTCGCTGTAATCCGTAGACGAAAAAAGTTGAAAATCCAGGAAAGCACCCCGGCCACAAGAATCGCAAGTACCAGGATGTACACCGTCTGGATACTTATTGCAGCCAGCAATTGATCAAGACCATATGAGATCAAAAGCGGAAAAGCTGTATCAACCAGCGCACTGAGAATGACTAGCAACGCCACAAACAGCATCAAACTCCGCCTGCTACCAAAATAGCCAATAATCCGCGCAATCAGGGCGCGATCGCTGTATGTGCGATCATAGGCCTCGGCTCCCAGACCCTCCATTAGAGAAGCCATTGTATCTCCGTTTCATCTGTTCTATTCACAAATCCTTTGCCAGCAACGTCTGCTCATCCACACTATCTCTCTGCCGAGCCTTCCCATGATACGCAAAGATACGCCTGTACGTCTCACAACGCTCTAGCAACTCATCGTGAGTCCCCTGGTCAATCAGCTCACCCTGACGCAACACCAGTACTTTATCAGCACGACGAATCTGCGAAAGCCGATGAGTAATTAATAACGTCGTACGATTCTCTAACACACGCTTGATTGCCCGTTGAATCTCATCTTCAGTGGCACTGTCGATCGCACTGGTTGAGTCGTCCAGAATTAGGATACGCGGATCAGTCAGTAATGAGCGTGCGATGGCAATCCGCTGACGCTGCCCACCCGAGAGCGTCACTCCACGCTCACCAATCTCTGTCTCATAGCCCTCTTTGAATTCCTCGATAAACTGATGAGCCTGAGCATCCCGCGCAGCCTGCTCGATAACCTCGCGCTGCGCTCGCTGCCCCAAACCATAGGCGATATTCTCAGCAATGGAACGCGAGAAGAGAAAGATGTCCTGCTCGATAGTCGAGATGTGCGCACGCAACGTATCAAGTCGCCACTCGCGCACATCGACCCCATCGATCAGCACACGCCCGGCTTCCACATCATAAATACGATTGATCAATTTCGTCAGCGTGCTTTTTCCAGCACCCGTCTGACCAACTATGGCCACCGTTTGACCCGGCTCAGCACGAAACGAGATGTTTTTCAGGATCGGTGTCTCTTCATAACGAAATGAGACATTTTCAAAGACAATCTCACCTCGCATCTCACCTCCATATCCATCCTCATTCTCATCCAATTCTGTCTCTTCCCTGAGAATATGAATAATGCGGTCTGCACCCGCTACCCCAAGCTGCACAAGCCTGATAGGCCAGTTGGCATTGAATGCCGGGTAACGCAAAATGGTCATCAAACCCATAAAGGAAACCAGGTTGCCCACCGAGATCTGCTTCTGACTGACCAGAATAAGGCTGTGCAAAAATGCAAAGACTAGAGCAATCGAGAGCAATAAAGGCGGTAGATACCACGACTGCACCAACCCGTTCTTGACAAACAGATCGCGATAGCGGCTGGCCGCCCGCGCAAACTTGCGCATCTCGGCCTTCTCTTGAGCCGCCACTTTGACTACCTCAATCCCAGTTATCGCCTCATTCAGCGTAGCACTCAGGTCGCCAAACTTCTCACGCATCCCATCCGATACAGGCGCAAGCTGGCGCGAGTAGAAACGGACAGCAATCCAAAATGTACATGTAAAGATTAATGGCACTAGCAAAAGCCGAACATTGATCGAACCAATAAAAAGCAAAACCACCACTAGGCTGACGTTCGAGTCGAAAACAACATCAAACCCCGGCATGATCATATTGCTCAATTGCGTCATATCATTCGCCGCACGCGCCATAATATCCTCTACACGCTGGCGATTGTGAAACGTCTGGCTTTTACCAAGCAAACCCAAATAAAGCTCTAGACGCGCATCGCGGGTCACCCGCTTACTCACCAGTTCGGGAAAAATACGCGCCCCAATATCAGCACACCCACCCACCAGAATAGTCCCTAGCATCAATAGGACCACCATGAGCAACTGACTCAAAGACCCCCTCAGCACCGCATTAAAAGCCACACCAGTCAGCAATGTCACACTGGCATACACACCGTTGGCCGCTACAGCAGCCACTATATAACATAAAATGAGCGATTTATAGCGCCACATATGCGCTATAATCCAACGGGCAGGACTGCGCAAATCATAGGAATACGCATCCGCTACCGTAAATTCATGTTTCGACAAGCAATCCCCCAGTAATGCTGCATCTCTCACAAGGAAGCGAGAGATCGGAAACGACGGGTTTTATAGAACCTTTTTTCTATCATACCACATACACCCGCTATTTGACCAGATAGCTATCCTTCATCCCCAGAGCTTCTCGCACAGACTTAGGCAGGAGGGCAGAGGGCGCAACCTTTTGCCAGCACCCTGTCCGGGGACAGGTAAGAGGGCTGTTTGACACAGGTAGGTTTTTCGCTGAACGCTTCGCGGTGGCGAAGCCCAGACCATCAGGGAAAGACAAAAAATCTACCTGTGTAAACGGGATATCCCCGAAAAACCTCTTTTTCCTCTTTTTCCCACCTCCGCACGCAGCAGGGCGGACTTTTGAATAACCCTATACCATTAGGGGGATCACATTGCTATTATTCTCCCCATTCGTGTATCATATTCCCTGAAACATCTTTAGCAAAAAAATCTGCTCTCCGGCAACCTGGCGAAACCAGCCCAACCATCCCCTCAAATAGGCAGGGGATAGCGTACATATCTATCAATTTTGCTGAGGAAAATATGGAGGTCGATCGCTATGTTGTGTGCCAGATGTGGTGCGCCAAACTTAGACACAGATCCATTCTGCTCAACCTGTGGTGCATCTCTAGAACTACAGCCACCCTGGAACATACCTGGAAAGCCCTGGAACTCTTTTGCAGAACAACAGCCTGCCGCCTTAGACTTTCCAGCTACGCCAGAAGCCCCGCGTTTCACGCCAGTGGCACGTCTCCCTTTTGACGAAGATCCTTTGCCCCAACCATCCCAGGGCTTCCCTACGTTAATCCAACCAGCAACTACTATCCCAACATTTCTGTCGCCTTCACACCCACTCGGTGCTGGACAACTACTAACACCTCTCCATGCCAACCAGCACACACCCAACCAGGATATTAGCTCAATGGCAACCTGGGTAAGCGCTAGCGACCTGGACGCTCCTGCACCACGTGTTCAACATACTGAACCAGCGCCCGAGGATGAGAAAGCAGATCCATTGGCCGCTTCCGGCAATATCTATCATGGTCCCGCTGCCAGCGTCTTGAACCAGGGCTGGGACCTCGATCAGGGCTATATGCCTTTTGAACCACTGGCTACTCCTCAGCAACTATCTTCACCTCATGTTGCATTTCCCTCTGCTCCTCAAGATGTGAATACCGCCAACCCCTGGGAGCAATGGGCAAATAGACAGGATATAGGCACTGCAAACCAACCATGGGGCCAATCCGCCAGCAGCCCGCAGGACGCCGGGCATATCAATAACCTCTGGGCGCAGTCGGTTGCTCAACCAGACGATGACGGGCATATCAATAACCTCTGGACACAACAACAGGCTCAACCCCAGGTCGGTAACCTCGCCAATCCCTGGAACCAACTGTCGTCCACTCATGATAAAGCAGAGACTATCACTAACCCCTGGACTCAACAGCAGCCTCAACCACTCTTTGGTAACCTCGCCAATCCCTGGGATCAGTTGACGATCATCCAGGACGATTCCTTTATCAACTCCGAGGAACAACCAGATGTCAGCGCCTCCGGCACGCTCCGAGCACAGCAGTCCGACAAACAAAGTAGCGGCGGCTTCAGCAACCTGTGGGGACAACAAGCCGGCACACAAAGTAGCGGCGGCTTCAGTAAGCTCTGGGAAGCCGAGGCAGGCGGCACTACACCGTTTGTCCAGGCATCCTCTGCCGGTCCAGCCCTCGGCAACGTCTATCCCGGTCTCCCCGGAAGAAGCCGACCTCTGAGAACAGACTACCTCCCCGACTCGGCTCAGCTACCATCCGGGACGCTCACACACGAGGTCAATCAGTTCATTCGACCCCTGCCTCTCTGGGTGAATATTCCCACATTTGTCGCCGGAACAGGTCTCCTGCTGGCCCTCATTTTGCTGAATTCAGATTGGGCGACCGGCGCAGTCTTTGCCAGTGTCGTTGCTATTCTATTCGCTATCTTACTTTTAATCGCCAACGGGGTCCGCGTCGCGCTCGGCTTGCTCTCTCCACTCAATCCACGCCGCCGCTCGCAGATTATTTATACTACTATCCTCGTTTTGCTGCTCTTTGTTTTTAGTGGCCTGAGCCTGAGCCAGCAGAGCGGTCTGCACGCGATGCAGGCCCGCTATCTCGAAAACCAACACAACTGGCCAACTGCCATCACCGAGTTTCAAAGCGCAGGTGAAGCTTCACCTACTTCGACTAACCTCGCCCGCGTCTATGACGAATGGGGCGAGACCCTTAGCAACCAGCAACAGTACCCCAGGGCGGTGACAAATTTTAGTACCGTCCTGACTACCTATCAAGGCGCAACTGTTCAGGTTCAACGGGCGCAAAAAGATATGCTCGCCGCGTACTTCGCCTGGGGCCAGCACGAGAGCAATCTACAACACTTTAGCAACTCAACCGCCCACTATGACACATTGCTTGCACTAAACTACTGTATCGGAACCTGCCAATCTCAGGCTCAGGCAGCAGATGCCCTGGCCTACTACAATCTCGCAGTGCAGCAGCTCAACGCCAGACAATTTACAACCTCGGTCAACGCTTTTACCGTCCTGACTACACGCTTTCCATCTACTCCTCAGGCCAAACAGGTCCACAACACTTATGCCCAGGCTCTCTGGGGCCTCGGTCAACAGCAGCTCAATACGACCTGCGCAGACGCGGTAAAGACGTATCAACAATTGTCCCACCAATTTGGCGATACTACTCAGGGCAAAGCCGCTGCTAAAGCCTTGCAGCAGCCGGTAATGGTCCAGGGCCACTTCACCACTCAGATCCCCGGTACACCCTATACCCCTACGGTCGCTCTGGTACAGGGTATGTACGCGGGCATCCCACCATATCTCTTCTCGCAACTGCTGGACAACGCATCCAGCGCACCAGTCAATAGTAACGGCACCTTTACGTTCTCATCAGTACCCCAGGGTACCTACGAGCTTGTCTGGAGCTATGACGGAAGACTGCACTACTACTACGCCTATAGCGGCACTCAGATCCTTTATAAAGCGACGCTCGGCCCACTTTGCACCTATAACTATGGCGCAATTAACCAGGTCATCCCTACGTTTTAATGGAATACCCGCTCTCTCAGACAGCGGTATGAACAATCAGCAACGTTCCTGCGCTCAAGGAAACGCTGGCACTCTCAGCAAGCAGCACGTTGCTGATCCCTCTGGGTTTCCCAAAATCGAGGCTTTCACCGCTCAATGGATAATACAGTTCCACTGTCCGCACTCCTTCGGCCAGACCCGCCAGGGGAAACAACGAGAGAAGATCGCCTTTCTTTCCCTCAATCTCCGCCGTTCCCGGCCCGCTTAACAGCCAACAACGCGATGGACCATCGACTAGCTCGATCGGCGTGTCGGCAAAGCCTGCCAGGAGCAGGATATTGCCTATGCTGTGCTCGAAACGCTCACCTCCCAACGCCCCAAGTAGACTAATCTGCGTCGCTCCATGCTCTAGCGCCTGATTAATAGCCAGTTCCGTATCAGTCTCATCCTTCTCTACAGGCGCAGACACAAATTGACTGCCCAGTAGGACTAGCCTCTCGCGTGCTCCCGCATCCAGCGAGTCATTGTCGCCCACAACAAAATCTGGCAGATAGCCCCGTTCCAGGGCAGTCTCCGCTCCGCTATCGGCAGCGATCACCAACCCCCCTCTGGCAAGTGCCTTTGTAACCGCCGCACCCTCCCTCACAGTTCCACCAGCAAAGATTAGTACATGCATTTACGCGTTCTCCATATTTTTATACCACCTGGACTTCCCTGCCTCCCCCGCAAAGCGCGAGGTCTTCGCTACTACTCAGCGTTCAGGGCATAGAGTAGCTCACGAAACTGGCCGGACCCTGCCAATTGGGTGAGAAAGTAACTATCTTTCCGCCAATTGCGTTATATGTAACAGGAAAAAGAAGGAAATCTGGCAACTATTATAACGCAAAGAGGAGCTCGTCACTTCAATGCTCTTACCTGACCACACGAAAGAGCTACATTCCTGGGGACGCTACCCCAAAGTCCAGCACGCGGGCATCGTCCCTCTCTACTGGCGCGATGAACTCCCGAACCTCGAACAGAGCAAGAGTTCGGTCCTTCCCTATGCCTATGGGCGTAGCTACGGCGATAGCTGTCTCAATGAAAATGGCGTGGCTCTCGATGTTAGCCATCTCAATCGCTTCATTGCTTTCGACGAGCAGACCGGCCTGCTCTGCTGCGAAGCAGGCGTTTCTCTGGCCGAGATCCTCCGCGTCATGGTGCCTCGCAACTGGTTTCTACCAGTTACTCCCGGCACTAAATTTGTCTCGGTGGGAGGCGCAATCGCCAACGATATCCATGGCAAAAACCACCACGCCAGCGGCACCTTTGGCTCGCATGTGACGCGCTTCAAGCTCTTGCGCTCCGACGGCCAATGCCTGATCTGCTCACCGACTGAAAATAGCGGACTGTTCGCGGCTACTATCGGCGGCCTCGGCCTGACTGGTCTGATCCTCTGGGCCGAATTTAAGCTCAAACGGATAGTCAACCCCTATATCGATGCTGACCACATCCGCTTTACTTCGCTCGGAGAGTTTTTTGCCCTCTCTGCCGAATCAGATAAGGATTTTGAATATACTGTCTCCTGGGTCGATCTGCTAATCGGCGGGGAGGCCCTCTGTCGCGGCATCTTTACACGCGGCAACCACAATCAGTCGCCCGCACTCGCCGGCAAACCACTCAAGAAACGCCTGCCCCTGGCAGTACCGTTCAATTTCCCCCAATTCATGCTCAATACACTGACTGTCAAAGGCTTTAACGAACTCTACTACCACGTCCAACTTCCCAACCGCGTCCATAAGGTCGTCTCTTACGATCCCTTCTTCTACCCGTTAGACAGCATCTACGAGTGGAACCGCATCTATGGCCGCCGCGGTTTCCTACAATATCAGTGCGTCGTCCCGTTTGAGGGAGGCCAGGAAGCGCTGCGCGAGATTATTGGACGTATTCGTCAGTCAGGAGCCGGTTCGTTTTTAACCGTTCTCAAAGAGTTCGGCACACGTCAATCACCCGGCATGCTCTCGTTTCCACGCCCAGGCCTGACTCTCGCTCTCGACTTCGCCTATACAGGCGCAAAAACTCTCGCTCTACTCGAAGAACTCGACTCAACCGTACGCCACTACAATGGCGCAATCTACCCGGCCAAAGATGCACGTATGTCAGCAACAAGCTTCCAGCAATTCTATCCTCGCTGGCAAGAATTTACTAACTTTATAGACCCGCACTTCTCTTCCAGCTTCTGGCGAAGAGTGAGCACACAAGCGGTAGAAACGGAAAGCAAACAGTAGTATGCGTATTTTGATCCTGGGGGCCACCTCCGCTCTGGCCCACGAAACCGCCAAGTACTTCGCTAGAGACGGAGCCGACTTTGTACTCGTCGCTCGCTCCGCTTTCAAGTTGGAGACGGTTAAAGACGATCTCCAGGTGCGCGGTGCTAGCGCGATTATAACTATCGAGGCCGATCTGGCCGATCTGAACCACCACGAGGAGATTATTGCCGCCGCCCTTAAACCTTTCTCCGGCCTCGATATGGTTCTGATCGCCTACGGCACACTGGGCAACCAGAAACAGGACGAGCAGAGCGTCTCCGCTACTCTCGCACAGTTCACCACAAATGCAACTAGCGTTATCTCCCTGCTCACTCTGCTTGGCAATCACTTCGAACGCCAGAAACGCGGCTGTATCGCAGTCATCTCCTCGGTCGCTGGCGATCGCGGTCGCCAATCCAATTATATCTATGGATCAGCCAAAGCAGCTCTCTCAACCTTTCTCTCAGGCCTGCGTAACCGCCTGGCAAAGGCAGGCGTAAGCGTAGTCACAATCAAACCAGGCACCGTCAATACCCCTATGACCGCCCATATGCGCAAAGGCCTCCTCTTCGCCAAACCTGAGGCCGTCGGACACGGTATCTACGAGGCAATGCTCAAACGGAAAGAGGTCGTCTACCTTCCCAGCTACTGGCGTCCAATTATGTGGATCGTTCAAAGCATTCCCGAAAGCATCTTCAAAAAACTGAATATCGGTGCATAACAATCATATAGCTTGCTCTCTCAACAGGCTTACTCTATGCTCGACGCCTAGCGCCTCCCCCTCAATAAAGGATCGGATTGCGAGCGTAGGACCGTAGCCCTACGCTCGCAATCCGATCCAAAACCCTGGGGTGGAGGCCGCAAGCCTCTGGCTTGCTGAGCATTACATAGCCCTGCTCTCTCGCATATGGGTTCTCAAAACAACTCCCATTTGCTATGATACAGAAGCACACCTTTTAGGATAGAGCACACTCTACCCACTACCCCACACAAAACTATATCAGGGAACGGAGATTATAGATCTGCTATGACAACATACACACCAGAACACGATGCCGGTGAGCGGCGTTCTTTCGCCCTCATCTTTCTCATCTCTTTCGCTCTCTTATCTCTCGTCTGTATTGGCCTGCTCTTCGTACAACTAGCACAGGTCTTGACTCGCACTGGCACCTGCACCATCCTTTCGTCAAAGCTTACTCCAACTGCGGTCAACGACGGCAGCGGTCAGAACGACGGCACCCTCTACTACGTGAGCTTTATTGTCTCTCTGCAAACACCCGACGGACAATATATGCTCGTCCCTGGCTACTATAGCTCTTCTAACTATAATTTCGGCGATAAAGCCAGCGCCCAGAGCGTGCTTACTCAGTATCCGCCCAAAAGCGTCCAGGCCTGTAGCTATACCTATCTCGACCCGTCAGGCACAAAAGTTCTCTTTGCACCTGTAATTCCACTCGAAGGCATTCTTTTCGCATCTGCCCTGCTTATCATCGCCCTGGTACTCACAAGTATCTGTATCGTCGCCCTGCGCCGCCAGTATGCTCGCCGCTCACTCGCTATGAACGAGCAGGAAACCCTGGCAGGCAGACTATCCTGATGCTCAGTCAAACATCGATTGACAGGCAGGGATGCAAGGGGTTGCAAACATGTGGTCAGAGAAAGGCTGCAAGAGTGCAGAGGACGGCCAGTCCTCTGACTGGGGAGGTTCGGGGGTACACAGGTAGCTTTCTCTCTGCATAGCTTCGCCATAGCGAAGCCCACATCTCACTGTGCAGGAAGGCGTTTGTCAGACGCAGACATGCACCTGACAAACGCCTTCCTGCACCTTCTTCCTCTCGGCGGTGGAGCAGTTCCAACCAAGAGTCCACGGAAGGGTGAAAAACCTTTTTTACTTGTTTTATCAGTCGTCTGCGACGACCGATAAAACAAGTAGGATGTTTGTCCTGATTTGACAAAATCAGGGATAACTCATCCATCATATCAAGCTTGATAGAGCACAAGCCAGACTATGATCCGCCAGAAGAGTTCCCTTTATCATCCCGTTTCGGGAATATGCAACAGTAGTTACATGTTAAAGCTTATAGGTTTTCTTACCAATGCAGGTAAGATGCGCTAACAATGATGCTCTACGTGCGTAGATATCCTGGTTACTCTAAAGTTAACCACGGTTACGCTTTTCTGCTAACTGCTAAACAATACAGATGGAGGTTTCTCTCACATATGACACAAACTGGCTTCACTATCTGGTTTACTGGCCTCTCCGGCGCAGGCAAGAGTACGCTCTCGGAGGTAATCCAGACACGCCTCAAAGCTCGTGGTCGCAATGTCGAGATTCTGGATGGCGATGTTGTGCGTACAAATTTAAGCAAAGGACTCGGCTTTAGTCGCGAAGACCGCGATACTAATATCAAACGCATTGCCTTTGTGTGCAGCTTACTCACTCGCAATGGCGTCATCTGTGTCTCCGCTGCTATCTCACCCTACGGCGAGGCACGAGCCTGGGCGCGGCACGAGATCGGCAATTTTGTCGAGGTGTATGTCAAGTGTCCTCTGGAAGTCTGCCAGCAGCGCGACGTTAAAGGACTCTACAAGCTGGTGGCCGAAGGCAAGAAACAGGGGTTTACTGGCGTTGACGATCCTTATGAAGAGCCTGAGAACCCTGAGTTGATCGTGGAAACCGACAAAGAGACGATTGAGGAAAGTGTTGGGCGTATTTTTGCCAAACTCGCAGAACTGGGCTACCTGGAACCCGAAGCCAGCCCGGTCACGGCTACAACCGGCATCGTCTCCCAATAAATCTGGCAAAGCCACGATTCACTCTTCAAACCGTTCTCTGTACGTCTTTTGTAGACGTACCAGGAAGATGCACAGGAAGGGAGTCAGATGCTCCCTTCTTTCAGGGTTGAAAAAAGGATTGAGAATATGCCAGACACAACTAATGAGTTGATAGCTCCTCACGGAGGAAAGCTAATCCTGAACCTCGCCGACGAGGCCGAGAGAGCCGCTCTCTTAGAGCGTGCGCCCACTCTTCCACAGCTCGTCGTCGGAACACGCCAACTGGCCGATCTGGAGATGCTGGCTAACGGCGCTTATAGCCCGCTACAGGGCTTTATGAACCACGCCGACTACCTCAGCGTCGTAGATACTATGCAGCTCGTCAATGGCCTGCCCTGGTCGATTCCGATCACGCTGGCGGCCAGTCCTGAACAGGCTGCTACTATCTCAGAGGGTTCACAGGTGGCCCTGGTCACTAGCGAAAATGTGCTCCAGGCCGTCTTAACTGTCACTGAAAAGTTTACATACGATAAACAACACGAAGCCCAACAGATCTATCGCACAACCGACGAAGCTCATCCCGGCGTGGCCTTTGTCTACAAACAGGCATCCGTCCTGCTAGCAGGTCCGGTCCGCGTCGTCAATCTTCAACCTCAGGTTTTCGCCGACTATCGCTTCACTCCCACTCAATCGCGTCAGCTCTTTGGCGCTCGCGGCTGGCGGCGCGTGGTCGGCTTCCAGACCCGTAATCCCGTCCACCGCGCCCATGAGTATATCCAGAAGTGCGCTCTCGAAAGCGTCGATGGCCTGTATCTTCACCCTCTGATCGGCGAAACAAAGAGTGACGATATTCCCGCCGATGTACGTATGCGCTGCTACGAGGTGCTCTTTAAAAACTACTATCCAGACAGCCGCGCTATCCTCGGCGTCCTACCCGCCGCGATGCGCTACGCAGGACCACGTGAGGCCATTTTTCACGCTCTTATGCGCAAAAACTATGGCTGCTCACATTTCATTGTAGGACGCGACCACGCAGGCGTGGGTAACTACTACGGCACATACGATGCACAACATATCTTCGCTCAGGTCGACGCGGAGAAGCTGGGCATCATACCGATGTTCTACGAAAATTCCTTCTATTGCCGCGTCTGTAACTCGATGGCCTCGCTCAAAACCTGCCCTCACGACCCAACGAACCACGTTAGTCTGAGCGGCACGAAAGTGCGCGAAATGCTGCGAGCCGGCCAACTACCGCCTCCCGAGTTTACTCGCGCCGAAGTCGCACAGGTACTCATCGATGCCATGCGCCAACCCATCGAGTCCACTAGCAACTGACGCCTCTCAAGGCTCCTATGCAGGACACCCGTGAGTCAAGCAAACTTGCTCTGTAGCGCGAGCAAGTTTGCTTTTGCGCTGCAAACCGTTTTTTTCAGTTGTTAAAGAGCCTTCTACTCCCCATACGCCTTATCTATATACTCTCACTTGAGCTT
>DAOTTJ010000007.1:0-22992 GCA_034437695.1 Ktedonobacteraceae bacterium
GCAATATCCCTACCTTTTGTCATCGTACGCAAGACCCCCTTTACAATTATAGACACGGCCCTTTAGCCCAATCCTAAATAGCGAGAAATTTCCCAGATGCAAACCGAATCGCACTTTTTTTGCAATTCACCATAATATAACTACATCCTTGCATACCCATATGTACATTTATATCATAGCCTGTGAATACAAAGGGCCAAAAAGCCCTAAAGTTTGCTATGTCTTTAAAAATTTTAACGATTTCTTTATACGGTATGCCATAGATATACAAGAAAACAGGGGGAAAACCGGGCAGATTCCGCGGTCTGCGCGGCGCTACCGCGTCTTAACTGATGAGCTATTCGGGATCGGGCAGCCACCTGCGCCGACCCCGAATACGGTGCTCTGGTCGATCTCAGTCGATCAATACGCTCGTCGCGTATGCATAAGATAGAACATCATTGCCTGCTTGTAATCAAACAGAGTTGCGCGGCCACCGGAGATAATCTGATCGCACATATTGAGCAGGGTCGAAACAACCTGGAGGCGAGCAAGGTCGACGCCGTCCTGGTGGCGCAGCGTTTCGATCAACTGAAAGACGTTCTGACCAGTCAGGTCGAGGGACGCACGTACGGCCTCGACGCGCAGCCAGACGACCAGTTGGTGGCGCAGTTGCTCGAAGATCACCACGTCCTCGTCGTTAATCAAGACAGTAGAGCCTTCCGCCGGCTTCCCCGCTGCGTCGGTGGTTTGCATCGCAGCGCTCGCTGGCTTCCCCGCGGCATTGGTGCTTTGCATCGCAGCGCTCACTGGTTTCCCCGCCGCGTCGGTGGTCTGCATCGCAACGCTCGCTGGCTGAAGCCCTGCTGACAGATTGGTGGAGGCGATCGATGGAGAGATGGCCTTTGACTCGCCGTCGACCGCAGGGATGGGACCAGAAGGGGTGATGCCCGTTTCCCCGGCCTTGCCGGAGGTCCGCCTGGAGCGCGTAGGTGGCACCGTCGGCTGCGGTGGTTCCTGAACGACGCCATTGCCATGCTCGCTCTTGCTGAGGGGCAAGGGCATAGTCGGCGCAGCTTCAGCCGAGGTACCAGGTCCGGCAAAGGCGGCTGGCTCGGCCTCTTTGGGAGACGCAGCAAAGGCAGGTGGGAGACGCGCATCGTTGGAGCCAGGGCGCACCGTCGTTCGCGAGCCAGGAGTTGGCCACGCGGCGGCCTCGTCGTCGTGGATGCCATTGCTCCCTGAAGGCGCAATCCCTCCGCGCACCGGACGTGGACGCCGCGTCGGGACGCTGCCAGGCCGCGTCGAGGGAGGAAGTGGAGCCGTCTGGGGCAGAGGCGGCGACACAGATTCTACCGGCGTCGCCAGCGCAGGCAGGGGTCCCGACACAGGGGGAAGCGAGGCGGGCGCAGCCACCGCCTCGCGTCCTTCATTGCGCACCTCAAGCAACTGTTGTTGCAGTTGCATAGTACTCGCAAGAATCTGCTCCCACGGCGGCTCGATCTGACCGGTCGCGTTCGTATTCTGCCACGAAAAGACCGGGCGTGGACTGCCGAAGGGCGGACTCTCAGGTTTGCCCTGGATATGGCCCCGCAAGCCGGCGGCCAGCGTACCCGAGGTACTGGTGATCAGCGCACGTACATCGGCCATCCGCCTGCGTCCCTGTGGACCAAAGAAATTGCGATTGCGCTGTACAAAGTGAATAAAGAGACGTTCAACCTGGCGTTGAAAATCGGGTGAATCGACATCCACCCGTCCCCACACATTGAAATCAACTGCATTCAAATATTGCCAGACCTCCTGGCGTTTGATGCGATCCACCGGGCGCATCCTGAGCGCATTCACACGATAATCGTAGAAGCGTGGATAACAGAAGTTAGCGATCAGCGTCTCAGCCAGTTCCGCTTTCAAACGCGCAACCTCAGTCGGTGGCAGTTGATTCAGGTACAGACCCATACCAACACCTCTTTCTGATATCTTTTCCGGGGGAAAAGTCCAGAACCCATCTTAATCGAGTTCTTCCTTAATACTATATTCTTCGTCTGAACGGAAAGCGTAGTGACGGATCATCTCACTCTGAAGGCCAGCCAGCACAAACTGCACGCCAAAGATCATCAAGAGAATGCCGACGAACAGCAGAGGCTGATTGTGAATTGGCTGGTTGATAAAGAAGCGGCTGCGCACGACAATCACGAGGTCGAGCAGCACGCCGAGCAGAAAGGTCCAGAAACCCAGCGGCACAAAAAGACGGAGAGGTTGGCGCAGAAAGGTCGTCAAAAACAGGACGTTTAAGAGATCGATCAAGCCACGCGCAAAGCGTCCCGCGCCAAATTTTGAAACGCCAAACTTGCGCGGGTGGTGTTTCACCTTGATCTCTGTCACGCGGAACCCGCGCCAATGCGCCATCACGGGGACAAAGCGGTGAAAGTCGCCATACAGCTTCAAATGACTATCTTCGATGATCTCGCGCCGATACACTTTGAAGCCGCAGTTGATATCGTGTAGATGCACACCGGTTACCTGGCTCACCATTGCATTGAAAACTTTTGAAGGAAAGGTCTTGGAAAGCGGATCGAGCCGTGGATACTTCCAGCCCGAAACCAGATCGTAGCCCTCGTTCAGCTTTTCCAGGAAACGTGGGATCTCCACGGGGTCGTCCTGTAGATCGCCATCCATCGTAAAGATAAACTCGCCCTTGCAGCGACTAAAAGCCGCCACCAGCGCTGGTGTCTTGCTAAAATTACGCCTGAAACGAATGACGCGCACCACACCGGGATTTTCCGCGTGCAACTGCTTTAAGACGCCAAACGTATTGTCAGTGCTCCCGTCATCGACGAAAATCACCTCAAAAGGCTTACCCAGTTCAATGAGTTGAGTTGAGAGTCTCTCGTATAAAAGCCGTACGTTCTGTTCCTCGTTCATAAGAGGAACGACGATGGAGATGACTACTCGCTGTGTAGCCAAAGGCGCTTGCGCGGTCCCCACGGCACTCGATGTTGAAACAACTTCTTCTATTTGAGGCATGCCTGATATTCTCCCCTTGACAATCTGGGGTGGGATAAAAATCCTTCCAAATGCTTCTGTCCAGTTGGCGCTTATTATAACATACTTGCCTTCAGGTATTGCGAAAATGGTACCATTGCATTAATCAGGGTCCTCCACCAGGGCCGCGAAGAGATCTGGCCGATCGGAAGTCAGCGAATCGACTTCTGTCCGTGCCAGGCGCAACAGACTCTGCGCGTCGTTGACCGTCCACAGACCCAGTTGCAAACCCGCCGCGTGGACCTGCGCGGGCATCTCTGCGCTGAATAGCTGGTGATCCAGGTTGAGCCAGGCGCACTGCAAGGTCGTTAGTCGCGCAAGCAGGTCGGCCAACGAGTCCCTGGTCGACCATATCTCTCGCGAGACGATGGCTCCGGTGGCAATCTCTGGAGCCAGCTCTTTGACCCGCGGGAGGATCTCCCAGTCAAACGAGATGACCACGACGCGGGTCTGCATCTCGCTCGCCACGATCTCGCGCACGACCGCCTCGGCGATATGTGGATAACGCTCATAGGGTCCACCCAGACGCTTACTTGCTTTGATCTCGACGTAGGCCTGCACCCCGCCAGCGCGGGCCACGTCCAGCACCTCGCGCAAGCTCGGGATGCGCTGAACGTCCGGCCAGCCCCCGGCAAAATGGGCGGCGGCGTTAAGGGTATGCAGATAGGCCAGATCGAGATCAAGCATGTTGCCTCGCCCATCGGTCAGACGCTCCATCGTCTCGTCGTGAAACACTACCGCGTGTCCATCGGCGCTCATCTGCACATCCAGTTCGATGGCATCCACCGGCCAGTTCAACGCCTGTTGAAAGGCCGCCAGAGTATTCTCGGGGGCCAGCGCCGAGCCACCGCGATGCGCCACCCGCTGTACGTTCTGCCAGTTCATATATACTCACTCCTGTCCTGGATCTATCACTAGACAGGGCTATGGAATGCTCTGCAAGCTAGAGACTTGCGACCCCCCACCCCAGGGTTTTGGGATCGGGCTGCGAGCGTGGGGCCGCGGTCCACGCTCGCAGCCCGATCCGTTGTTCAGAGAAGGGAGGGGCCGCACGCCGAGCATTCCATAGCCCTGTCTCACTAGAAAGAAGGCTCGCCTCTATCAGCCTTTTCATGATATCATACAAAAGAACGTTGGAAAGATCCCACATCGGCTAGCACAATGAGATGAGGAGCGAAGTTACAATCTATGGAGCAGCCCACAGATGACCGCGAGATAGTCGGCACGCGACACGATCCGCAGGCGCTCGTGTCAGATCTAACCACTGCCGCACCCTACGACGATCGGCCGGTCCTGGCCGGTCAGGTCGCAGATCGCATGGCGCAATCCGATGTGTTCGCGATAGCCCATACGACCTGGACGGCTAATACGTCGAAACGCTATAGCAACGATCTAAAGCTCTTCAGCGCATATCTGGCGGCGGCGCAGATTGAGCGTCCCGCGCTGGCGCTCTTCCACGACGCGCACGCCTGGCGCGGGATAAGCTTCGGTCTGCTCCAGGGCTTTAAGATCTGGCTGGAACAGCAGGGCTACGCCACAGGGACTATCAAGGGCTGCCTCTCGACCATCCATGTCTTCGCCCGCCTGGCGGGTCCACCTCCCGTAGGCGCTGGCGTGCTCGACGAAGCGGCCGTCGCGGCCATCCTGACGGTCAGAGGCACCAGTGGACGCAAAGCTCGCAATCTCGACGAGGACCGTAAGCGCCGGCAGATCGCGACACGCAAGGGCCACAAGAAGGCCGAGCCGACGCCCATCACGACCACGGAGGCGCTGATCCTCAAGAAGATCACGACTCACCCTGAACGCTCGCACTCGCGCCAGCACGACTTCCTGCTCGCCACCCGCGATGCACTGCTCATGGGACTGTTTGTCGAACACGCGCTACGCTGTGGCGAGGTCGCGCTCTTGACCATCGATGCTATCGATCTGCGGCGCGGCACGATTAAAATCTATCGTCCCAAGACTCATCGCCAGGATATGCAGAAGATGCATAAACATACACGCCTCGCCGCCGAAGCCTATCTCGCTCAACTCTCACGTCGACACGGGCCACTCTTTACGGGATACGACGAGAGCAAACCGCTGACCACCCGCGCCATCAATAAACGCGTCGGCGTGCTCGGTGGCGAGATCGGCATCGAACATCTCTCCCCGCACGATCTACGCCACCACTGGGCCTTCGACGCACTCCTTAACAACACACCGCTCAATATCGTGCAGGCAGCCGGCGGCTGGGAGACCGAGACGATGCCCCTGCGCTACGCCCGCCAGGCTGGGGCGACCAGCGGCGGCGCGACGATCTCCTAAGACGACCTCTAGACGCTCTTTCAGATGGTTACTCCTCCTGGTCGGGACTTTTTTCGTTGGATTGGTGACAGCTACGCGCGATCTCCCATTCTTCACGCGCCTGGACCACCAGGACGCGGACCGCCGAGTCGGCGGTGGCAATGTCCTGGTCGCCCGCGACGGCGGCGTTTTTGTCGGCGTCGAGCGCGAGACCCAGAAAGGCCAGACTGCGACAGACCGCCAGACGCATCTCTGGCGCATGCTCTCCAATGCCTCCGGTGAAGGTTAGTACGTCGATGCCCTCCAGGGCAGCGCTCATTGCTCCGATACTTGTACGCAAGCGGTAGTTAAAGAGGTCGAGCGCCAGTCTGGCGCGTTGGTTGTCCTGCTTGCTGGCTTGTAGGATGGTACGCATATCTCCGCTGAGACCCGAGATGCCTTTGAGACCCGATTCGTGGTTGAGCAGGTTTTCCATATCGTCGGGACTGAGGTGCTGCGCACGTTGGAGATAGAGCAATAAACCCGGATCGATCGATCCCGCCCTTGTCCCCATCATCAACCCTTCAAGGGGCGTAAAACCCATAGTAGTATCGATGCTCTGGCCGGCGCGAGTCGCGGCCAGCGAGCAACCGCTGCCCAGGTGGCAGGTGACTATACGCAACTCGTTCAGTGGTCGTTGCAGCAATTGGGCGCTGCGCCGCGCGGTATATTTGTGGTTAATCCCGTGGAAGCCGTAGCGGCGAAAGCCCTGTTCAAACCACGTGTAGGGTCCTGGGTAAACCTGTGCGACCTGCGGCAGGTCGTGGTGGTACGCCGTGTCAAAGACCGCCATCTGTTGAACCTTGCCGAGTAGCTGTGCGATCACCGCAACGCCCTCCAGGTTGAGTTTCTGGTGGAGGGGGGCAAAGGGAGTTAAAGCACGCAGATCGTCCAGCACCTCGGGGGTCAAGTGTGCCGGGCGAAAATAGGCGCTTCCGCCGTGGACGACGCGGTGGCCGACCAGGGCGATCTCGGTGGGAGCTGAGAGCACCGCCGTCTCGCCCTCCCAGAGCGAGCTGATCATATGTGTCAGCACATCGTCGCGTTTGTCCTGCGCGTAGTCGGACGTGTGCTTCTGACCCCTGACGGTCGTCTCCACCTGCACGCGACCGGGCGTTTTTGTCCAATCGGCCTCGGCGGCCCAGAGTGGGTCGGGCGGCGTTGCAGGCAGGTCCTCAGGCAGATTGTAGAGGTGCATTTTCTCGCTGCTAGAGCCAGCGTTGAGTACCAGAATATTCATCGATTAACCCCAATCAAGAGAAGAAACTTCAGGCAGCACCTGTGCTGCTCCTTACTAGTGAAGGCGAGAGGTGACGTGGAACAACGCATGCTTGCGTAGCGTTGTCCACGTCGGGCCGGGGTGCAACCAGGGATCTCCTAGTCGCTCCAGACCCAGTTCTGGATCTCTGGGATATCCTCGAAGTTTTCGCGCACATAGACGCGGTGCTTATCCAGCATCTCGTCGCACTCGCGGACCAGTGGAGGCGTCAGCGCATGGACGCGGGGCGCGAACTCCATTGCGAGTTTGCAGAGATGGTAGCGACTGACGCCGTTGCGCACGACCATATCGAAGGGCGTGGTAGTGGTTCCCTCTTCATTGAAACCGCGCACATGGAAGCGGTCGGACAGAGGTCGACCGTGGATAACCTGGTGAATCGCCCGCTGATAGCCGTGGAAGGCAAAGATCACCGGTTTGTCGGCGGTGAAGTGCTCAAGAAAGGTAGCGTTGTCGATGCCATGAGGGTGCAGGTCGGGCGTATAGAGGGCCATGAGGTCGACGATATTGACCACGCGAACTTTGAGTTCGGGCAGGTGTTGACGCAGCCACCAGACGGCGGCCATCGTCTCCATCGTAACAATGTCGCCAGCGCAGGCCATAATCAGGTCTGGCTCGACCTGGTGGGCGTTGCTGGCCCACTCCCATGTTGAGAGGCCACGTTTGCAGTGTTCCATCGCCTCCGGCATCGAGAGCCATTGAAGCTGCGGCTGTTTATCGATCACTATCAGATTGACATAGTCGTGGCTGCGGAAACAATGGTCAGCCACTGAGAGCAGACAGTTGGCGTCGGGTGGCAGATAGATGCGAGCGACTGCGCCTTTGCGCGAAAGGACAGTATCGATCAGGCCGGGACCCTGATGACTGAAGCCGTTGTGGTCATTGCGCCAGCAGGTCGAGGTCAGCAAGAGGTTCAGCGAAGAGATAGGCTTGCGCCAGGCCAGATAGTGGGCCTCCTGCATCCATTTCGCGTGCTGAATGACCATCGAGTCGGCGATCATCGCGAAAGCCTCGTAGGTCGCGAAGAGTCCGTGGCGACCCGTCAGGAGATAGCCCTCCAGCCAGCCCTCGCACAGGTGCTCGCTGAGCACCTCCATGACGCGTCCATCGGCGCTCACATGGTCGTCGTCGGGGATATGCGTGGCCACCAGGCAGCGATTTTCCACCTCAAAGACTGCGCCCAGGCGGTTAGAGTTGGTCTCGTCGGGACAGAACAGGCGGAAGTTCTGGCTGGCGGCGTTCCTGGTAAATACATCGCGCAGGTAGATACCCAACTGGCGGGTGGACTCGTGGTGCTCGGTTCCGTGTTTCTCAACCGCCAGCGCATAGTCGGCATACGCGGGCAGATCCAGCTCTTGTAGCAGCAGACCACCGTTGGCGTGGGGATTGGCCCCCATACGCCTGTCGGCCTGGGGAGCAAGCGCGGCCAGCTCTTCGACCAGCCGACCATGCTCGTCGAAGAGCGTCTCGGGCTGGTAGCTGCGCATCCAGTTCTCTAGAACGTGCAGGTGCTCAGGATTGGTCTTGACATCAGTGACCGGCACCTGATGCGCACGGAACGTCCCTTCGATCAACTGACCATCAACCTCGTGCGGACCAGTCCACCCTTTGGGCGAACGTAAAACTATCATTGGCCAGCGCGGACGCTCGCCCAAACCCTCAGTCCGCGCCTGCTGCTGGATCGCCTTGATACGCGCATAGCAGGTGTCAAGCGTCTCCGCGAAGGTCTGGTGCATGCTCATGGGGTCGTCCCCTTCGACAAAGTGGACCTCATAGCCCTGCCCAGTGAGCAGAGCTGCCACATCCTCGTCGCTGGTGCGTCCGAGCACAGTCGGACCCGAGATCTTGTACCCATTGAGATGGAAGATCGGCAGGACAGCACCATCGCGCACCGGGTTAAGAAATTTGATCCCCTTCCAGGAGCCTTCGAGGGGTCCGGTTTCGGCCTCGCCATCTCCGACCACCGCCACGACCAGCAGGTCGGGATTATCAAAAGCTGCGCCAAAGGCGTGGGTCAGGACATAGCCGAGTTCGCCGCCCTCATGAATGGAACCCGGCGTCGGAACACTCACATGGCTGGGAACGCCGCCGGGGGTCGAGAATTGGCGGAAAAGCTGGCGCATCCCCGCCTCGTCCTGCGTAATATGCGGATAGATCTCGGTATATGTGCCTTCAAGGTAGACATTGGCCAGCAGAGCCGGCCCACCGTGTCCGGGACCAGCCAGGTAGATCGCATTCAGATCGTGATCCTGGATCAAACGATTGAGATGAACATAAATAAAGCTCAGGCCGGGCGAAGTCCCCCAGTGTCCTAATAAACGAGGTTTGATATGTTCAGGCTGAAGTGGCTCCTGAAGTAAAGGGTTCTCGCATAGATAGATTTGCCCAACAGTAAGAAAATTGGCTGCAGACCAGTAGCGGTGCAGCAGGGCAAGGCGTTCTTGATTCAACATGACTGGATGGCTCTCCTTCAATGCATCAGACGTTTCAAAACGAGCGGACTTTCCCATTCCACCCCCACATTCTCTGCGCTTCGTGTCCCTAGCAAGCCCATCTTTACAGGACGGCACTCGCGTCCTCCCTACCAACAGTATATACTATTCACGGAAACGTACGGCCGAATAGATACCTTTTCTTGTCCAAATATGCCCGAAAAGTCCCTTTATTCCCCTGAGATAGGTGAATAAACGCATCAAATAATCTCTACACATCTCTTAGATGATAAAGCAGGCAGAATGTGAGCAGCAATGCCGCTCACATTCTGCCTGCTTTATCGTTTTTATGGGGAATGGGGAAGAAAAAACCGGCTTGCCAAACCCTACCCTCAGGGCTATAATGAGACCTGACCCATAAAAACCCACATATCAACACATTGGGAGCAAGAGTGTGCAACAATCATCTAGAGATCAGATAAAACATCTGATTGTGGTAGGAAGTGGCAAAGGCGGGGTTGGAAAATCCACTGTGAGCGTCAACCTGGCGGTGGCGCTGGCCGCGCAGGGAGCGGCGGTTGGGCTGCTGGACGCCGATACGTATGGACCCAGCGTGCCGCTGATGCTGGGTATACGCAAGCGTGGAGAGACACACGGCTGGAAGGGCGTGCTCCCGCTCGGCCACAGTCAGAAGCTTACACCCGAACAGATGTTGCAGCCACTGGTGCGCTATGGGATCAAAGTTATGTCGGTCGGTTTCTTTATCGGTGAGGAGCAGGCAATTGCGCCGATGCCCGATGTGCAGGGATTATTGATCCGTCAACTGCTCATAACGGTCAATTGGGGCGAGCTTGAATACCTGATTGTCGACCTCCCGCCGGGCAACGGCGAGCCGCAGGCTACACTGGTGCGCGAGATGAAGCTGGCGGGCGCAATTCTGGTCACAACGCCGCAGGATGTCGCACGCCTGGATACCGCTCGCGCACTCGCCATGTTTCGCGGCGCGAATGTACGCGTTCTTGGGCTGGTGAAAAACATGACCGGCTTCCCATGTCCCCACTGCGGCGAAATCATCGAGATCTTCCCCAGTGGACAAAACACCAGCGAGACCTTAAATGAACTGCCCCAACTGTGTGCGATCCCTCTTCACCCACCAACGGCCACCAGTGGTGATACGGGACAGCCAGTGGTCATCAGTCTGCCAGAGTCACCCTCGGCTCAGGCATTTTTCACCCTGGCCACACGCGTCGGTCAAGCGCTTACGCTCGACTAGACTCCCAGTTAGTTCGTGCATCTCTCTTTTCTGCTCCCTGCTCTCGCGCAAAGAGGCATTCGCCGTTGGTACGTTGCACCTCTGACGAAAGAGACAAAGAGAGATATTGGGAAAAACCGCCAAAAAGCCCTATAACAGTTGACTGATTGCCAGCTATCAACTACAATTTTACTCACTGGCCACGAGTATTGTGGTAGTTTACTGTAGAGCATAATGTGTTTGCCTGATAGTGCGTACTCGTAGAATCAACGACTTTAGCGGTGCTCTGTTCTAGCCACTTCGCGCACCTCATCCTTTATTCAACGCGGGTGCCACCTTTGAATAGAGGAGAAACGGTATTCAATAGTCTATCAACGATGAGACGAAAAGCGCAGCAGTAGGATTGCATGAAACGCCTATACCCACATACATAAGGACTGGCGTAAGCACACGATCTGTGCTTTTTTCCAGCGTGGCGGGCAGATAATGTTTCTCTCCATGCAGTTGCTTTGATCTAGCACCTTGAGGAGCCTGATATGCATCTGAATAGCGGGTCCCGGACGACTCTTTCCCGTATCTTCATTGGCGTCATGACTGCGCTCGCCCTGCTTATGATCATGATCCTGAGCTTCCACTGGTTTGGTCCAACCGTCTTGAAATATGGACTCTACTCCCAGTTGTTCGGCGCACTCCTGGGAGGCATAATTACGATTATTGTGGTCAATATCCCGATCTATTTAGGCGAAAACACCGAACCCTGGCTGGAGCGCGAACGCCTGGCCTGGACCTTGATCGGGGTAGGTTCAATTATGTGGGGCCTCGGCGAATGTATTTATCGCTATCTATTGGCGTATAATCTGCCAAACTTTCCCGCGCTCTCTGACGTGGGCTATTCAGCGCTTCCGCCCCTGATGTTTATCGGCCTGTTGCTCCAACCCTCTTCGGGAGCGGGGCGTGCTCGTATGCTGGTGGTGCTCGATAGTCTGGTTTCGATGGGATCGATCCTGGCCATCGCCTGGTTTTTATTGCTGGGCAGCATGGCCCAGACGCCGGGCGAAGCCAACCTGGGCAAGTTTCTCGGCCTCTACTATCCCATCAGCGACATGGCGCTTCTCAGTTGTGTCGTCTTCCTGGTGGTACGCGGACAGGGACGCGTGTACACGGTCAATGCTCGCCGCGTGAGTCTGCTGCTGATCGGCATCGGCCTGTGCGTCTTCGCAGTCTCCGATTTCAACTACAACATTCAGAACAATATGGGAACCTATATCGATGGAACGTGGGCAGACCTGGGTTGGCCGCTGGGACTGATGATTATCAGCGTCGGCGCGTATCTGCGGCGTTTTATCCCTGCGACCTCAGGCGATATGGTCGAGCAGCGCATCAGACATCAGGAAACCAGTCGGGGCTTTGGGGTTGCGCAACTCCTGCCTTACATCTTATTAACCGCGCTCTTTCTGGTGTTGGTCATCAATGTGCTCTCGACCGATACCACGCAGATCTGGAATCGTCCGGTGCTGCTAGCAGCGACGCTGTGTGTGGTCGCGCTGGTAGTCGCCCGTCAGTTAATGACGCAATTCGAAAATGAGCGGCTCACTCGTCGCCAGACTATCTCGCTGGAACGCCTGGCGATCGCCAATACCCGCGTCGAGGAGCAGGCTCGCCTGATCGCTGACCACAATATCACCCTGGAAGAGGGGATTGCGCACCTCAAAGCCATCCAGGCGCAGATCGCCAATGGCAATCTGCGAGCACGCGCCCGAATCACCAGCGGCAACCTGAGTTCGCTAGCGGTCAGTTTCAACCTCATGGCCGAACGCCTGATCCGCTACGAACAGGTTGACGTGTATATGCAGAAACTGACGCGAGCCTTGAACGACCTCAGCCGCGCCATCGAGGTCTACCGTAGCTCTGGGCGTTTCACGCTGCCAGCAAGTTGCAGTGAATTTACCGAGATCCAGCAGCTATTGCTCGCGCTGGGCATGCGCACCCAGATCTTGTCAACTGGTGGCGCAGTCAACGTGGTACCGCAGCGCACAACGCGACCGATTGCGTCAGATGCCCCACAGAACACGTCGTCACTGCTGAGTACACCCGAGACGCGACAGATCAATCCATCTTTCACGCATCCGGGCCAGCAACCGCCGACGCGTCCAGAGAGAAAACCACGGCTCCGCCAGAACTCATTTACAGCGAACGGCGTCCCTAGAGTGTCCCAACTCAATTTTCCAGCTTTACCAGACCGCAAGAAAGAATAAGAGAAGAAAACGCAAGAACCTTGAGTGTCCTGGGATGCTCAAGGTTCTTGCGTTTTCTTGTGTACGACAACGAGTTCATCGGTTGTCGATCATTGGGTGCTATACTATAGATAGCAAGGTATGCTATCTCGACCAGAAGGAGTTCTTACAATGCCTATCTGTCCAATTTGCGATGACACCGGATTGCGCAACTCGGATGCGGCGAACCCGCAATTCTGTATGTGTGCCGAGGGCAAGCATGCACGCCGCCAGTGGGAGAGCCAGCGCGGCAATCGTCAGAGCCAGGGTCAGCCCCGGCCGGCCAGTTTTATCGATATCGCCAATCTGGACGATGTCAACGCCAGTGTAGACGCCATGCGGGCCTCGCTTCTGGGCAATAACGCCAACGCCCAGGCCACGCCAACCAGGGCGGCGGCGGTTGCGCTCCTCTTCCAGGTCGCCCGCCCTGGCCACGAGGTCACGCCCCACGAAGCGACCCAGCTCTACGACCTCGCCAAATCGCTGGAAGGGCTGCTTGACGCGCTCACATCGCCGGGCCGCCCGTCTAAACGTTAAGAGGGCAGGTTCATTCTCGGTTTGAACAGGATTATATGTGGCGCGAGGACCAGCTCATGCTTCTTGTTTGGGGTCAGGATACACAAACGGCAGGGTAAAGAAAAATGTGGAGCCTGTCCCCGACTGACTTTCTACCCACATGCGTCCCCCATGAGCTTTGACGATCTCTGCGGAAATATACAGGCCCAGCCCGAGACCCGAAAAGGTAGTATGGCCGGGGTCATTCACACGGAAAAAACGTTCAAAGATCTGTTCGTGTTTCTCTTGCGCGATGCCAATGCCAAAGTCTTGCACACTCACGATGGCCGCCTCAGATGTCTCCTGGAGCCTCACCTCAATAAGCGAAGCCCCAGGCGAATATTTCATTGCATTGGACATCAGGTTGGTGAGCACCTGACTGATGCGTTCGCGATCGCCAGAAAGAGAGCGATGGATTGATCCTTTAAATTGGATCTGGTGAGTTTGCTCTATATAACCTAGCTCTACGATAGTTTCGTGGATAAGCTCCGTAAGATCAAAGGGCTGACGATGCCATTGGAGTTTGCCCTCCTCGATTTTCGTCGTGTCCAGCAGTTCCATAATCAGGTGAATGAGTCGGTTGAGCTGCGTATCCATCCTGGCCACAAGTGTGGTCGAAGACTCATCGCCTACTTTTTGAAAGCGCCTGTGCAGGATCTGGGTATAGCCCTTAATACTGGTCACTGGCGTTTTGAGTTCGTGGCTGGCAATTGCCAGAAATTCCTCGCGTTGCTTGAGTATCAGTAAACGTTGCTCGTTCTCTTGCGCGAGCCTTTGCAAAGTGATGTCCTCGATCGCCAACAGAAGGAGCGGCTGGTCATCAATGCGTTGAGCATTGAGGAGCAAGATCTTGTGGCCAGTGCGCGAGAAGGTCTGCTCTACCTCGTAGTCGGTCAGAATCTTTCTGGTGGGGAGAAGCTCTTCTAATAAGGAACGCAGAGCGGAGATATTCCACTCGCCCTGTCCCAACGTAAAGAGAAGTTGTTGCTCTACCTCGCTTGGCTTCATCTGGAAACATTGGTAGAAGGCCTCGTTCGCCTGCTGGACTCGCAGATCGCTATTCAGAACGAGCAGTGGCTCGCGGATGGTTTCAACTATGGCTTCGGCAAAGGTTCGCGCCGCCTGTACCTGTATATTGCGCAGCATCAACTCCTGATTGATGACCAGGAGTTCTTCGTTGGTGGACTGGATCTCTTCTTTGGAGGTTTCTAGTTCTTCATTCACGCTTTGCAGTTCTTCATTATGCGAAAGGCTCTCTTCGTTGGCCGATTGCAGTTCTTCGTTGGCGGCTTCTAACTCCTCGATGATCGAACGCAGTTCCTGACGGGTGAGCGCCAATTCCTGCTCTAGTTGTTGGATGCGCTTATCTTTAATACCACGCTGTGTGATGCGTGTGGCCTTCTTATCGAGAGTTGGTTGATTCAATTGCAGGACACGAGATCCATTCATCTCTTCAAAGAGAATCACAAAATAGGACTCCAGGGGGGAGACGGTCACAGGAACCACTTCTACGGCAACCTGGCGCAGCACGCCCTGCTCGTCCACAGGCACACCCTCTTTGCGCACAGGTTGACCGCTCTTGCGTGCTTTAGAGATAGCAGTCCTGATCTCAAGTCCCAGGCCCTCGCGCACCATCTTAAAAAGGTTGAGGCTGGCGCGACCAGGAGCGGCCTCCAGGTAGGGGCTGGTATGTCCACGTACATAGAGAATGTCCATCTGGGTATCGATCACTACACTGGCTGGAGCGTAGCGGGCCAGCAACAAGCGATCAACCTCCTGCTCAAGATCTACCCTACGCGTTCCCTCAGACTCTCGCATAATTATTTCCTCCTCCAGAGCGCGTGGCGCACGGTGGTTGCCTGTTACAGGGCCAATAAAAGGAAGGCGTCCAGTACTCGCTTTTTTTAGATAACACGACCAGTTGCGCTCGCCCATTGGTAGAAAGAGATCAGAAGCAAAGCGAATGGTCTCCGACCGTCCAAGCAGCAATACTCCGTGGGAGGAAAGCGCATAGTGAAAGAGACGGGCGAGCTTATACTGAGCCTCGCTCTCAAGGTAGATCATGACATTGTGACAACTCAGCAAATCGAGATGGGAAAATGGTGGATCTATCAGCAGATTGTGCTCGGCAAAGACACAGAGGTCACGAATGGATTTGCTGATCTGGTAAGAACCATTGATTGGCTGGAAGTATCTTTCACGATAGGCACTGGGAAGATCGCTCATCGCGCGTTCAGGATAGAGACCAGCGCGAGCAACAGCAATCGCTGCACCATTGAGGTCTGTGCCAAAGATCTGCACGGGGCGGGTGAGAGAGTGTTCGATCAGAAACTCTACGATGCAGATGGTCAGGGAATAAACCTCTTCCCCCGTAGAGCAGCCAGGCACCCAGACTCTCAGGGGGGCGTGGGGTGAGGTTGTAGCGACGAGGCGAGGCAAGACCTCCTGGGAAACCCCCTGGAAGGTCTGAGCGTCGCGAAAAAAACTGGTGACGCCGATGAGCATATCCTGAGAGAGCATCGCTACCTCGGCCTGATGCCCCTGAAGATAGGCCAGATACATGCTCATTGTGTTCAATTGGAGAACGGCCAGGCGTCGCTGGATACGACGTTTGAGCATCGCGGATTTATACGCGGCAAAATCTACATGTGTCTGCTGCTTCAGGAGACGTAAGATCTGCTGAAAAGCGCTCTCCCGAGTAGCCTCGTCCTCCTGGTGTTCATTAACACTATTCATCCGGCGGACCAGGGGGTATCGACTGAAGCGACGCAACTCTCCTGCGATAGCCTCGGGCGTCCCGACCCAGTCTACCCATCCGGCACGAATAGCGTTCTGGGGCATCTGCGCGTTCGTGGCCGACATTGGCTCCTGAGCAAAGGTCAATCCTCCACGCGTTTTGATCTCCTTGAGTCCCAGTGTACCATCGGACGCGGTTCCCGAGAGGATGATCCCGATAGCCTGGTGCTGGCAATTCTCCGCCAGCGAACGCAGGAACATATCGATAGAGAGATGAGGGTGATCGGTATGCACCTGGGGCGCGAGAATCAATTGATCGTTCTGAATAGTCAGATCGGTATTAGGGGTAATTACATAGACATGATTAGCTTCGATAAGCATATTCTCAGTAACTTCTCGGACAGGCATTGGAGTAACACGAACCAGCAGATCGGCTAAAAGACTTTTATGCACCGGGTTTAAATGCTGAATAATAACGTAAGCCATGCCTAAGGTCGCAGGTACATGCGTGAGCAATTGGGTGATCGCCTCTAATCCACCAGCCGAGGCTCCAATTCCTACTACAGAGAAAGAAGGCGGAGCAACGAACATGTCAACCGACGCCTTTTCAGTCCCGTAAGCAGCCATAGGTTTCTTGCCTCATGAGTTGTGTAGTAACACTAGCTTTTGTATTGTAGCCAGCGCGTATCCGATTTGTCAATGTTCATCCATCTAGAATAAAACGAGCAGAACGGGCTTCTCAGGCAGTTTGCTATCTGAGAAGCCCGTTCTGCTCGTTCTGCTAGCGCTGGCGGCGCACGACAAAGTCGATAAGTTCGTCCATCACGTCGCGGTTGGATGAAGGTGGGAAATGGTAGAGCGACTCGCGTGCCTTCTCGGCGTAAAGGACTGCATCCTTTTGCGCCCGCTCGATACTGCCACCGGCAACCACCCAATCGATCAGTTCGCGCAGTTCGTCCTCGTCGTGTTCAGGCTCGTCGAGCAGCTTTTGAATGCGCTCCTGATAGGTTTCTGAGGAGGGGGTCTGGAGTGCATAGATTAATGGCAATGTAACCATACCCTGGCGCAGGTCGTTGCCGGCTGGTTTGCCGATCGCGCTCTGGTCCTGGGTATAGTCGAGGATATCGTCAATAATCTGAAAAGCGATGCCCAGGTTCAGTCCATAGCTGGCCATCTGCTCGATCTCCTCGGTTGAAGCGCCGCTAATGATGGCTCCTCCCTTACAGCAGGCAGCAATCAGGCAAGCGGTTTTGCGGCTGATCTTCTCGTAGTAGTTTTGCAGGGTGAGGTCGGCGCGGCCGGCGGTCATCAGTTCAAGGATTGTGCCTTCGCAGACGGTGGCGACGGTATCCGAAAAGAGGTGATCGATGCGCGGATCTTCGATATCGGCGATCAGGCCAGCAGTTTTTGCGAAGTAGTAGTCGCCGAGCAGGATGGCAATCTGGTTGCCCCAGAGCGCATTGACCGTTGGATTACCGCGGCGGGTCAGAGATTTATCGATAATATCGTCGTGGATGAGCGTCGCCAGGTGAGTCATTTCAAAGGCGACACTCAAGAAGAGAAGTTTCTCAAAACGATAGGTATGTATTTTACCGGCAAGCAGGGTAAGCGCAGTTCTCAGACGTTTGCCAGGCGAACCAAGCGCGTGCATGGAAGCCGAGTGCAGGATCTCCAGTCCAGAAGTTGCTCGCTCTTTAAACGTGGCGTCTACTTGGTCCAGATCCGGCTCGATACTGGCAAATAGGCGGCTCAATGTGGCCGTATCATTCATGGTTCTACGCTCTCCATTTCGGGCGTCGGCGGCAATTGGCGGATAAAGGTAGTCAGGAAACGTTAGTACTTCAAGTGCCGCAGCCCTGTATGCTGATTCATGTCTATTAGAATTATAGCATGCCTCAGCCATAAAAAAGGCAAGAGCGCAGCGTGGTCTTCAGATAGTGGCGGTGGTGTCGAGTTCCATTAAATCTTCCTGCACGTAACCTGCCGTCATATCAAACTCGTCGAGAGCGTCCAGGGCGGTGCGATATTCTTCCCAGGTCAGGCGGCGATTGATCACCGGATCGTTGACCGCCTTCCAGGCCGGGAAGTACTGGTCCATCAGGCTGACGGGTGTATCGGGTCCCAACTCTTCGGCGATCCAGCGCAAAACCTCGCGTGTCCCGGAGACATCTTCGGGCATGACCAGGTGGCGGATCAGCAGACCGCGCCGCGCAATGCCCGCTTCGTCGAGTTGCAGAGGTCCGACCTGGCGATACATCTCGCGCAGAGAGATCTGGTTGGCTTCGACGTAGTGGGGCATCTTGGAGGTGCGCAAAGCGTGCTTGTTGTCGGAGTATTTGGCATCGGGCAGATAGATGTCGACCACGCCATCCAAGAGTTTGAGCGTCTCCAGGTTTTCATAGCCCGCGCAGTTGTAGACCAGCGGTAGGTGCAGACCTTTCTCGCAAGCGACGACCAGTGCTTTGAGAATCTGCGGCACAAAGTGCGTCGGTGTCACCAGGTCAAGATTGTGGCAGCGCTTCTTTTGCAGATAGAGCATCATCTCGGCCAGGCGCTCGGGTCCGACACGATGGCCCAGCCCGCCCTGGCTGAGCGGGAAATTTTGACAATATGTACAGCGAGCCTGGCAGTAGCCAAAAAAGATAGTCCCGGCCCCCTGGGTGCCACTGATCGGTGGCTCCTCGCGGCGGTGAACGTTCCAGGAGGCGACGATGGCCTCGGTTTTTGAATGACAGACTCCGGTCTTGCCGGCGATGCGATCGCAACCGCAGTTTTGTGGGCAGATCGTGCAGCTACGTAATATTTCCCACGCTGCATCTGCACGTTTTGCCAGTTCGCCGCTCTCATAGAGCGCAAGATACCCTGGATAGAGCATAAAGAGTTTCCTTCTGCGTAGATTTGACTGGTGGCCAGGGTTTCTCAGATGTCTTTTCTTCCTCACTCACTCACCCTTCAAGATGATTTGGTGAGGACACTTCCATAGTGCTCCGTCAAGCTTCCTGTAACGCGTCACCTGCGGCGACGAAGAGAGGGGAGGATGGCTGGGGCGCAGCCCCAGACCCCAGTCAAGGGGTTGCACCCCTTGCATCCTGTCGTCAATCGAAGTTTGATAGAGCAATAGGCGCAGACTTAGGCAGAGGGCCACCCTCTGCACTCCTGTTGTGCATGTTTTACCGCAGGCAAAACATGCACAACCAAAGAAAAAATGTATTGGGGATACCCCATTTTCACGGGCAGGTTCTTTGTCCCTCCCTAGACTGTCAGGCGGAACCGCCCCACCCCAGAGAAGAAGGTGCAGGAAGGCGTTTTTCAGGCGCAGTTCTGCGCTCGAAAAACGCCTTCCTGCATGTGAAACCTGTGCTTCGCCACAGCGAAGCATTCAGAGAAAAACCTACTCGTGTAAAATCCCAGGCCCCGCTACGTTTGCGCCCATAGGGCTACGCCCCGAACTCCAGTCAAAGGACTCGTCGTCCTCTGCACTCCTGTTTTTGTTTATTCGCTCGCGCCTGGCCATTTGAAGCCGCGCTGCGAGGGACGCATCGCGGGTCCAGTGCCGGGCGTGGTGCGTTTCTTAACCGCTTTGGCTTTGCGAACTTTAGGGCCGGCCTCTCCGGCTCGCGCCGTCTTTACGGTCCGTACAGACTTGGCACTCTTAACCGTGGTCCTGCGACCCGGTCTGGGGGGCTTCGCCTCGACGGTACCCGGCATAGCTTTCTCGCTAACGGTCTGTGGCGAGGCGGTTGCCTCTTCATCGATGGCCTGGCCGTCTAACAAGGCCTCGGCGTCTGAGGTGACTCCACCCCAGAAGTTGGCCTGCTTACGTTGTGCTGGCCGCGAACCCTTTAAGACGCGACCATCGGGCAGACGTGTAACTGTCTTTTCAAATGGCGGCTGTTCGCTCTTCTGCGCCTTTGGACGTGCGTCAAAACGCTCGTAGTCGCCCTCGAACTGTTCGCCCTCCGGGCGCAGGGAAGGTTCATGCAGGGGAAGCGGAGCCTGGTGCTCTGGCTGAGCGGCGGGGCGACTCTGCCAGCGGGGATTGTACTGATCGCGTTTTGGGCCTCCACGGTCAGCCGGGTTGCCACGCGAAGAGTCGCGGTCCTGGCGTTGGAAGCCGCGTGGACCATTGGGGCGGTACTCATTGCGGCCAGACGCTCCCGGACCATTCTGTTGGTACGGCGGACGCGGTCCGCGCTCTGGTCCACGCTCCTGACGCTCAAAATTGCGTGGGCCACCGCGATACGTGTCTGATGGACCATTTTGCTGGTACGGCGGACGTGGTCCACGCTCTGGTCCACGCTCAAAGTTGCGTGAGCCACCGCGATACGTGTCCGCTGGACCATTCTGCTGATACGGCGGGCGGTCAGGAGTTCTCTGTCCTGGCTCGGAGTAACGCCGGAAAGGCGGGCGGGGTGCATCCTCGCGCCGCGGCTGATAGCCCTGATTGGAGGAAGAAGGAGAGCGAAACTGATCCTGGCGGCCCTGATAAGGTCCGCGCTGTTGAGATTGCTGTGACCCTGGAAATGACGAGGAGGGGCGGCCCTGATAGCGGTTCTGCTGAGTAGTATTCTGGCGTGGGTTGTAATCCGCGTGCCTGCGGGGTGCTCCATTTTCCCACGCACGATCGACCGCATCACGGCTCAACCGGGGGCGTGCGGGTTTAAAGGCTTCCTCTTCTCGATAATTGCCCGAAGAGGGGTTGTGAGAAGACGGATGTCGATCGTCCCGCTCCTGCTTATTAAAATCTCTGGTCATGGGTTCCTTTCAAAAAAGATGGAGGTTGTAGATTATGGGGCGAATGGATTATGGAATGGTAGGGCTTTTTTTCACATTCCCGTCGCTCCACCTGATGCCTTGCGACATAAGCTTCTCCCGTATCCGTAGCGTGGAGAAACTGCATTTCTTCAGCCTGGCACTTGCAGACGCTTGAGTCGGGTTAACTCATGCGAAAGGTGAAAGATGTACGTCTGCACTGGCTGTCTATCTCCCAAAACAGTGGGAAACGTGGCTTTTATTCCAAAAAAGAACGCACTTCTTGATGCTCTATGTTGTCTCAAATGTTTCCGAGATCCGAGCGCCTGGATCTATTATAGCATATCTTTTGGTTTCTGGCGATTCTGTATTTTTGCTTTCACCAGCGCTATTCAAAAATCTTTTCTTGTATATCTATTGCTCTTGCAAAGGCGATCAGCATAAAAGAGAGATATCGCGCGTCAAAATGGCCAGCAAGCGTTCCCTCGCCCGACTTTCGCAGGATGAGAAAACGACTTTTGTGTAAGCTCCCCTGAAGATCCATGACCAGGAGACCACCTGGCGCGAGTTGTTCACACCAGGCATGAGGAATACCAGGAGCACTCGCTGTTGCGAGAAGACGATGGTAAGGAGCACGTTCAGGAACGCCCAAACGACCATCACCTGTATGGACCGAGACATTGCCAATCTGATCATGCAGAATGACTGCTGCTTGTGTTAAACGTTCCTCAAGATCAATCGTAGTGACCAATGCAGGATCACCCACAAGATGCGCAAGCAGTGCTGCATTATAGCCGCTTCCAGTAAAATTGGCCGTTTGGATTTAATTCGAGAAACACGTATTCTCCTTCTGGAGGAAGAATAAAATCTGCCGAGGAATAATGCAAGCCGAACATCTGAATGAGTTGCAACAGTTGGGTCTGGACAATTACACGAAGCTGATGGACGGCATATCGGAGGTCCGCCTAGGATCGCCGCCAATCCATAGGTGAGCGCTCTGCATGTTGGGAATAGATTTCGACGGCGAACACGTGACGACCAATCACAACAATGCGAAGTTCCAGCGCTTTGGGGATACATTCTTGAAAGCAATGCATGGTTGCTGAGATACCAGAAAGCGCGTACATATCCTCTGGACATACTTCATGCGTATAGATAAAACGTAGCTGACCAGAAGGAAGATTGAGCTGGCTCTTCCAGACAGGTTTACAAATGATTTGCCTGTGTTCCTGTTCATAAAATACACGGAAAGCAGTAGGGTCATTTGTTAACAGCGTTCGCGGAATACGTAATCCTCTCTCAACAGCAGCCGCAAGTTGTGAGGGCTTGAACTCAGCAGTGCTTATACGATCGGGCAGATTCACCCAGAAAGGCACGTGGTGAGAGGCTGGCGCACCAAGTAAATGCACCTGCTCTCCTGAACGGAGTAAAGCATCACGAACAGGAGGAATATAGCCGTCGTCTGGTCGGGAAAGCAAGACAATGGCGTTACGCGTCGTCGGCATTGTCGTCCGTTTCGTCTTCGTCTTGCGTCTCATCCCTCTCTGGCGGTTTGGTACCATCTCCTATTTCTGTTGAAGTCATTTCACCACCCGTTTGTTCTGTCTCTGACCGTTCCTAAGACTCAAGAAAATGGAGAAGGAAGGGAAGAGGAAATGTTTGCCCTGCTGTCTGCGGCGGCCAACAAAAGAAAAATTTCAGGAACCCCCTTACCTGCCCCCCGGACAGAGTACCGGTTAAAGGCTACTGTCCTTAACACTCCCGCCACCTAGAGAGGCAGGCCAGGAGCGGCGACAGCGCTCCTGGCCTGCCTGTTGTTTTTACTCCTAAAGAGTTCAGGCACGTACTACTTGCTCGCGGTTCGCCAGGGCGAAGCCAACGAGAGCCAGCACAAGACCGATCACCAGGTGCAGGAAGTTATCTGCGGTATTAATCATGACCAATCCGAGCAACATGCCATTTGGTACCAGGGCCGGAATAAGGCCGAGGACAAAGAGCAACAGGTAGATCAGACCGGCAGCGCGATTATAGAGCACAGATGCGCCTGACATTGCAGCGGCAATTCCCAATACTCCGAATAGCAAATGGACAATATTATGTAATGGATTGACCATAAAGATGCCCAGCAAGGCCCCACCGGGGGTGAGCGCCGGGACAAAGCCCAGAATACCGATCAGGAGAAACACTATACCGAAAACCAGAGCAACTGTTTCATTTATACTAGTCATGGCTGTTAAGCCTCCTTTCACTAAGAGAATACGTGGGCAGGCAAAAAGTGGATTACTTTCAGATAAAAATGTTCTCTCTCTACACCCGAATCGTTACATCTATGTGTTATAAGCGATAGACTCTTTAAAAAATTATCGAAAG
>DAOTTJ010000008.1:0-8675 GCA_034437695.1 Ktedonobacteraceae bacterium
AGTGCCGTCGTGTGGCTCGCTTAAAGCAAGGGAGGAAAATGGGGTTGCCAGCAAAAACGACCACCAGTCTCCTGCTCCCTTATATAAATAATTAGGATACCTTCTCTACTCTACCATGCTAATTTCTTCTCTGCATACATACTATACCGAGCGATGATTAAAAAAATGTTAATGAAATTGACTGTCTATGTTAATTTCTGATTAACGCTTGGCAATCGTATGATTAAATAAGGTGCCAAAAAGCATGATATAGTTATTTCGTCTATAGACAAAGAGGAAGGCGCTTCTATTTTGTCTATTGCACAGATTGCTCTAGAACGAGTACACTCAGGCTGGATATCAGATGGATGGTATCTCCTTCTCTGCAACCTCTGCTCTGCCGCAGCTACACCCGTATTTTAATGCTAACTCGTACGGACACATACTCCCCTGCAATGATGTGCGAAGCACTGTGCTATCTGGTGCTATAGGCGCGTCGCAGGTCAGTTGTGGGCCGTCATTTCGATGGAGGAAATCCTCACTATGAGTCAACAGGCAGAGAATCTTGCTCAGACCCTGTTCGCCCCACACAATCGCCGTGATTTCATGAAACGTGCAGGTGCGCTTGGCCTCTCCGCGGGAGCATTGGCGACGTTTCTGGAAGCGTGCGGGAGCACCACAGCCACCCCAAGCACATCCAATATCAACATGGCAGGTCCGATCGACCTCAATACCCTGCTCTCGAAGGCCAAAGGCGAGGGCAAATTGCAGGCGATCGGCATCCCACCCGAATGGGCAGACTATGCAGATATCCTGGCCGGGTACGCAAAAAACTATGTCCCGGTCCAGTACAAAGTAGAGGCAGAGTATTCCTCGGCCCAGGAAGTCCAGGTTTTCAAAGACTCGCAGAAAAAAGCCCACGGCGACATCGCCGATGTCGGTTTTGTCTGGGGTCCAAAGGTCATTCAACAGGGCCTGGTGAGTCCCTACAAGCATTCCCATTGGTCCGATGTGCCGGATAACTTGAAAGATCCGAATGGCAACTGGTGCGTCGAATACTGGGGTGCACAGTCGTTTGTAGTGAATACCGACATCGTGAAAAACCCGCCCAAATCGTTCGCCGATCTGCTGACCGGCGACTACAAAAATATGGTCGGCATCGACGGCGATCCACGTCAAGCCACCGATGCATTGACTGCTGTCTATTCGGCTGCTCTGGCCCAATCGGGCAGCACGGCGAGCATTCAGCCTGGTATCGACTTCTTTGCCAAGCTGAAACAGAAGGGCAACTTTACCTCGGCGCGTGCCAACGTGGCCAACATCACCAAAGGTGAAGTTGCGATTGCGATCATCTGGGACTACCTGGGCCTGGGTTACCGCGATACACTGGCTGGCAAGCCAAATCTGACGGTCACTATCCCGTCCGATGGCTCGCTGGCTGGTCCTTACGTCTTGATAGTCAATAAGACTGCGCCAGATCCGTTCGCCGCGCGTCTCTGGTCGGAGTATATCTTCTCGGATGAGGGTCAGCTATTCTTCTTGAAGGGCTATGCCCATCCTGTGCGCTATCAGGCGTTGCAGGCTGCGGGCAAGATCCCTGCCGACCTGGCCGCCAAGCTGCCGTCAGCCGATCAATATACCGGGGTTAAATTTGTCACAGACATCACTGCTCTGACAAAAGCGACCAACACCTTAAACACCGCCTGGCAGTCGCAGGTACTCGGTCAGTAAGTCTCTTGTGCCAGCGCCTGGCCCTGACTTAACCTGAGTGCCATGAGTCATCCCTCATGCTTACCGAGCGTGGTGGGATGACTCATGCATCCTTCTATAGAAAAGTACAACCTGGAGGTGGTTTGATGCAGCTCCAAACAACCCAAGAGCCGGCCCCTGCTGCGACCCAACAGAGAAGAGTCGGCAGAGGTCTGAGGTATAACCTGGGAAGCTGGCTGGGATTTCTCCCATTTCTCCTTTTTTGCCTGCTTTTTGAGCTTCTACCCGCGGTGATGATCGTGCAGGGGAGTTTTATCGATAACGACAACAATAGCTTTACACTTAACAATTTTCAGCGCATCTTTACGCAAAGCGACAAAATTCATGCATTTCAGAACAGTATCTCGCTCGCGTTGATCTCTGCGTTGATCAGTGCGGTCGTAGGCTTTCTGGCTGCCTACGGGATCTATAACCTGCGCACCGGCTGGTTACGCAACATTTTTATCGGCTTCTCCAGCGTGGCTGCGAACTTCGCAGGTGTGCCGCTGGCGGCGGCCTTTATCTCGACGCTGGGCGTGACGGGATATGTGACGGTCTTGCTTCTGCACTGGCTGCACGTAGACCTATATAACGAGCTGAATTTCAATCTCTACTCGTTCTGGGGCCTGGTCATAGTCTATTGCTATTTTCTCTTTCCGTTGATGATCCTGGTCACGCTGCCCGCGTTAGAGGCGCTGCGTCCTGAATGGCGCGAGGCCGCGACCAACCTGGGGGCCTCATCGTTTACCTACTGGCGCAAGGTGGCTCTGCCCGTGCTCTTGCCGTCGCTGGTTGCCGCGACGATGTTACTGTTTGCCAACGCCTTCGCGGCCTTTGCCACGGCCTATTCGCTGGCGCAGGGCAATATCAACCTTGTGCCGATCCAGATCAACTTCGTGGTCAACGGCAACGTCGGCCTGGACGATGGACTGGGCAATGCGATGGCGGTGGGCATGATCCTTGTACTCCTCGTGGTCGTCCTGATTTATACCGCGATGGTTCGCCGGGCCGGTAGATGGCAGGGGAAATAACCGATGAACGCAACAACGCTTGAAAAACCAGCCAGTGAGATTACGCCACCGATCGTCGAGAGTCGCCGTCCACGGATGGGCATCGGCGTCGATAAGGTCGTCTTGATCCTCCTGACCATCTATTTCCTGACCCCCCTGATCACCACGCTGGTCTTTGCGCTCAGCGACGGCAACAACTTCAGCATGCAAGGACTAAACGGCGTCTTCAGCGATCCAGACTTTACCCAGAGCCTGCTGATCTCGCTGGAACTCTCGCTGGCCTCGACGCTAATGACTATCGTCCTGATTGCGCCGACCGTCTACTGGGTGCAGATGCGCCTGCCGCGGGCGCGGATCATCATGGACATTCTGGCGCTGGTCCCCTTCGCGGTTCCCGCGATTGTGATGGCCTTTGGTCTGATCGAGGTCTATGCCAACGCGACCCCGCTGGTCAATATACTTTCGCTCGGCCTGGTGCCGTTCCTCAGCAACGTCCTCAACATCTACAACACCCCACAACTGCTGGCATGCTCCTACGTGATCGTCTCGCTGCCCTTTGCCTTTCGCCCGATCGATAACAACCTGCGGGCGATCAATACAAACGTACTGAGCGAAGCTGCTTCAAGTCTGGGCTGTGGCTGGTGGCGCACCTTTCTGACGATCATCCTGCCCAACATCTGGCCGGGGATCATCAGCGCGTCGCTGCTCACCTTCTCGACCGCGATGGGTGAATTTACCCTGGCCAGCATGTTTGGTCTGGAAACATTTCCCGTCTACCTGAACGTCACAGGTCAGAACGACGCCCATAAAGCGGCGGCCCTGACCATTCTCAGTTTTCTCGTGACCCTGCTCTGTGTACTCGGCATTACGCTGGTACCGCGTCTGTTCAAGCAGCGAGCCACGGGTCTGAACAAGGCAGATCTCGTAGCTATCAAATAAGTGCGTTGAAAGGCATAACCCATGACATTTCTGATCCTTGAAGGTATTTCTAAGCAGTTCAGGCAGGCCACAGCCGTCAATAACGTCGACCTGGCCATCGACCAGGGCGAATTTCTGACCCTGCTGGGACCGAGCGGATGTGGGAAGACGACGATCCTGCGCATGGTCGCGGGCTTCGAGAACCCTACGGCGGGACGCATCCTGCTGGAAGGTCAGGACATCACGCTGAACGCGGCCAATAAACGTCCGATGGGCATGGTCTTCCAGTCCTACGCGCTTTTTCCGCACATGACCGCGGCGCAGAACATCGCCTTTGGCATGCAGATCAAGAAGATACCAGCCGAGCGCATCAAACAGCGCTGTGCCGAACTGCTGGAGCTGGTTGGACTCGGCGACAAGGGTCCGAGCTTTCCACATCAGCTTTCGGGTGGCCAGCAGCAGCGTATCGCGCTGGCCCGCGCCCTGGCCGTCGAGCCAAAGGTGCTCTTGCTCGACGAGCCGCTCTCGGCGCTCGACGCGAAAGTGCGCGTCTCACTGCGCAACGAGATCCGGCGTATTCAACAGCAGCTCAAAATGACCGCGATCTACGTCACTCACGACCAGGAGGAGGCGCTGGCCATCTCCGATCGCATCGCAGTCATGGCTCGCGGGAAGATCGAACAGCTCGACTACCCAGAAGAGATCTATAGCAATCCACGTACGGTCTTTGCCGCCACCTTTGTCGGCATCAGCAACCAGTTCCAGGGCGTGCTGCAATCGGCGGCTGAGGGACGCTGCCAGGTCAATGACCTGACGCTTCAGGGTCCACCTGCGCCCACGCTGAGTGATGGGCAGGCGGTGCTGATCCTGGTGCGACCTGAGGAAGTCAACCTGCTCGACGCCGCAGATGCTGGCGTCGATGGAACGGCCGGCGGTTCAGGCAATCAGATTGGCGGCGTGATCGAACTGCGCACCTTTCTTGGTCCCTTCACCCGCTTCCACGTACGCGTCAATCCAGAATTGACGTTGATCGCCGATATTCCCAATCAGCAGGCCCGCGACTTCGCAGTGGCCGACCACGTGACGGTCTCGTTCCCCGCCACTGCGTGCCAGGTGCTGCCGTTGGAAGCATCGACGCTGATAGTCAAACCCGAGGCCGCCGAAGTCGAAACGGTGTAACTCACCAACATCACTCTCTCTGTGTGCGACAGGCAGCGCACAAACGGTTTGGCCGTTTGTGCGCTGCCTGTTTTTTGCTCTGTGGATCGGAGAGCACGCGCAGCACGAGATGCATCGTTTTGTTTTACAAAGAAAAGAAGATTGCAGTAGCATATATGCCCGGTCAGCGCTAAACTAACAGGATAAAATCCGCTAGAATAATCGTTTCTATTTACAGATATGCATTCCCCACTGTGGGAAAATACCTTCCCGGTATCTAGTCGATTCTTTTCCTGGAGGAAGCACTATGTTTTCGCTGCATACACACAAAACGCCTGATTCACCCCGGCGAGCGCACTGGCACAGGGCCAGCGCGATCGGCACCACGCTCTTTCTCGTCTTCATGCTTGCAGCCTGTGGAGGTTCAAGTACGAATACGGCCACACCGACCGCGAGCGCACTCCAATACACCACAATCCCGCTCAACCTGCCAGCCGCGGCCTACAAGGCCCAGCTCCTCGGTCAACTACCGGCCGCCACGCCGCTGCAACTCGGCGTCTCATTTAAAGTCAACGCCAGCGTCCTGGCCAAAGCGCAGGGACAGGTTCCCACGGGCCAGAAAGTCGATGTATCCAAGATAGCCAACGAATACGGCATCAGCGACGCGACCTTTCAACAGATAAAAGCTTACCTGGGAATAGAGGATGTTTCGCTCAAACTGGGCAAGCTCCATTCATATATGGCGGTCACAGCGAAGGCGGCGAGCGTCGCCAAACTCTTTCAGACGCAGTTTCAGCTCTACAAACTGAACGGACGCCAGTACTACGTTCCTGCGGCAAACGAGCCGCCCAAGCTGCCCAGCTTTATCATGAACTACGTCGTGGCCATCACTGGTCTGGAGAGCTACTTCACACTGACACCAGGCTTTCGTGCGCCACCAATGACGGCCCGTCCGTTGAGCAGCAAGCACCAGGCTGCCGACTGCACAGTCACTGCGCCCAACACCCTGCTGCCGCAGCAGATCGCCGCGGCCTATGGCTATGGACAGTTTACCAGACATGGCTTTAACGGCGCAGGTGTCACTATCAACCTCGTCGAACTGGGAGGAATCGCAGGTGACGACCTCAGCAACTACTTTGCCTGCGTGAACTACCCGACGAGTCAGTTTAGCTACAAAGATATCATCCAGCCGTCCAGCGACCCCGATCCAGACGGAACCGCCGAAGCCACGCTCGACATTGAAATGATCGCCGGACTTGCAACTGGCGCGAATATCATCGACTACGAAGCGGCGATTGCCAATCCAAAGGACACGGGCATGAGCCTCAGCAGCCAGTTTGAGCTGCTCAACGACGGCCTGCAATCGATCATCGACGACAACGTCTCTGGCAGCAACAACGTCAATCTGGTCAGCCTGAGCTACGGTGCGCCCGAAAGCGACCTTGATCCAAATGTCGTCAACGCCATCGACCAGTCGCTTAATACGCTGGACACCGCCGAGAACATGTCGATCTTTGTCTCGTCCGGCGACTGCGGCGCGTTTGGCACCCACGAGCTAGACAAACTCGGCGTCTCTTTCCCGTCCACCGACCCCTGGGTCACGGCGGTCGGCGGCACACGGCTCGCGGTCAATAGTCAGGGAAACCGTGCCGGGGAGATCGTCTGGAGCAAAAGTCCCAGTTCGCAGACCTGCACCGACAACTCCTGGGGCAGTGGCGGCGGCGTCAGCCAGGACTTCAAGATGCCCTCCTGGCAAGCGGGTGCAGGCGTCTCCAATCGCTATTCTGACGGCGCTCGCCAGGTACCGGATATCGCCGCCGCAGCCATCAATATCCCCATCTACTTCGCCGGTCAATGGCAGGCCGTAGGCGGCACCAGCGCCGCAGCGCCGATCTGGGCCAGCAGCATGGCAGTGCTCGACCAGGCGCTCCTGACGAATACCAAACACTTTGTCTACGGTCCCGATCTGTTCTATATCGTCGCCAACAAAGCGGCGGCCTACCACCCATTCTTCGATGTCACTGGAGGGAATAACCTCTACTACACAGCCACTACCAACTGGGACGACGCGACAGGCTGGGGATCTCCCAACCTGCTCAACCTCTATAACGCGATAGTCGCGCTCTTGAAATAAGCGCAGAGCGACGAAACATGGGGAGGCAGGCGGCGATTCTGAGAACTCGCCGCCTGCCTTTCTATGTGTCTTTCGCAGACGAGCAAGTGCTCACAAGGCTCGCACTCAGCCTTTCACAAGGTCGAGCAGAGCAGCCTCCAGGGTAGCAAATTGAAACCCATACCCAAGCTCGCCGGCTTTTTTTGGCACGACGCATCGTGCATACATGATAGTATCAACCGTGACTCCCAACCACAACCTGAGCACCCAACCAGGAGTAGCCAGGCGAGCCGGTTTGCCCACCACCTTGCCGAGGGTACGAGCGAAATCCCGGTTACGCACAGTCTCTGGTGCTGTCGCGTTGAGCGGTCCCTGCACGCGGCTATCTTCCAATGCAAGCACCAGCAAACCCACCGCGTCGGCAATGTGAAGCCACGGCTGCCACTGCTTCCCCGACCCGACTGGTCCCCCGAAGCCACGCCGGAATTGCTCCACCTGCTGCGCCAATCCCGTGTGTCCATGCATCGCGAGGACATAGCCGAAACGCATGACGACCGTACGTACGGCAATCTGCTCAGCCGTCAGTGCAGCATCTTCCCACGCCACGCTGCTCTGTCCCCAGAAATCATTACCAGGAGCACTTTCCTCGGTCAGTACGGTGTCGCTGAGGCCAGCGAAACCGTATGTCCCCACCGACGAAGCACAGACAAAGACCTGTGGAGGCGTGTGTGCTGCGCTCATCGCCCCGACTAATCCCTTGATAGCCTGAATCCTGTTTAGCGTTTCAGCCTCGACGCTTGCCTGCGTCTGCCTCTGGCCAAATGTATAGATCGAGCCACCGGCCAGGTTCACCACTCCCCAGGCTCCATCCACATATGTAGCCCAGCTTCCGTGTGCCTCAGGCTGCCACGCCACATACTCTACTGCATCGGGAACCTCTCTACGCGCCGCTTCAGGGTTACGTGAGAAGACGATCACAGCGTATCCGTGCCTGGCAAGCTCCTGGCAAAGCCGGCGGCCAATCAAACCAGTCGCACCAGTCACAATAACTCGTTTTGCGTCGGTCATTCTATTCCTCCTGTGCGCCAAAATGCTAACGTTAAACTGCTTTATTCCTATCTGATCGTACACTCCCTACAACACACATTACTCGCGTATCTCTTTTAGCCAGTCCAACTCCTTGAGCCAGTTCTGCTCGACGTGCTTCATTACCCTTACTACGTGCGCCAAGTAGGTCGGATCGCTATATTCGGCAAGCTCATGCACCAGACTCTCCATCTCGGTCTGTAGATGCAGGACAAGGGCCTGGCAATAGTTGCTGTAGTGATTACATAACAGCAAACGCTCATCGGGGCGCAACAGATCGAAGGAACCCATTTTATAATAGAAAACCCTTTGGTAATCCCCCAGATTGGTCGAGGTATCCATCATCAACTGGTGAAAACGCTTGCGCCCCTCGGCAGTGATAGTAAAAGTACGCGAACGGCGAGCCTTATTCCGAGCCACTGGGATAAACGCGACGATATTCCCCTCTTGCTCTAATTTGCTCAAAATAGTAGAGAGCGTGCCACTGCTGATTCTGGCCCAGGGACCTATCTGGTCGTTCGTCACTTTCATAATCAGATAACCATGCATGGGGTTGCGGATCAACAGAGCCAGGACTCTCAATTCGTACATTAGCTTCTCTGACGCACACAGACCAGCGCCACGACATAAGCGCTAGCCGCTAACAGAAAGCCCACCGACAT
>DAOTTJ010000009.1:0-14972 GCA_034437695.1 Ktedonobacteraceae bacterium
AGTTGCGCGAGAAGTCGACCACGCGCACCCGCGCATCCTGATTGTGCAAGCCCTGCATCACTTGATACGAACCATCGCGGCTACCATCGTTGATCAGCACGATTTCAAACGGCTCATCCAATGCCTGCATGACATCGACGACACGCTGGTAAAAATGCGGCAGTGTTTCTTCTTCATTAAAGACCGGGGCCACAATTGAATAAACGGGACGCTTTACTTTCACGATAGGCTGCTTCTGCGTGTCTTCAAGCTCCAGAGACATTGACTGCTCCTCTCTGTTTATATGTCCAGGGTGCTTCCCTGGTATTTTTACGTATATAGCACCACGTACATCAGGTTTCTACCCTTTCTGCACGCCACTAGCTACAATATACATTTTTTCTACCATCGAGATGTCAGGCAAGTCAGGCAGATCCGGTACAAAAAAGAAGAAACAGGCTCTGCACACGCCTATCTACTCCACTCACACTCCACTCGCTCCCAATTAGTTTGACTAACCTCTATATAGCAAGCACTATGCATTATTGGCAGGACAATCCATCTCAACCCTACAGTCAGACTATTATATAGGCAATAGGAAACTCAAACAAGCTAGAGCTATTTTATTCTCAGCAAGCCTCTAGCTTGTTACCCCCACCCCAGGGTTCGGGGATCGGGTTGCGAGCGTGGAGGCGGCCTCCACGCTCGCAACCCGATCCGTTGTTCAGAGGGAGGGGTCACACGTCGAGCATTGAATAGCCCTGCCACTTTGACCTTAGGAAAAACGGCTGCTTCCCGCTATGCCCGCGTAACATCATACACGATGTTAATTTACTGGAGTAAAAAAGAGTTCGCCAGACAAACTAGCGAACTCTCTCTTTGTGCATCAATATCCTCAATCTCCGGTGGATACAGGCGTCTACTTTTCGTAGATCGCTACAATCGCGACGTACGGGGCTACAATCGACCCGCGATGGCTGACACGTTTGAGCTGCCAGCCCTCTGTCAGAAGCTTCAGACAGGCGTGCTCAAACTGCGCAACGGCGGTTTCGACTGTACCTTCCGCATCAGATATGTCCTCATAGGTACATACAAGTCGCTGTATCTCTTCCTGAGAAGGTTCGATCGTCAGATCGGCTAACTGCATGGAATATACTCCTGGTAATATCTCGCAGCCAAACAAAGAATAAACGACCAGACCTCCGCCAGCTAAAAAACGCCAACTCCCCGGTCGGGTGTTTGACTGCTCGCCACTGCTATGGCTCGATTTCGCTCATAACCGCACTTATTATACAGAGCAACCAGCGTTACTGCAAACAACAAGGAACCAGATAGCCATTTCGGCGGTCACGCGGCAAAACTCAGACAGGTGTGCCTGCAAGAATGACGTTTGGCGTGGTCGTGGGGAAAACCTCCAGCGCAAAACCGGCAGCCGCAAAAAGCTGGCGATACTCTTCCTCACTCCGCTCACCGCCGGTTGCGACCAGCAAGAGCTGCAAATCTACCAGCTTCTCAAAGAGCATTCCCGGACCCGCGAAAAGATGCTCAACGACTAGCAACTTGCCGCCTGGCTTGATCACTTCGCGGCAGTTGCGCAAAATAGCTATTGCCCCGCTATCGTCCCACCCTTTGAGAATATGCTTGATAAGATAGGCATCTGCCTCGACCGCCACGGCCTCAAGAAAGGTCCCTGGCACAAAGGTGCAACGCTCAAGCAGGTCTTCGCGGGCAAATTGCTCTCTGGCCCGCTCAAGCACCGACGGCTGGTCAAAGAGGATGCCCTTGAGTCCGCTCTGCTTGCGCAAAATAGCCCGCAAGAGACTCCCTTCGCCGCCGCCAACGTCGACCAGCGTGGTAAACTGCGAGAAATCGTACGCAGCCGCGATGGCGAGGTTGACCTGGCTCGCCAGATTGCTCATACCAGCGTCAAAGATCTGTCCTGAACGCGGGTTGTGCTGCTGAAAATACTGCCAGAGCGACATGCCATAGAGATGGTCAAAGGCCGGCTTCTCTGTCCGCAAGCTGTAGAGAAACGCCTCCCACGGTCTCCATTGCCACTCATCTCCATACATGAGCGCCAGGCTGTACATCGAATTGGGGACATCCTGACATAGCAGACGCGAAAGCTCGCTCTGTCCATACACCTCCGGCTCAACTTCGGCAAAGACACCCGCGCTCACCAGGGCGCGTAGCAGACGCGCCAGCGCACGCGGGGCCACCTGCGCCTCGGTCGCCAGTTCCGCCAGACTGCGCGGACCCTCTTTGACCAGTCCAGCCAGGTCGAGGACCGCCGCAGCGTGCAACGCCTGGGTTAATAAGGCACCACCGAGCATCTGTAAAAATATCTGTGGCGGCGCTCCATCCGCGCTTTTTTGTAGATCCTGATACATATTCGTCATCCCTTCAATTTCTATATCCATTGATTGCGCACTAGCGTTGCCTAAAAATGCATAAACATACCCTGCCCAGACAGCAAGCCTGCTGGACGCGGGAGTTGTCAGCTATAGCATGAGCTTACATATCTGCGTTGTCGTCGATCCCTGGCTTTAAAAGCGGCTTGACATCCGTGGTTCTGGGAAATGTGGCATCATTCATTTCAGCTAGCAAAGGATCGATGATGGTTCTGGTCGGCACAAAACGCACTGGCCGATGATAACGCCTGGCCTGCCGCACAAGGTCGACCTGTTTCTCGATCTCTCTCTTCGTGCGTATACCTTCGTACTCAACCTTCTTCGACCACTCCAACTGTTTCTCTAAGTTCTGCATCTTTTGCTCGTTCTGTAGCGTACGTTGGAAACGCGAGAGCAGGTTGTTAAGTGAACCGGCGATCTCCCAGAGCACGTTGTCTTTGGTAAGTGGGACACGTGCGGCAATATCGCCGTTTGCTACTCGCGTATGTGTCTCGACTATCTGCTGGATACTGGTATCGAGCAGGCGCTTCTGCTGAGCTATCTCGTGCTCTTGCTCGGCGATATCGTGCTCCAGGATAGCGATAACCTCGGCACGGTCGGCGCGGGCAATCGCCTGCATGGCGCTACGCACCCACAGGTAGATGACGATCGCCACGATAAAATGCAAAAGGATCGGTCGCGCCAGCACTTCGGGACCCGCCTTAGCCACCAGTGCATTCAGGTCAGGGGTGTGATGCTGAAAATCAAAATCGAGCACAATAAATGTAGTGTTCAGGCCCGCGACCAGAAAGACTGTCCAGGCTGGCAGAAGCGAGATCGCGAAGAGTTCAGCCTGCACCATCAAGTCATAGAGCGGGACGCTGTTGGTGCTCAATCCACCAGGGGTAGTGATGATTGAAGCGGGGATGCCGATGCTGATGTTGAGCAAGACCAGCACGCCTGCTATATAGATGCGACCCTTGCGATTAAACCAGAGGGCCACTAAAAAGAAGACATCCAGCGTAGCAATGGCTGGTGCCAGTTGAGGGTTCTGTAGAGCAACCACCGGCAAGGCCACAAAGGTGCCGATGATAATGCCACCAAGTAAAACCAGGCTTGTCAGGCGACCTCGCCGCGCCAGTTCTCTCTCTGCCAGACTGGCGGTCGGCGACGGCGACGGCGGCGCGGTCAAACGATACCACCACTCCAGTGGACCAGTCTTTTTGGTCTGCGCGTCATCACCAAGAATATGTCTGGTTGACCACTCACGACTCTTTTGTTCTTCGTTTATAACTACGGGTTTCTGCATAAAATATGCCCCTTTCCGTGAAAATCCTACTGAGCTTTGTGTTATCAGGTTGGGTACGCAAAACGCTTTCCTCGTCGCTCTTCCAGGCTTTTGTACCCGCGAGCGAGGAGGAAAGCTGTATGACGCTGCTTACGATGCAGCTCCAGTGGGCAGCACATCAGCGATAATGCTATAAAAATGCGAATCGACAGACTGCGCCAGGGCTTCGCATCTCTGCAAGAATGGCTGGTTATCAGGAGATTTGACAAAAGCTATGCACGCAGCCTGACTTTCCCAGTAGACTACGCCCAGGACGCGTTCTCCGTCGAGCGAGGCGTGAAATCTGGCCGAGATAAAGCCCGGATATGCGCTGGCAACATCTTTTGAATAGGCTGTAATCATTGCTAGCAATTCCTGCTGGTGTTCAGCTGCTACCGTAAACACGTTAATAATGCCTACAGGACCCCCTGGCTGTATATCCATTAACTGCTCTCCTTGCTCCTATCTCTCTGCCTATCCTTCGATTACGTACAATCAAGGAAGGATCACGAGATGCTTAAAGGATAATGATTGTACGTAGCGCGGAAATTCCGCCAGAGAGAGACGATCTGCCCGACGCTCTATTCGAAGGTCAGGAGTACATGACCCATCGGCCGATCTTCTATCAGGTAACGCTGAGCTTCTTCAGCCTGTGTGAAGGGAAAGATCTGGTCGATCAGCGGAGCGACCCGGTTATCGCGCCAGATATGGAGGATGACATTCAGCGCGGCATCAAATACAGACGGCGGGGTAAAGATGACGTTGAGCGAGTTGATATTTCTCCCGCGTCCGACCAGTTCAGGCAACATAATATTGGCCTGTACCCCGGCTGAGATCCCACAGATGACCAGCGTCTTCCCCGGCTTGAGCAAGGAAAGCATCTGCCCAGTAAAAGCTCCTCCCAACATGTCAAGCGCTACGTCGATGCCCGCTCCACCGCTCAGACGCTTAACGCCATCAATCAGATTCTCCTGCGTGAGGTCAATGACTTTATTGTATCCAAGCTTACGCGCCTTCTCCGCCTTCTCTGTACTACCCGCAGTGGTAATCGGCTCCTGCACTCCGTATGCTTTGACAAGCTGCATGGTGGCGTTGCCAACTGCACCTCCAACCGCCGGGACGAGCACGAGCTGATCCTTTGCGCCCTCGAAGCAAAAGCCGCCCTTCTCAAGTCCCAGTTGCGCCGTGTGATAGGGGATACGAAACGCCGCCGCCTCAAACATACTCTTGCCAGCCGGGATCGGCAGCAGATCTTTGGCTGTGGCGACCACGTACTCCTGCCACGTCCCGCCCTGCGGCAGATGATAGGCCTGACGGAAGAATACGCCAGTCCCAACTGGATACGTCTGCTCTTCTTCGGCTGTGGCCACCACTACGCCTGCACCCTCCAAACCGACGATCTTCGATGAAGGTCCAACCGGCGGTGGAATATGGCGAAAGAGTCCATCGCGTACGGCGGCATCGCGCGGATTGATCGAGGCCGCCGCCATCTTGACCAGCAATTGACCACTCGTCAGCGTGGGCATTGGCACTTCAATAACTTGAAACGGGGTAGCATAATCGGTAAACTGGATTGTCCTCATAAACTATACATTCCTCTCTTAAAAACAGCATTTTCTTGTAATGACCGCCCGCTGCGCTCGCAATTTCAGCTACGCTTGTCTCGCAGGCAGACTAAAAACGAGTCCGATAGTGAGGCAGAGAGCCACAGCAATCGCAATCAGCGACCAGGCAAACGCAGTAACATAGCTCGCCCGCGTCGCCAGCAAACCGAAAAACACCAGGCCAATCAAGGCTACTCCCAACGAAAGTCCGATCTGCATACTGGTTCCGATCATGCCAGAAGCAGCCCCGGCATGGGCAGGGACGATACTGCTCAACAGGATATTGACCAGTGGGGAGAGCACCAGGCCAAATCCACAGCCGAGCAAAAACAAGGTGGGAAGCAATTCAAGCGCATTCGGCTTTCCACCACCCAGCCAGAGCACCACCAGGCAGACGACAATCCCCACGATCATCGTCAAAGCTCCAGTCGCCAGCACGTACTTGCCAAGTCTGCTTTTGATAGGCCCGGCGAGAAAGGACGCGCAAAAGACCCCCAGTGCAAAAGGCAAGGTCACAAAGCCAGCAACAATGGCAGCCAGTCCCAGGCCCGTTTGCAGGTAAAAGGTGATGACCAGGAGAAAGGCTCCCGGCGCAGCAAAGAAGGTGATGACCATCAGCAGACCGCGCAGAAACGCGAAATCGCTCACCAACGACTGATTGAGCAAGGGTGCGCCACCGCGCCGGGCGACGTAACCCTCGTAGAGCACAAAGCCGACGAGGGCCAGGACCGCAACACCCAGACAAAGAAAGATCCACCAGGGCCAGCCCAGCTCGCGTCCCTGCACCAGTGGAAAGACCAGGCAAAATAATCCCAGCGTGATAAAGCCGACCCCACCGAGGTCAAGCTTCTGCCTGACCGGCAGCTTCGACTCGCTGATAAAGGGTCCAGCCAGCATTAGCGCGACCAGACCAATCGGCACATTGACCAGAAAGAGCGGACGCCAGGTCAGCGTAAAGAGGTTGGCCGCCAGCAACAAGCCTCCCAAGACCAGTCCAGCAGCCTGCGATAAACCTATAGTGACACCATACCAACCAAAGGCGCGATTGCGCTCGTGCTCGTCTTGAAAGGTGACGCGGATCAGCGCAAGGATCTGTGGAAAAAGCAGGGCCGCCGTCGCGCCCTGCAATAGACGAGCGACAATCAAAAACGCAGCGTTAAAGGCCAGCCCACAAAGCGTTGAGGTCAGCACAAAACCACTCATCCCGAGCACAAAGAGACGCTTGCGCCCATACAGGTCGCCCAGGCGACCGCCAGTGATCAGGATCACCGCATAGCTCAACGAGTAGCCCGCTACGACGAATTGCATGGCCCCAAAGCTCGCACTCAGCGCTTTTTGCATCGATGGTATAGCCACATTGACGATAGAACCATCCATTCCAGCCATAAACGAGCCAGCCAGAATAACCATCAGTGTAATCCACCGACGCCCGTCCACCCGCGTAAGCGATGCACCTACCCGTCCAGTCGTCGCTTCGGACTCCACGGCGATTACATCCTTACCTGGATGCACAGCGTCAGCTTCGCGAGAGCCGTTCGCGCCAATCTGTATCTCCTCATTGGAAGCCATAACCCTGGATACCCCCTTCATGGATTGCCCTTCAGCCAGGTGCGGTGCAATACCCTCTACTTACATAGCACTCTGCACATGTTCAACGGTATAAAGGTGAAAATCGATATCTGTGGCCAGTTGCCGACAAAGCTGGATGTGCTCCTCTGTCCGTGGATCACGCAACATGCTATCCAGGTCCGCTTTACTCCTCCATTGCACATAGTTGGTGACTCGTTCGCCATCGACACTTTTGTGAATATTGGCGGAGATAAAGCCTGGCAACCGACAAATAATCTCGTCAGTCACCTGCACAAGCGTGTCAACAAGTTCCTGCTGGCTCTGCGCTGGCACGGTAAATACATTAATCAGCGTGCAGAGAGCCACCTCATGAGTAATCGTTGTCTCTGACATATGTTATTCCTCCTGCCGCCTGGCAATGAATATGCAGTCTGGACCCATCGTGTTCCAGGTTTCTAGCTGAAAACCCGCTTCGGTCAACCATTGAGCCATATGGTGCGAGGCCAGCGCTTCACCGCGCTGCGTATTGACCAGCATGTTAAGTGTGACAATCTGGGGAAACAAAACATTGGCCCGCTCGGGATCGTTGTAGGTCTCGATCACGACCAGCACGCCCCCTGGACGCAGTGAGCGAAAGCTCTGGACCAGCAAACGCCGCGTCACTTCTGCTCCCAGCAATCTGAAGATATGCCCGGCAAAGACGATATCGTAGGTCGAGGCAGGCAGTTCTATATGCTCCAAGTCGGCCGCCTGACAGGTCAGACGCGTCTCGACGCCCCGCGTCTGCGCAAAATCGCGGGCCGTGGAAAGAACTTCGGCGAAATCGATGGCGACCGCCTGAGCCTCGGCAGCCAGCTCCAGCGCGGCAATAGCTCCCGGAGCCGCTCCCGCTCCCAGGTCGGCAATGCGCGGCGCACGCAGCCTCGTGCCAACTCCCAGCCGTTCGCACACCCGACGCATCAACGGATAGACAATCGGGAACAGCAACGGAGCCAGCAGGGCAAAAAAGGGTCCACCGGTCGCCCCTTCGTTGATCCTACGCCGCGACTGACCGCTGCGCACAACCTCGGTCAGGTTAATCCAGACATCCCACTCCTGGCGAATTTGCAGAACCACGTCGCCGATATACGTCGTGCGCCCACGCACGAGAAAACGCTCGGCGACGGGCGTCAGGCGATACTCTCCCTCGATACACGCCAGAAAATCCATCGCGCACAAGGCTCCCATCAATTTCGCCAGCGCCGCTTCATCTGCCCCCACCTGTGCGGCCAGGCGCGGCAAACGCAGCGCCCCCCCGGCAATCCAGGTAAAGAGATCTAACTCCACGGCCGCCAGTAAGATACAGCTGCGAGCAAAATCAAAGGTCGTCTCGATGATCGCGGTCGGCGTCAGCGGCGGCATTCCATCGACAGCCGTCACAGCACGCTTCTCGTTCGCGGACGGCAAGCTCATACAGCCTCCACCTCACGCACAGTAGTCTCCTGGAGCAGAGCTACCCCGGCCGGCGATTCGAGGATCTGCTTAAAATGCTCCTGGTTCTCGCCCATGTGCGCGAGCATGCGCCGCAGAGCCTGCTCATTGTTGACCGGCGCACCGGGGTCCATCTCAAAATCCTGCGTCCATGTCATACGCACCCCGTCGTCCAACGCCTCGTATCTCCAGAATAAATGCATATAAGCAAAGGGAAACATCGGCGTATCGCGCTGCGCTATGGCGGTCAGATCTTTATGATTTAACAAGCGCCAGGAACGCCAGGCTTCGCCTTCGGCATTACTTAGCTCAAATTTGATCAGCGTAAAAAAGCCCGAACGTTCGCTCGTAAGGATGCGTGCAGCGCTATACTCTTTAAACAGCTCGGGCCAGCGGGCAATGTCGTTGGTCAGTTCAAAGATCTGCCGCGCGTCTCCCTTGATGAAAACTGCATGTGTGGCCTGTGGCATAGTTGTATTCCCTCCTAAAAATAAAGCAAGCCTATCTATGATCCCTGGACCGCTGCTGACGCCTGCAAACCAGCAGGTAGCTTCAGCACAACCAGATTGTCGGGATCGATCTCGCCGCGCACTTCGACTATCGCTCGTTTCAGGTTTAGCTCGGTGCGTCTGGCTTCAATCCATGTGCTAACTGGACCACTGTCGAGGGTTTTGAGCGCCTCTTCCAGGGGCAACTGCTCGGCGACCACGCGCTGACCCATCGCCAGCACGGACCGCAAATAGGTGCGTAGATCGACCAGGTCCTGCACGCCGCCCACAGGTCCGTGACCCGGCACAACGACGGCAGGCCGCAGAGCTATCAAGCTGTCAAGTGCGTGCAACCAACCACTGAAAAGACCGTGGGCAACGAGCGGCGTTACTCCGATAAAGCTGAGGTCGCCAGCCAGCAAAACGCGCTGACGAGCAAACCAGACGGTCAGATCAGCCGGCGAATGGGCGGCACGAAAAGCCAGGATCTCACCCTCCTGCGGCAGTACAAACTGCTCTGGTGTGGTGTCGGGAACCTGGATCTCGATAGCGGTAAACTGACCGCGAAATTGCGGCAAAAGCCGCTCGTAGAACGCCACTGGCAAACTGGCCATGCGCTCCAACTCGCGTCTGGTCGCAGGGTGCGCGATGATCGGCACACCTGCGAATACACGATTACCGCCAGTATGGTCAATATGATGATGAGTGTTGAGTACCACGCTCACCCGTGCATTGCGCCTGGCTACAGCCTGGACCAGCCCCTCCGTCATCGCGGGCAAGGTCATCGTATCGACTACCAGAGCGCGACCCTGCTCAAAGACGCAGACTGCGTTGGCTACGCCGCCCTCTCCCTGTCCGTGACACACGGCGAGTATGCCCTCAGCGACCTCCTGCATGCGTTGTTGCGGCCAGAGCGTCACACCGTTGCTCCTAGGGCGCTCTTGTCAGCAAGCGTGACGATCAGGTCAACTACGTCGGCAAGCGTCTCACAACGACGAATCTGCGTGCGTGTTATCGGCACGCCAAGCTTTTTCTCTAAGGCAACCCCTAACTCAACTATCTCCAGCGAGTCCATGCCGAGATCGTAGAGCAGCGCTGTATCAAGTGTTAACTGCGTCTCGCCCCCAACCTGCGCTCTCAAGGTTTCCAGCACAAGCACAAAGACTTCCTCAGGCGTAAAATAGACGGACATAAGCAACATTCTCCTTCTCTTCTCGGCGCAGTACCTGATAGGCCCCCCCCAGACCGTATCCTACTGCGCCCTTATATATCACCAATGGTTCAGGCGTTTTGCTGCACGTTCCCGGACCAACGGCGCAGGACCAGCGAGGCGTTTGCGCCTCCCAGACCCCGCGCGAGCACGACTGCGTGGTCTAGCCTCGCCATCTGACGCGGTTGCCGGGTGACAAAGTTCAGGTCGCAGGCGTCAGCCGCCCGCTCCAGGTGCAGGGTCTGCGGAATGGTCTGATGCTCAAAGGCGAGCAGAGCCATCACGACATCAACGGCAGTTGCCGCGCCAAACAGGTTGCCAAAGGCCGCTTTGGGCGCACTCACTGGCACCTCTCTGGCCACATCTCCCAGGGCTAGGTGAATGGCCCGCACCTCAGAGGCGTCTTCGGACGGCACAGCCGATCCAGCCGCAAAAATACAATCGACCTGCTCGGGCACAATCGCCGCCATCTGCAAGGAGCGCTCGACCGCGCGGGCGTAGCACCGTCCATCGGAGGCAGCTTTGTCGAAACTCACACCGTCGTGGGTGGTCGCCCAACCCGCTAGTTCAGCGTAGATCCGTGCGCCACGCTGCAAGGCATCACTCAGACGCTCCATAATCACAAAGGCGGCCCCTTCGCCCGCGATCAAACCGTCGTGCTCTTGTGCGAACGGACGGTAGACCTGACTCTGTGACATAAGCTGCGAGGTCTGATAACAGAGCGCAGCATACGGCGAAAGCGGCGCTTCGGACCCACCAGCAAAGATGAGGGCCGCATGACCTCTCTGCAAACACGTGGCCGCATGAATGAGTGCGTAGGCGCTGCTTGCGCGATCACAGAGGAAGGTACGACCGATACCTTTGATCCCCAACTGAATCGAGATAGCTCCCTGCACCGCCGCAGGAAACCAGGCGGTCGCCATATACGGACTCACTTCGCGAGCACCATCGCGCCAGAGGTGGCGCAACTCGCGCTCGGCAAAGGCCCAGCCACCCAGGTTATTGCCAACCATGATCCCGACCTGCTCGCGTCCCTGGGACGCCTTGCGCCACTCCGGCGCGTCGTCGGCAACCGGACGGCTGAGATCTTCAGAGCGCAAACCGGCGTCCGCCAGCGCCGCCTCCGCCGCAACCAGACCAAATTGCGCAAAGCGGTCAAGCTTGCGAGCCTGACGCAGCGGCAGATAATCCTCAACCCGAAAATCACTATACTGGCCGCCAGACTGGCACACGACGTGAGCCACCTCTGCGGCTGGCAACTCACGAATCGCCGACGTGCCAGCCATCAGCTGCTTCCAGAGCACCTCGGGTCCAATCCCAAAGGGCGTCACAACTCCCATCCCCGTAATCACAAGCGGTTCAGTCATACTCCAACCCCCTCGGCAAAACGCCGCATCGCCAGCGCAGCGTGCAAGCCAGAGAAACCGCTCGCCGTAGTCAGCAAATACTCCATCTGACAATTACGCGCCTGCGGCACATAGTCGAGGTCGCAATTCGGGTCGGGATCATGATAATTAATAGTTGGATGGATCTGTTGCGCCCCCAAACTTAGCGCACACGCGACTACCTCCATCGCGCTGGCCGCAGCCAGAGCATGTCCTAACATCGACTTTGTTGAATTTACTGGGATCGCGTAGGCGTGTTCGCCCAGAGCTGCGCGAATCGCCTGCGTCTCGCGTACGTCGTTCTGAGGAGTTGAGGTGCCATGCGCATTGACATAATCGATAGCGGTGGGCGCAAGCCGTGCAGCCGTCAGCGCATCGTCAATCGTACGCGCCAGGTCCTGCCCATCGATAGACATGTCGGTCATGTGTTCAGCGTGCTCGGCCACGGCCCAGCCCGCAAGTTCGGCATAAATAGGTGCGTGGCGGACCTGCGCGTGCTCTAACTCTTCGAGGACTAGCATGCCGCAGCCCTCAGATAAGACAAAACCATCGCGACTCTTGCAGAATGGACGCGAGGCCAGGGCTGGATCGCCGCGATACTGTGAAAGACAATTAATGATATCAAAGGCGGCGATAGTAATCGGAGTGATCGGGGCCTCAGTTGCTCCGACCAGGATCACGTCGTGGTCACCGTAGGCGATACTGTCAAAGGCGTAATTGATCGCGTCCACTCCGGCAATACAGCCGGTCGCAAGCGTTACGCACTCGCCCTGTATATGATAGCGCTCGGCCAGCGCCAGCGCTGGCGCATTGCCCATCGCCGCGGCATAGAGATGTGGATCAACCTCCGCCGCATGAATCGCCGTCTGACCCATCGAGGTCACTTTGACAAACTCTTCGTCCAACGTCTGCGTCCCACAGATAGCCGTCGCCAGCACAACCCCAGCTTCAGATAGCTCAGCCTGACCCAGACCGGCATCCTGCACCGCCTGCTGCCCCGCGACCAGGGCGAATTGAATAGAGCGATCCATCGCTCGATATGGCTCTGGCACACTCTCAACACGGAAATCCTTTGCCTCGCAAACGACATCCGCCCCAAAGTCGTGAGAGCCAAAAAGCGGACTACAGGCCACATCCGCTAGCGAGGTCGCACCCGAGACGCCATCCATGAGATGACGCCAGAACGTTTCTTTATCACAACCGATCGGAGACACAATCCCCAATCCCGTGATTACTACTCTACGCACTCAGTCGTTCCTTTCGTCGCAATGATTAAGGGAAATGGCCCATTGACACTGAAAGGTCGTATCTGTTGCAAGCCACACTGCTCCAGCCAGCATACGTATTCGTCAAGGGAACGGACACGCCCCTGCGCCGTATTGACCAGCATAGAAAGATCTAACATGACCGCCGCCGCAGGACTAGAACCGTCCGCGTTAAGCAATACGTCAGCCAGTACCAGGACTCCCCCGGCACAGAGACTCTGCTCTATCTGCTCCAATACCTCGCGTACCTGTTCGTCCCCCACAAAACGGCACACATGGGCCAGGATAATCAGGTCATATGCTTGAGATGGATAGCGAAAATCGCAGAGATCGGCTTCGATCCAGGTATATCGATCGCTTAGCTGCAATGCATCGATCTGCTGTCGCCCCTGCGCTACGACGGCGGGCAGATCGAGCGCCGTCACCCTGGCGGCAGGATAGTGCTGGGCAAACGCAGCACTCCACGCGGCGCTCCCTGCGCCAATATCCAGAATCTTGAGCGCCTTCGCGCGTCCACCCAGGTCAAGCGCACCCGTCAGCCGCGCCGCCAGCGGATAGACCAGTGGAAATAAATCTCGCACCCGTGGCGCAAAGAACGCTTCAGCCACGTTCGCCTGACCCAGGTCGCGATACGGCCGCGTCGTCCGCACCGTGCTATCGAGCTGAAGCCACGCCGGTAAATAATCCAGCATGGCCAGCGTGTCTCCCCCCAGATAGGACTCTTTGCCTTCGACGAGAAAGCGTGCAGCCAGCGGTGTCAGCCGATAGACACGCTCGCTCTCTTCCACCAGACCCAACACCTGAAGTCCTCGCAACAGACGCTCGCTGGCTTCCGGCACAGTCTGCGCCGCCTGCGCCAGCGCCTCGGCAGACATCTCGCTTGCCGCAAGGTGAGTAAAAATATGTAAGCGGATGGCCGCCATCAAAAGCGCTGTCTGGGCAAAGGCATAGTTCATATCCAGGATTGGCTTTGGATTTAGCTCTGACATCTTTCCACCTTTCTAAAAGAAGGCAATTATCCCCGCCGTCTCCATCTCACGCAAAACCTCCTCGACAAGCTGAGCCGGCTGGGAGAGCATGGCAGCGATCTTGTCTCTGTTGCGTATACCATCAATCAGGATATAAACCTGGCGATAACGGCGCGGCAAGGGATTGATCCCGGCATTGTTCAAATCGACGAGCCGACGGGGAACACGGAGAGAGAGGAACAGGTTATCCGTTCCCCGCTGAGGCGTGACGGCTGGCAAAGAGCCAGAGCCTAATTTCCCTGTCTGCCTCCTGCTTGGCAACTCTTCTTCTGCTAAAATAGTGAATGTCCAGTTTATTTTGCCAAGCCCAGCAACTGTATCGTATGCATCCTGACCGACAAGTAGATTCTGCCCCCGCGCTTCCTTCACCTGGCAAACAAGCATCTCCCCCGCCAGTAGTTCTATGATCACTACACACGGCTGCTTGAACTGAGCGACCCCCGTTGCAAGTTCCGCTCGCAAGATACCGCTTTTCCGAAATTCGTGCAGCAAACGCAATATCGTCACAAGGTCAAGTGTGTACATCCTGCGTCCTTTCACATATCCTTGCAAGACAGCCGCTAACGCTGAGCGCCACACCTCCACTATGTGTCTTCCTGGCCGCTGAGACATCCAAACAAAGCGACGATAGAAATGGGAAATAAGCCAGAAGCAAGCGGACCTCATTCTCCGCAGGCATCTCGCCGGTTAGCTTGAAAGGAAATATCCCCACCATGACTCGCTCGGCTCGTTATCCCAGAAACCACATCCTACACACAATCCCTTTACATAACCTTCGCATGCACAACGGGCATCTCCTTCCCGTTATACGTTCTCTCCACTCACCAGACTAGTAATCTCGCCAAAGACCAAATACACAGTGTACAGAGTGAGGGTGCAGATCTGGGGCTGCACCCCAACTTCTCTCCCCCTCGCCGCCACACGCGGCTTTCCAACAAAATCGGACAGACTACTAGAGGCATAGGTTATGCAAAGCACTATGTACGCAAAAATACCTGTAATTCCATTTAACCATCACCAGTAAATAAAAGCGATTCTGAAACTCCAAGTATTAAATAACCTTTCTTAAAGCATGACAGAATCTTACACCCGCTGAGTTAGCATACATCAATTAAAGGGCATATATATTAAAATCCTATTAAAATTTCTCAATAGATTCAAAAATATCTGGCGCTATGGTTGAATGTACCATAACTTTTTATTATATTTAATCATGATCAACACAATCACCAAATAAATAGTACAATCATAATAGTG
>DAOTTJ010000010.1:0-4685 GCA_034437695.1 Ktedonobacteraceae bacterium
GATGAGTCGTGACAACACCTGCGACAGCCCCCACACGGCCCACAATCCCCACTACCTCTGTCTCGGTATATACCTTACCACCAGCCCGCCTTATCCCCTCTAGCACCATCTCAGACGCTGGGTTGTCCAACATACGCGGCAGAAAAGTCTCGCTGCGAATCAACCAGTGAACTTGAATACCCAGATAGAGCAATCCCATCACCGTCTCAATCGCGTGCGATCCACCCCCAACTACTACTGCCTCCTCAACTTCATTTAAACGCCGCCGCAGGTCCAGGTAGTCGTTCAAACGGTGCAAAGTCAACACACCGTCAAAATCGTGACCAGGGATCTCAGTCCCCAGACCCAGCGGCTTGCTCCCCGTCGCTAGCAATAATGAACCATAACTAAAGCTACGCCCACCCGCCAAGCAGAGATACCCCTCCTGCGCCCGAATCTCTTCTACACGAGCATTGACTACATGAATACGCTGCACACGCTCTGTGCCAGCCGGATAGGCCAAAAGCTGCTCACGACTCAGCTTCCCAATGGCAAACTGCTTCAACGCAGGAGTGTTTATCGTCGGATGACTCTGGTTCGTCATGATGACAACACTCTTCTCAGGCTCTAGACGGCGTGCTTCCACAGCAGCAGTCAGGCCTGCAATTCCATTGCCCACGATCACAATTTCCGCCCCATCAATCGTTTCTGCGTTGTTCTGATTTTTCATGCTTGTTAATCAACATCAATGGCCACTAGCTCTTGAGCCGGACCCGGAATATAGTATACGTCAGTATGGGCATTTTCTTTCCAATGGCGCTGCATATGCCCAAGCGATGCACGACAGTTGCTCCCACAGAGGAAGGCCATTTGCTGACCCGTCACTGTCTTCAATATGAAGTTTCTTCCCGGCCCAATCGAGATGATCTGACCCGCCGCGTGGTTTACGTGCGTCCCATGACTCAAGGCCGGACCAGCGAAGGCCACCCCTAGAATACAGAAGAAGGATAGAGTACCTATCAGGAAAAGGACACAACATGCCGCCAGCAGACGCGGAATAAAGACCGGCAAAAATTGACTTCCTGTATCTTTCAAGGTCCCACCAATCTCAATCCATCTATCGAAACGAGTATGCGTGTTGTTTATCGATACATAACACATTTTATATCGTATCGTTTCTTTTTGGGCTGTCAATGGCAAAAAGTAGCCAGAATGTCTTACTTGATCACGCCGAAAATTCACTATTTTTACTGAGTGGCCATTTGGGTTACCCCTCTTCTCACTTACCTCTATCCCGATTCTATGAGTCTACAGAAGACCTTATGCACGCAGGGTGATCAATCCCTTTTGAGCCGCCAGGGCGACAGCTTCGGTGCGATTCGTTGCTCCCAGTTTGCCCATGATCGAACTGACGTGAAATTTGGCGGTCCGCTCGCTGATCACAAGTTGCGCGGCAATCTCTTTGTTGGGCATCCCCTGAGCCAGCAAGGTCAGTACCTCCAGTTCACGCTCGGTCAAAGCTTCGTAGAGCGGCTGCGACTGAAGTCGACCCTGCTTGCCAATCCGGTGAAGCAGTTTGGAGGCCACCAGCGGCTGAAGCAGCGACCCACCCTGCATGGCGACACGAATAGCCTGAAAAATCTCTTCACGCGGCGCTCCCTTGAGCACATAACCGTTCGCTCCCGCCGCCAACGCGGAAAAGATCCGCTCGTCGCTATCAAATGCGGTAAAAACTATCACTCGCGGCGAGACTTGCTGACCTTCTATCTTTGTATTGGCTACACTCTGCTGGCGCAGACGCAACAATGTCTCAACGCCGTCCATGACAGGCATCTCCAGGTCAAGCAACAAGATGTCCGGGCGTAACTCCAGCGCTAGACGCAACGCTTCGTCACCACTGGCCGCCTGCTGAGGAGTGCCGACGACTTCAAAATCGGGCTGCGTCTCTAGCACTGCACGCAAACCTTCACGCACGATAGGATGATCGTCAGCTAATAAAATATGTATCATGACTATTCCTACCCCTCTTTCTTTATAACGAACGGCACACAGGCAACCAGGAACGTCCCCGCTCCCGGCACACTCTCGATGCAGAGTGTTCCTCCCAGCAATCTGACGCGCTCGCTTATGCCGATTAAACCAAAATGCCCGCCTGGTCCGCCCACCTGTACCTGCGTCTTCATCACTTCCTCAACTGAAAAACCACACCCATCGTCGTAGATAGAAAGACTGAGCTTCTCTTCTTCTAAGCTAAGCTGTAGCTCTACATAGCTTGACTGCGCGTGTTTCTTGATATTGGTCAGCGCTTCCTGGGCGATCCGATAAAGACCCGCCTCCAGTCGTGGCGAAAGTGGCGGGATCTGCGGGAACCTCATCTGCCATTCGACCTCTCTATCCTCCTGCCTCATCTCTTCCACCAGGGCTTGCAGGGCTTCCGCCAATGTGCGCCCTTGCAGAGGCGCTGCTCGCAGGTCCATCACTGAACGCCGCGCTTCCTCCAGGTTGGCACGAGCCAGACTCAACGCCCGCTCGATCGCTTCGCGCGCTCGTTGCGGACGCTGCTCGGCCAGGATATCGGCGGTCTCCAGTTGCAGGGTAATCGCCGCCAAACCCTGCGCAAGCGTATCGTGGATCTCCCGCGCCAGACGGTTGCGCTCTTCGATAGTCGCCAGGCGAGCCGCCGCCAGTGTGTGTTCGCCCGCCAGACGCGCCCTCTGTAAGGCCAATCCGATCTGGTCACCAACTATATGCAAAAGCTGCAATTCATCTCCAGCCAGCTCACGCCAGTCCTCGCTGGCTACGTTCAAAACCCCCAGCGGCGTCTCACCCGCGTAGATCGGCACGCTGGCGTGGAAACGCAGTCCCCTGGCCGTCGGATCGCTTTCACGCTCGGCGTTCTTTAAACGACTACACCTGAGTACATCAATGTTGGCTGGTCCTGCCAACGATCCCGATAAAAAGGTATCCATGCAAACACACGAACCCGCCAGACGCTCGGGATGATCGGCCAGGTAGGGCGGTAACGCCAGCTCGGCAGCCAGGTAGGGCCTATCCATCTCGTCCATCAACCAGACCCAGCCGGTCTGCAATGCAAAAAGTCGCGTTACCTGCGCAAGCACTTCCTGCAAGACTTCACGCACGTCTACTTTGCGGTTGAGCTGACTGGCGATCGCGTACAATACGGCTAGCTCACGGTTGCCATGCAATAGCTCCGGTTGCTCTGGCCACGCCAGGCCAGACTCTATCGGCAATTCAGCAGGGACCTGGTCTTCAGCACTACAGGGGGTGCCGTGCGCACACGAAGAGCACGCCAGTACCCCTGGCGTGCTCGCTCCCTCCTGCCCGTCAGTTGAAGCGCCGTTTATGGATCTCTCTGTTTCGGTACTCATATGTATATTGTACAACAAGAATATGCCGATATCACCTGGATGCGCGGTAGAGATGCACCTTCCCCCGCGTACGTTCGGGCGCACAGAACTTGAATACATACTCGATCTCTTCTCGCGTCCTGGCCGGGAAAACTATTCGCCCCATAACTTTCACATGCCGCGTCAGATCAGCCTGAAGTCTGGGCGAAAGGGTCGCTGGCATGGCTACCTGATCAAATAACTGAAGCTCCAGGAGATATCCCTCCCTCTGTAACAACTGCGCTCGCTCGATCTCAGCCTGCTCCACCAGCGTAATCTGTCCGAAAAAGGGCAAACTCTCCCCCCACCTGTCCTCGGGCGCTCTACCACCCAGGTACGAGCGAAAAGCCTCTTCCGCCCAATCGCGTCCGCTCACCCGACGCACAAGCTGCACCAGACCGAAACCGGAAAGCCGAAAGCCCATTTCAAGATGCTCATATCCCCGCTCGCTCCGCACCAGATCAATATGAAAAGGACCACTGCTATAAGCAAAACTGTCGATACAGGCCTGGGCAAAATCTTTTATCTCGTTCTCTATATAATCACTTCTCGTCGCTATATAGCCAATTTCACGAAAGCCACGAAACGTCGCCCCCATAGGGATATCTTCAACCAGCACAACTTTCTCACACAAAGTCATAAGATCACTTCGCCCCCGATACACTACTCCCTGCAACGAATACTCCTCATCCACCAGATATTCTTCGACCAGCATCCCCTGAAATGCTCCCCCATCGTAGTTGGTCAGCGTCTTTAATCTGGCCAGCGCAGCCTGCAATTCATGAAAATTGGCTACTAGAAAGACACCCAGTCCACCCCCACCGTCGACCGGCTTGAGCACCAGAGGATAGCGCAGGTGCGCCACATCCTCTGGCATAACCTGCTCGGTGGTCAGCGTGACGTATCCCGGCTGCAATACCTTGTACGACCCACGCTCGATGGCCTCTCTCTGCTCAGCTTTATTGAGCGGAAAGAAATCGCTCTGCTCATTGTATGGTGGAACGTCTAAAAACTCCGCCGCCTTGTAAGCACTGTAGATGTAACGTTCAAAGCCTGCCAGGATCAGTTCAGGTGCCTCAGGCAAGTGACGCAAAATCTGCGCAACCGCCAGCGGGTCGGATGGATACTCAATGGCAATCGTGCGATCAAATTCCTGGCGTCCCAGATCCCGACGCAAATGAATATAATCGGGGGTCTCAAGCAGAACTGCCTCCATTCCCCGCGCCCGCGCAACGCGCAGATATGCATCAAGACCATCCCGCGTCGCGCCCAGTTGCACAAATATAGCCAAAGTGTCAC
>DAOTTJ010000011.1:0-5769 GCA_034437695.1 Ktedonobacteraceae bacterium
GAGCACTTACCCTTGTGCGTTCGTTCCTTGTTCATTTTCCGCAAATTCAGAAACTTTTTCCTATGGAAGAAAAAACCCTTTTGGAGATCATCACCTTTCTTGAAGAGACTATCGTGGTTCTGGAATCTGGTGCCGAAGAGAAAGAGACTTATGCCAGGCAAAAATCTGTTGAGTTGCGCCAGGAACGCGATGCTTCTCTGAGGCTGGTGATTGACCAGGAGACGGCGATTCGTTATACGATTAAGTGCTTTAAGGAACTGATCTTTAAGCTTGAGATGAGTTTTCCTGCATCGGTTTTCTCCAAACAGGAATAGGTAGGTGTATGCTATGGATACGAAGGTATGGCCGTTTCTGGTCAGCCGCAATACTCTCTTAGGCTTCAGGCCCCTGGTTGTGCCTGGCTTTATCATAGATGCGCGTTTATCTTTTATCATAGCCGGGGCTGCTGGTGGTGGTTTAACCGAACCAGGCCGGGTGATGTATCGCGAAGTTCAGACAGCCCAGGTTGGGACTATCGCGCTTGTCTACAGGGTCATTCGCGCTCAAAAAGACTTTGTGGACCTGGCGGGGGATGGGGTGCTCACAGATATACACGGGCGAGCAATCAGTTTAATTGAGGGATTTATCTTACCAGAGGTAGTTGCGAATCTGGCCGTGACTGAGAGCGACATGCAGACGGTTCATCGTCTGGTTGAACCTGTCTTCAGACGTTTTTGGGGCGAAGATCTCGAACCAACTCCTATCGAGGCATTGGATGCCTTTGAACTGGAACGTGAAAGTGAGACAAATCCACTGCTTCTTTTATTCCCCGAAGAACCGCTGAAACCGAAACCAAAGGGACCTTTAACTACCCTCTCGACCAATGGAGAGCGGTCGACAGCCGCTCCTTTCTCTTTGAAGATCCTCTTGTTGTTTCTGTTTGTTCTCCTTCTTCTCTCTGCTGCTTTTTATATCCTGCCCCACCTATAAGGGTCGTTTCTTAGAGGTGGGGTAATGAGTGCAACGTATGTGGTGAGATCGAGACTGCGCCAGAAGTACGTGGCCTTGCCTGAGTACTCCTGGTGGTCTGCTTGCGCTCTTGCGGTTGGTTGCGCTTAGGGACAGAGTGTTTCTACAAAAGCATGGCCGCCGGAGACGTTGGGGATGCCGACTATCCAGAACTGGTTGCCAACGGCTGTGACTACATCGAGTTCGCCTGCGCCCTGGGTGGGATCTTCGGCGGTGATCCACTGTTTCCCGTCCCAGTGCTCGATAAATGGCTGGAAGCGCTGCCCATCGAGTGCGATGCGTCCGACGGCCCAGACGTTATTTGGCTCCAGGGCTGCGATGTTGGCCAGCCAGTTGCCGCTGTTGGCGGGTACTGAGGGACTGGCGATAAGTGTCCAGGTCGATCCATCCCAGTGCTCGGTGAGCATCTGACCGTTGGTAGTGCCGACCGCCCAGAGGTCGCTGGTGGCGTCTCCATTAAGGTTGTAGAGGCTTCCACCGCCCTGCGCTGTCAGGTCGGGCGTCTTGACGGTCTTCCATTGTGTGCCATCCCAGTGGTCGATGATCGGCTGGGCAAGGTTTTTGCCCGCCTTGAGCGTTGTGCTGTAGCCAGCCGCCCAGGCGTTATTGAGCGCCAGGGCTTTCACGCTGGTAAACTGAGCGCCCACAGGCGCTTCTACGCGTGATGCGACGCTCCATTGTGTGCCGTTCCAGTGTTCGAGCAGCACGCCGAGGGGTCCAGCTTTAGGCACGTAGAAGCCGGTGGCCCAGACATCGTTAGTTGCAGTCCCTGAGACTGCAACCAGAGCGTTTTTGCCGCCTTTGGCTGCGTCGGGCGCGTTGATGGTCTGCCAGGCTGTGCCGTTCCAGTGGAGGGTAAACGGGTGCGAGGGCAGACCATTTGTGACCTGTTCGCCTACTATCCAGACGTTGTTTGGGGCAATCTCGGTGATGCTGCGCATGGTGTCCTGCTGGCTGGTAGGTGTATAGACCGTGTTCCAGTTCGTCCCATCCCAGTGCATTACCTGGCTGCCTATGCTCCAGGCATCGTTGGTAGCTGCACCCGAAAGCGTGATACCGGAAAACTCGCTAGTTAAAGCGGAAGGGGCCGAGCACCAGGGCTGAGGGAGCGCGGCCGTAGTGCTATTCGACGAGGTTGTGACCGGCGTCGACGCAGGCGCGTTGGTCGCTCGGATGATGAGAAAGCCACCGACTACTATACATAGTAACATCGCCAGTGCGATGATTGCTTGCAGACGTATAGAGCGGCGTTGGGGCGCAGGAGATTGATCCTGCTTGACTGGCTCTTTGTCTTGTAACAGGGTACGCGAGGTTCCATCCTCTGACTTCATGCTTCTCCTCCTGATAGTCGCGGCAACGCTTGTTTTCCCGTCGCACGAATCGTTCGGTGCGAGCGGCAAGCGATCCAATTGTGGGATAGTATGCTGCAATTTCATACAGCTTAACATGTCTCACACAAAAGTTTCAAGCTTTTTTTCAGGCAATCTTCAAGGTTTCTCAAATGTCTTTCTTTTTTGCTATACTGTGTGTATGGTTTGCTGCTCTGCCTTTCGCGCTCTGTTGTTTCTACTCTCTACATAGACAGGAGACATGTATGCAGGTTCGACGTTTCGGTTCCGAGCTTAAAGTTAAGCTGTCCGGTGGCCATCCTGGCGTGCATGGTGTGCCGATTCAGATGGATCGCTCGGCCATGCCCGCCGAGCGCCTGGAGGACTTTGCTCGCCGGGTCAATGGGTTCCCTTTGCTGCTCAGCAGTGGAACTCAGGTGGAGGCGATGTACTTTGATGCGCACGCGTCGATTGACGAACACATGGCCGATCACCCGATTCTCTTCCTGGTCATCAGTGGACGTGGCACGGTGCGCATCGGGGGTCCAACCGGCGAGTGTCGTGTGCTTGCGAGCGGCGACGCGGTGCTGTGGCCTGCCGAGACCGAGCATACGGTCTGGACCGACGACGATACGCTCTCTGCGATTGTGATAAATGTGCCGCCAGAGACGCTCTGAACCGCTGGTTCGCTAGTGCGAGAGGAGAGATCAGGTGCTACCAGATTTTCAACGCACATACTGGGAGCAACAATTTCGTCAGGCCGATTGGTATGTTCGGCTTGAGCACGAGTTGAAGAGTTTTGTCTTTACGATGGTTCATGATGATCCTGGGTTGAAGGCCTGGCGGCACCAGGTCTATGATCTGCTTGGGGCGATGCTGGAACGCGATGAGGTTCCGCTGGCCCCTGGTGGACCTGACCTGGATGCGGAGCGGCGTACGCTCGATACGGTGGTTATCCATCATACCGAGGAAGATCCTGCCATCCCGCTCGCCACCCTTTCGGCCATCGGTCTCTTGCGCCAGTACGGCCTTCAATACCTGGCGAACGATCTTATGGACCGTCCGGTGCGCGGCGAGCCTGTCTGGTCGGGTCATTTTCGCGCCGGTCGGATGGTCTTTTTTGCCTATCACTGGCTGGTGCGACCCGATGGCACCTGCGAGCGTCTGCTGGAGGATCGCGCTATCGGCTGGCACGCGGGCAATTGGGAGATCAACACGCGCAGCATTGGACTTGCGCTCTCCGGCAACTATGAACATGCTACACCTCCAGCCGCACAGCTTGCCGGTGCGGCGCGACTGCTCAAGACACAGTATCCCGCTCTCGTCCACTCGCGCATCCTGGGTCACTGCGAAGTTCGTGCCGACGCCACCTGTCCCGGCCATCACTTTCGCGATGGCTGGAAAGCCACGCTTCTCCACCAGTTGGCGACCTAGTCGAGGGTTTCACTCGCGACAATCTCGCGTTGAGCATAAAACGCCACCAGACTAGTTGCAAGCATGATGACCTGCTCGCGCAGCTCGTCTGGTTCCAGGATCTCGATATCTGTGCCAAAGCTCAACAGATAGCCGCAGGCTTCGTCCCTGGCCTCGAAGAGGATGCGTGCATCGAGCAGTCCGTCCGCATTGGGCTGACCGAGCGGCTCGACCTGGATAAAGCGTCCGGCGTGGATCAGGCGCGGCAACACTCGCTGGTGTAGTCGCACGCTGACCACATAGCGTGGAATATTGGTGACAAAGGCGACTGAGGACTGCTGCCAGTAGTCGGCCAGGTCGAAATCCGTGGGCCTGACGCTTGCTTCGTCGAGCTGGCTGGCGTGTTGAATGCGCGAGATGCGGTAGGTACGCTTTTCACCGGCAACGCTGGCGATCAGGTACCAGATGCGTCCCTTGACGACCAAGCCTAAAGGATCGAGAATGCGCTCGACCAGCTTATCGCTGCGCTGGTAGGTGAGTGCTACCTTATGTTCCTGCCAGATCGCTTCCTGGAGGATCGGCAGAAAAGTCAGGGACTCCTCGCCGGACTGCTGCCAGCCCGACCCATCGACGTGGATACGCTGCCGAACATATTCAGCATTGTAGCGATAGATCGCGGGCAGCACGGCCTGGAGCTTAATCAGGGCCGCCTCTGAGGCCTGGTGAAGGCCCAGGTCATTCAGGACGTGGACTGGTCGTTCCAGAAAAAGCGCCTGGATCTCATTAGCTTTCAGGCCAGTCAGGTTCGTGCGGAAGGCCTCGGCCAGAATCAGACCTCCGCCCGTGCCACGCTCGGCGGTCACTGGAATCCCTGCTATGCTCAAGGCCTCCATATCGCGATAAATCGTGCGCTCCGATACCTCCAGCCGCCTGGCCAGCTCATGCGCAGTGATCCTGCGGTGGACCTGCAAGAGTAGCAATATAGATAAGAGACGATCTGCTCGCATTGACTCTTGACCTCGTTCTGTGAATCTCTCTGCCTAGTGCAGTTCCCTTCCACTCTACCATAGAGCTATTCTTTGCGTCCCCCCTTTTTCCGGTTATCCCAGAGGTCTTCAATATCATTGATTTGGGGAGTGGGGAGGGTCGCAAGCCCATAGGCGTAGACATAGCGGGATTGTTAAGGGCAGCAGCCCTTGACTGGGGTTTAGGGTGTCCCCAACAAACTTTTTATTTTGTTATGCAGGTTTTGCCTCCGGCAAAACCTGCATAACAGGAGTGCAGAGGGCTTGCCATCTGTTACCTTCATGCTTATTGCTCTGTCAAGCTGCGATTGACGGCAGCAGGGATGCAAGGGGTGCAACCCCTTGACTGGGGTCTGGGGCTGTGACCCAGCCTTCTTTCCCCCTCCGACGCGTCAGCAGAAGCTTGACAGAGCAATATGGGTGGGGAGGGTCGCAAGCCAGAGGCTTGCGGAGAATGAAATAACCCTGTAGAGAACCCTTACGAGCTTGACGTAGATAGCCAGCGCATTGTATGATCTCATCACAATCAGGTGAAGGCGATCTTTCACGGCAGTCAGATGGAAAGGATGGGAGGAGTCGGGAGAAACTCATGTCTAAGCATATAGTAGTCATTGATGATGACAAAGAGATACGCGAGATCATCACCTTTGCCCTGACCCACAACGGCTTTGAGGTGGCGGCGGCCAGTAGCGGAACGCAATTGCCACAACTGCTTGAGGCGCACATGCCCGATCTAATTATCCTGGATGTAATGATGCCGGGTCAGGATGGGTATCAGATCTTTTATCATCTGCGCAACGACCCTCAGACCAGCCATATCCCAGTGATTATCATGACCGCCCATGCCGAAAATATCTATGCGCGTATCAGCCTCGACCTCGGTGCGACCCACGTCACCAAGCCCTTTCACCCCCTCGAACTGGTCGAGAAAGTCAGGTTAATCCTTGCTTCTCAAGCGTGAGTTAATCCTCATCCCAACGCCTTCTAAAGGGACG
>DAOTTJ010000012.1:0-6276 GCA_034437695.1 Ktedonobacteraceae bacterium
GGGCCAGTGGACAGACCCAGCGCTGGTCATACGCGCACGAGGGGTTGTAGGCGTAGTTGAAGTCCAGGATCAACTGCTCTGCGGTGCCGACGACCAGAAAGGGTGTGCTGCCTTTAATTGTGTCGAAGAGGTAGCGTCCGCCGCCGTAGCTCTCCTGCGGGCAGGTGGTATCGCGAAAAGGGAGAAACAGGCCTCCCCCGTAGAACGCGAGCCAGTAGAGTGTCAGTGTCGCAGGTTGGTTGCCGAGTGTAAAGTGCAGCAGTCCGACCGTGTTCAGGATAAGTTTCTCTTGCTCAGCGAGGACGATTTCATGTGCAGGCGATCCTGTTCCTGGTTCGAGGATCGCTGTCACACGCAGGGCCGAGTTGTAGGGGAAATAGCGTAGCCCTTGAAAGCTCTGCCGCTGTTCCTTGTCGAACGCGGACTGTGGATGGTGCGCGAAGATCGCATCCCTGCCCTGACGAAAGCGTCCGAGGATCGTCGCGGGATCTTCCCCATGCGCAAATGCCTGTGTACGTTCGTGGTAGAGGGCGCTCACCCGGCAACGATAATCGTATAAATCCAAATATTCGGACATGGTCTTCCTCTTTCTCAGCAACCGGTCAGGTCCGGGCTTTTCCCAGGGAGCAGTGAACGTGCTTTATCGCCCGCAACATCATACAACAAACCTTCCGCCCGCGTCTCTGGTCCTGGGACCTCTTATTTTGTTGGAACCACATCCCACACTCCATATTCGCCTCCGACACACTGACTGCTCGCGTCGATGCTACAGTAGTTGCCGACCAGGCCGCCGTCGGAGCGCATCGTGCCGTCAAAGAAGAGTTCGTTGCCGCCTGGCGGTGCAGATACCGTGAACAAAAGGTGTTTTGACGTATCAATCACGCCTGAAAACGCGTGTGACGTGGGTGGCTGAGTTTCTGTGAAGGTGCCTGTAATGGTCTGCGTGTTCTGTTGAATGGAGGTAAAGCTGATGTCTGTGGTCGTGCGATTTAAGAGATTGTCGATAGTACCGGCATAGGTTCTGGCGAGGAGCGGATAGTCTCTGAGAGCCGGCGACGTTGGGGTGCTGTGGACAGCAGTGGATTGAGCGACCGGGCGTGGCGCGGGTCTATGCGTCGTCTGAAAGGCGAGGATAAGACCCGTCACGAGTCCTGCCAGCAGGAGGAGGGTAATCAGGCGTACACTCCAGGTCAGCCAGGCAGGCGTCTTCTGTCTGCTTTTATGCCCTTGTGGGCGTAGCACCAACTGGACCGAGGTTGTACTCGTCCGCTCGGGATCGCTGGTGGTTTGTGCTGGTCTGGTGGTTTGTGCGGTCAGGGCCTGCCAGAACAGTTGGGGAGTGGCGAAGCGGCGTTCGTAATTGATATCCAGCGCCCGTTGGACGGTCAGGATGGCCGCAGTTGGCACGTCCACTACCAGTTCGGCCAGCGGAGAGAGTGGATCGGCGCTTTTATTGGCAAGCTTGATCATGCGTTGCAGCGCATCCACAGGTTGGGTGCCGCTCAACAGCGTGTAGCACGTCGCTCCAAGCCCATAGACATCTGCGCGTGGATCGGTCCCAACGCTGCTGTACTGTTCGGGAGCGCTGTAGCCGGGCGAGCAATGGCGCAGGGCCGTCGTTGTTGCATCTTCATAATATTCTTTGGCAATGCCAAAGTCGACCAGCACTGCCCGGCTGCCGTTGTGTGGGACGATAATATTCGCCGGCTTGATATCGCGGTGCATCAGGGGTGGCTCTTGCTGGTGAAGATAGCTTATTGCTTCTATAATCGGTTGCATCAGCGTCACAACCGCGGCAAAAGTAAAACGCTGGTTTGCCTGTTGTTTGCGCAAAATCTCCAGGTTGGGTCCTGCAATATACTCCATTACCATATAGAGACGCGCGTCCTGTTCAAAGACGCCAGCTACCCGTGGCAGTGAGGGGTGTTCAAGGCGCATCAAGATCTCGCACTCGCCCAGGAGGTGACGTTTCTCGGTCGCACTCTGATCGCGTAGCTCTTTCAACGCGACAAAACCCTCTTCCTGCTGATCGCGGGCCAGGTACACTGCGCCGAAACCGCCCTGCCCGAGCAGGTCTACTATCAGGTAGCGTCCCTGTAAGAGGGTATCCGGGATATGCAAGGTTCGTAGCTGGTGCTCCATGTTCTGCCTCATTGATGCGCGTAAAGAAGGCACGTCAGACCTTCTGCCTTAGTAGATGACAAGCGAACTCTTCCACGTTGTATGCTGGTAAACCCAGGCCGCGTCGGCTTCTGAGAGATTGATGCACCCATGACTGCCGTCAAAGTTATAGGATGTATTTCCGCTTGAATCCCGGTGAGGAAACTGTGAGCCAGGTCCAAAGGTGCCGCGCCAGGGTGCATCATGCACAAAAAAGCCCCCTAGATGATAGAGGATAGCATAGTTGATGGGTGTATTGGGAAACCAGTACGGCGAACCCGGCGGGTCGCCCGACTCGAAAATGGTCGGCGATTGGCGGTCCAGAACCGACCAGACGCCAGGCAGTGAGGGACGTTCAACGCGCCCGGTTGTGATATGGAAGGCACGTACTAGCTTGCCCTGCTGGTAGACGCGCATGATCTGCTCGACCAGCGAAACTACCATGACCGTACCCTGACTCAGTTGATAGCGTTGCAGCATATGTAGATCGCTGGCGTGCGCCTGGTTAAAAGGCGTATGGTCCTGATAATCTGCCTCTAACATTTGCAAGTTAAAGAGTTCGTTCTGGGTCGCGCTGACGACAGATTGGTACTCTGCCGTCGTATGTGCCTCGGCGAGGTCTTTGTCGATAAACGCACCAACGCCAGCCTGCTCGTAGCCGCTGGCAAGCGGATACCGATGGCTATCGTAGCTGTCGCGATAGAGGTGGCTCTGGTCCCAGCTACTAACCGTCTTGTGGAACGTTTGCACCAGATTGGTCGCTTGCTGCTGGGCCTGATTAAACTCTTCTTGCGTGGCAAGTTGCTGTGCTTGCGTTTCTTCCTGCGCGGTGAGCGCTTCTTGATTGGCGAGTGTGAGCCGACCCTGCGCTGCTGCCCGCGTTTGTTGCGTCTGTACATACTGCGTGTAGACGCCCAGTCCGGCCAGAACGACGAGCACTACCAGGAGAATATCGACGACCAGGTGGAGCGCGGCCAGAAATTTGCGCCGCGAGCGCTTTGGGCGCACGGCTACAGCGGGTGCAGACGGCTCCTGGCTAACGGGCGGTTCTGGCTGCGGTTCTGGTTGTTCCTGGGCCACTATCTGTCTATAAAGATGCGCCGGCAGAAAACCCGCGACTCTCTCTGTACGCTCGGCATTAGCGACGAATCTTGTTTCTTTTCGCTCCGTAGGCGTGGCAAACTGAACAGCCTGTTTCGCCAGGGCATCGTCGGTCTGAGTGCCTGTTTGCATAAGGGCCTGATAGGCATCGGCGGACAGCGTATCGCGGAGTTGCGTGGCTGCCAGAGCATCGTCGGTCTGAGTGCCTGTTTGCATAAGGGCCTGATAGGCATTGGCGGACAGCGTATCGCGGAGTTGCGTGGCTGCCAGAGCATCGTCGGCTCGTGCGAGTAGCTCGTTAAAGCGGTGGGCGGAGAGGCCCAACGTATCTTGTAGGGTTGCGTCCAGGTTTGCACGGTTAAAGCTTTCAGTGTTCGCCTGGCTCTCTGCCGCCACTGTCTGTCTGCAACTATTGCAGACAGACGAGTCGGTAGCGCTATTGACCTGACACACCGTGCAGCGTATTTGAACCGCAGATTTGCGTTTCATTTCAACCTCTTCTTTCGCATGGTTCTTGTTCTGTGTTCGGTCTCTCGCGCAGGGTCAATCTTTCACGAGCAGGAGAACAGGGGACTTTACCATGCCGCCCTTCTCCTGGACTAGCCATTGCCGATGGTGGATTTTACCGCGTACGGTTTGCGCTGTTCGACACCCGAGTTATCGGTGCTCACCTCTTGATAGGTATAGCTATTGCCTGAGGTCGGGCTTAGATAACCGGCCTGTTTAACCAATGTGGGCGCATCGCCTACGGAACCGATTAGCACGGGTGTGAAAGCCCAGTTATCGGCGGGCGACAGATTCCCAATTGAGCGTCCCAGAGCACGGTGCTCGGCCTCAATACACGCCACCTGGGCCGCAATTTGCGCCAGGTCAGGGCGTCCCAACTGGGCAAATTCCGCCACGGCCGCCAGAAATGCCGAGTCGAATACACCTTCAAGCTGCTGTTGCGTCGTAATAAAGGTAGTCATATCGGTAAAGGTTTTCGCGCCCGAGGGAAAGCTAAAGGTATCGGCCAGTGATTGGCCGCCGTTCGCTGTAAAGAAGAGCTGGTGAATCTGCTCCTCGACCAGTGCGGCCTGAAGATATGCCAGGTTGTCCCCTGTGATGCCCAGCTTGTCCGCGTTCGCGATACCATTGCTATAGAAGGTCACTGCCAGCTGTTCCGCCGTACGTGCCACGGTCAATATGGAGACAATCGTATCCAGGACGTTGTCAGGGTTGAGCGTCTTCGATGCTGGAACCGCGCTACGCGGCAAGGTCGTCGCGTGCGCGAACTGCGCCCCATACAGTGCGCCTCCGAGTACCGCTACCCCACCAGCAGTCGCCAGCGCACCCTTGATCAGCGAGCGTCGTGTGCGTTGTCCGGGAAACGAGGCCAGCAGGTTCGCCGTGGCAGTTTGCGCCTCTACGCTGCTCTCCTGAGGCAGAAAATGTCCAGCGGGCAGTAAAAAACGCTCATCGAAAGCCATCGCACATTGCGGGCAAGCTGCGGGTTGTCCCACAATAGAGCTACCACATTGCGGGCAGAAACGTGGAAATGCCTGATCCATAGTCTTATCCTTCTAAAAAACCATCAAAAGCAGAGAAAATATGCAGTAAGCACTACCGGTCGACCTGTCAACCACTCGACTCTGATCTCTTATAGGTAATCTGTAGAGATGCATCTATTGATCAAAGGAAGGTGGACGCACGCGCGACCAGTTGCAAAAGATCTCGCTTGTTTATTGTTCCTCTCATAGGACGTATGTTAGACATTTTTGGATTACTTATTTCAATGTGTCTTTTTTTTTGCTACGTTTTTGCGCTGATACATACATCCATACAGGACAATTTTGCGTATCTTATCTTATTGGAAAGCGCTCTGCGATCTGCCTCGTGCTATTTTTCACAGACTTTCTACCAGTTCGACGCTTTTTCTATGCGATACGAAGGAGGTTAGACACGTATGCGGCCAAAACAATCCTTGCTGATCCGCCTGGGTCTGGCATGTGGCTCTCTGGCGCTCATCTTTCTTTTGAGTGGCTGGAGCCTTCCGCTTGCTCCAAAGGCCCAGAGTACAGCTTTTGTGCGGATCATTCACGCCTCGCCCGACGTTGGGATTGTCGATGTATTCGTCAATGGCAACAAATTTTTGAGTAGTTTTCAGTTTGCCACCGTGACCGGTTATGTCCCTTTACCTGCTAACTCCCAGGATGTGCAGATTGCTCTCCTGGGCCAGGGTACCCATGCTGCTATGCTGACCCAGAGCCTCCATTTGCAGGCCAATGAGGTCTATACGATTGCTGTATTGGGGACAAAAGCGACTGGCTTCTCTCTTACGACTTTTACCGATGATAATATGATTACAGGCAATGCGGCAAAGATACGCATCTACCATCTCTCCCCTGGCACGGGTTCGGTGAATATTGTCGAAAACAACCGGGCGTTCATTCAGGGACTGAGCTATCCACAGGTGAGTAGCTACATCTCGTTGCCAGTCGGTCAGCACACGTTCTCGCTGGACGCCGCGAGCCAGAATGCCAACGAAGCTTTTACTGCCACGCTTAAACCCTGGATGATTACCAGCATCTTTGCCCTGGGTGAGTTGCATGGTGACAAGAAGTTCCAGTTTGTCACTGCGCAGGTCCAGGGCGAGCCTCAGTTGCCTTCTACCGGTAGTGATCCCAATGCGCAGATTAGCCCTTCCGCCAGCGCTCCTTCGATGCCTCTCTGGCTGGTGGGCTTGCTTCTGTTTCTGACCATCGGCGGAGGCGCTGGTATCTACTGGTGGGGAGTTGCGCGTCGTCCTAAGCACGCCTCATCTTGTTGAGGATCTGCTCACTATCCTGACGTTGCACTGGCGTGAGTTTGATTCACACTTTTTTCATGGGGGTATCTTTTCTTGATCTCGTTCTCTCAAGCAAGGATATCCCCTTTCCCCCTCTGCACCCCTCGCTTTGCCATATATTTCCGACTTTGCAACAGATCTGAACATGACATAGCTCTGGCGCGTACCTAATATGCGTATCTATAGAT
>DAOTTJ010000013.1:0-17197 GCA_034437695.1 Ktedonobacteraceae bacterium
CTGGCCGACGCGAGCGCCAATCCCGAACTGCTGGCCCGCGATCTTTTGATCGAACAGGAACACGGCCCTGACTCTTCGGCTATTCTGGTCACACCGAGCCGTCAGATCGCCGAAGCTGTGCTACGCCTGCTACCCGACAAGATAGCTAACCTCCCGGAACCGCGCCAGCGCTTTGTGCGGACCGGTCTGGAAAGCGCCCAGGGGACCGGCGGGATCGTGCTGACTACAAGTATGGACGCGGCTATCGAGTTCGTCAATGAATACGCGCCCGAGCATCTCAGTGTCCAGGTCAGCGAGCCTTTCGCCATTTTACCGCGCCTGAAAAACGCTGGCGAAATCCTGCTCGGCCAATACACGCCCTTCAGTACCGGCAACTACGCGGTCGGCACTAACGCCATCCTGCCCACTGGCGGCTTTGCCCATACCTACTCGTGTACGTCAGTCTACGATTTTCTCAAACGCACCGGCATCGCCTATGTGAAAACCGAGGGCTACGCGGCAATCAGCGAAACCGTACGCACCCTGGCCGAGTTTGAGGGCTTCCCAGCACACGCCAGCTCCGTCAGCGAACGACCTCTCTAGTCAATCTGGCTATTTCAGTGCTCATCTGACTCCTCCTGGCGTATAATAGGTGCAAACATAGGCGTGTATTCCAGCATGTATCTGGCAGTACGCCTACAGGAGGAGTCGCCGTGGCGCAAGCTGTACTGGATAAAACGGGACCCGTTGAGTCCCGACCTCGGAAACGTACACTACTGCTAGCAGGCCTGATTGGGATAGTTCTGGTCGCCACACTCGGCGGCCTGATAATTCCACGCCTGTTTACTCATCCCTCACTGCTCGATACCTACCAACCGCTTCAGGGCAGTTTTACCCCTATCTGGGCAAGCAATGGTCAGACGGTCACTCTGAGCAGCCCCGGCGGCTACGCCTACGCCTGGAACCTCGCGGCCAACACAATCACTAAACGCAATCAACCCCAGTGCGCCCAACAAAGTCCTGCATTGAGTTCATATATCGACACCTATATGATCTGCTCCGACTTCTCTGCGGGAACAATCCAGGTGTTCGACCAGACAACCGGCGCACGAACTATCAACTACACCGATAACCACAACTACGACTGGAACAGCTATGCGCTGAGTACAGACGGCACAAAGGTGGCTTTCCTCAGTCGCGAGGAGGTCTTCCAGGTCTGGGACCTCCAGACAGGCAAAGTCCTACAGACGGTACAGCTCCCCACCTCGATCGCGCCCCCTACTCTCTCGTGGTCGCCCGACCAGAAGAAGCTGGCCGTCCACTATTTTGGACCCACCATTCAGATCTGGGATCTCGCCGGCAAACGTCTGCTGACGACTCTGCGTGACTCCAGTATCTCCAACCAGGACGGCTCGCTGGCTTGGTCGGCCGATAGCAGCCGGATCGGCTATGCCAGCACGACTCCAACAGCGACACAGGTCGATATCTGGAACGCGACGAACGGCCAGCCCTTTCTCCACTACCAGATGGCACCACTGAATACGCTCAGTACCTTTATGCTGCTGGCCAATGGGCAGAGCTTTCTTTTGCAAACCAGCAGCCGCCAGCTTCTATTGGTCAACGCTCAGAGCAAACGCACCCTGCTCAACATAACCTTGCCCCTGACCTACACGCTCGATATCTCACCCGATACCACCCTGATCGAACTGATTACAGGCAAAAGCATCGCGATCGACGACGCACTCACCGGACTGCGCGTCACAACCTATACAGGCCTCTCTGCCAGCTATGCGCTCGGCGACCTCTCACAGGGTACGCCAATCGCAATGCAGGCCGCCTGGTCGCCCAATAGCCAATCCCTCGCCTCCGCTGGACCCGACGGCCACCTGCATATCTGGGACGCGCATACCGGCCAGGACCACTCCACCTATGACTTCCAGATGGCCTTTCCATCAGCTCTTCAATGGTCGCCCGACAGCCATATGGTCGCGGTTACCACCATGCAGGGCAATATCCAAACCCCAGTCACTATGATCAGCGCAGTCGTCGAAACAGCCTATGTCGTCTCAACCCCCAACTAAATTCAAAAAGGGCAGCAGCTCATAGACATGAAGCGAAGCAGGAGTGCAGAGAGGTGCTCTCTGCCACCTTCATGCCTATGGGTGGGGCAAACTTGCCCGCCAATCAAGGAAAGACAAAAAACCTCACAGCCCCATCGACCTCCCAATAATCTCTTTCATGATCTCATTAGTACCTGCATAGATGCTCTGCGCACGCGCATCCAGATATGCCCGCGCAATCGGATATTCCAGCATATAACCGTAGCCACCGTGCAACTGCACACACTGGTCGACCACACGTTTGAGCAGGTCCGAAGACCACCACTTGGCCATCGCCGCGCTCTCAGAAGTGAGCGCACCCTCCATAAGTTCCTCGATACAGCGATCGATAAACACCCGTCCGATCTCGATCTCGGTGCGCATCTCGGCCAGCACAAAACGCGAATGCTGGAAACTGCCGATCTTCTGACCAAACGCGGTACGCTGCTGACAATAATCGAGGGTCACGCGCAAGGCCATCTCGCAGGCCGCCAGCGCCGACACCCCCACGTTTAAACGCTCACGCGCGAGCTGGTGCATCAGATAGTGGAAGCCCTTGCCTGGCGTCCCGAGCACATTCTCAATCGGCACACGCACATCCTCGAAAATCAATTCAGCCGTGTCCTGGGCCTTTAAACCAATCTTCTCCAGCCTGCGCCCGCGCTCAAAGCCCTCCATCCCACGCTCCACAACCAGCAGACTGATACCCTTACTGCCCAACGCTGGCTCGGTCTTCGCAACCACGATCACGAGATCGCTCAGGATACCATTGGTAATAAAGGTCTTCTGCCCCTGCAAACGATAGACACCTTCTTCAAGCAGAGCCGTGGTACGCACCGCGCCCAGGTCGCTCCCCGTATCTGGCTCGGTCATGGCGATTGCACCTATCAACTCGCCAGCACACATGCCCGGCAGCCAGCGCCGCTTTTGCTCAGGCGTGGCATAGGCCAGCAGATAGGGCAGGACTATCTCGTTGTGCAGCGCAATCCCCATCCCCGCACTCGGCACCCCCGCGTACTCCATCTCTTCGGCCAGGATCGCACTGTAGCGATAATCCTCTACACCCGCTCCACCGTACTCCTCCGGCACACTCATACCCAGAAATCCCTGCTGACCCGCCTTCAGCCACAGACTACGCGCGACCATACCCTCTTTCTCCCACTGATTGTAATTGGGGACTATCTCTTTTTCAATAAAGTGACGCAAAGTATCGCGCACTAAAAGGTGCTCCGGGGTAAAAAGTGTCCGCTTCATTACACCCTCCTGTCAGGTACATACAACCGCTGTCTGCTTACCACACACCTACAAATGCAGCGAGGTACAGAAATCGCCCCTGCGGGGCCGGAGAGACAAGAAACCTGCTATTCCAGCGTAGTATACACTACCAGGCGTAAGGTGGTCTGCTTCTGACTGGGAATCCAATCGCCCGCGCACGTAATGAGGTTTAAATAGGTACCGCCATTATTGCCGAAAATCTGCTGAAGAGGCGCGTTCTGAGGTTGATAATATTCGATATCGGTCACGCGAAAGCGCACAGTCTGCCCATTGCTCTCGATAACCTGCACTTCGGCACCCGTCTTGAGGTTGCGTAAAAACCAGAAAACCGCAGGAAAACCACCCGGCCGATCCAGGTGGCCGTCAATCACAGCGCTCCCGCGTTGACCCGGTGGTGGACCACCATTGTACCAGCCAGTATCCACCCAGGGATTCTTCACGGGTGTCTGTAAATCACCACTCGCCTGGATACCAACCTGCTCGACCGACGCGTCTACGCCGATCGATGGCACAACTAGCCGCTGCGGAATGACCAGCGGCAGCGGCGTTGCAGTCGGCGTGGACATAGCCCGCTGGCCCGCCGCTTTCGTTGCCAGCGCCGGGCCAGAAAAATGCCACTCCGCTGGCGTCCCACCTGCGGTTGCGTATGTACCACATCCGACAACCATCAGACAAAACACCAGCGAACCCAAAAGACTATAGAGCCGATAATAACGAGTCTGTCGCGACATACGCGTCTTTACCCTACCTGATTAGATGAATAAAAGACTCACTAGCGTGCACGGAACCAGCGCCGGGTCAGGAATGTACACCCGACACACAGCGTCGCCAGCGCAATCAACAACCACGGCGTAGTCAAACTACCATCGCTGATGAAAGCAAACGGGTTGCTCCCTGTATTGGGCAACTCAGGAACCGCCGCAACCTGGCTCTGCACCAGTTGAGCTTTCGGCGCACCATTGAACAGACCAATCGCGAAAATACTCGTCACTGTGTTGGCCTTGAGAAGCGGCATCACAGATAACCCCTGATTATAGGCCGATGTATTCACCGCGAACGCCGCTGTACCAGTCGCAAGCGCCAGATACTCGCTGGCCTGCTGATAACTGCCATCCCACAGCGATCTGCCCTGCGAAAAGACGTTCACTGCACCAGCATCGGGGGCCAGGTCGTAGACACGCACTTTGGCCGTACCAGAAACTACCAGGTTACTATCGTTGAATACAAGCAAAGAAAGGTTCTGCGCACTGGTGCCAATCGCCGCTACAGTGTACACTCCACCGGGCTGCACCGCCAGCGTCTCGGTCAACGCCGAGGCCCCAATACCTTTACCTGTCAAAGCTATCTGCACTTTGTGCGGACCCGGCGGAACCTCCGCATAATCAGTCACTGCACCAAAAGCAAAGCTGGTTAAGAGCGGATTACCATCGAGAAAAACGTCAGCCGTTCCTACAAATGGCGAGGCATGAATGATGCGCACAAAAGCCGGCGACGCTGCGTGAGCCTGCTTCTCTTGAGCAAAAATACTACTTAAAATCAGCAGACCAAAAACGAGAAATACAGCTCTCATCCAGAGAGACAGTTTTCTTTCCTTTTTCAACGTGTTACACCTCTTATTGATTGAGGGAACTACCATGTTCTTCTCCTACAGATAGACAAATTTTGATATATAGATCTCGACAACAGGAGCATACATGTTACTCCTGCTAACAGGTACGTTTTACATATCGATGAGTAACATTCTTTCCTCCGAATGAGATGGTTTCCTTACAACGTTTCTTGCAACGAAACGCTTCGACATTTAAGAGAAGGCTTTAGAAAGAATAATTTCTTCTGAAAGTGGTAATACCATGTTAGATAAACAACCAATTCTAAACTCAGGCACACTTTTACGCGAACGCTACTTAATCAGAAATACGATCAGCAGCGGCCTGACTGGCGCAATCTATCTTGTGCGCGATCAACAGCTCAAACGCCAACGCTATAATGTATTTGCTCTTAAAGAGATACGCTCTTTAGATCAACAAACACGCTATCAATTTGCCTTTAAAGGCATAAGTATGCGCCAGATTCAACATCCAGCTCTCCCGCGCATCTATCAGGTACTCAACGATGAGAAACGTTCCTGCATCTATATGGTGACAGATTATATCGAGGGTGTCAACCTCGCCGACCTCAGCCTGCAACACACACAGAACCGCTTTAGCTGGGCAGAATTGCAAACTCTCTTCGAACCCATAATCAGCGCCCTCACCTTGCTCCACAATCAGGAAACTCCCCTCATCCACGGCAATATCAAACCCAATAATATCATCCAGGGTTCCAGTGGCAAACTGACTCTTGTCAATTTTGGCTATGTCCAGGCCGCTTCCCCTGATATGCTCAAGCAAACCGCCCTCCAGGCCCCCACTCCTTACTATGCCCCCGAATATTTCGCAGGCGAAACCAGCATATCGACAGATATATATGGACTTGCTGCGACTTTCTATACGCTGCTGACAGGCCAACACCCGGTAGATGCACTGACTCGTCAACAGGCCGAACTGGCTCAGAAAGACGATCCATTGCTCCTCGCCAGCCAGTTCACATCTGGCTTCTCTACTAGTCAGGCCGAAACTCTCCAGTACGCACTCAATCTCGATCCACAGGAGCGCTTTACTTCGGTGCAGGAATTCTGGAAGTTGCTCAAAACACAGCCAGAACTCAGACCCCAGACACTCTCTGTTCTGACTCCAGCACCGGTTGAGCAAAATGTACCAGTCCCGGTGGTTGCTCCCATCGCCGAGCAACCAGTCACCGCGAAGAAGTCACGTACCTCCCTCATCGCCCGCCTCGCGCTGGGCGCTCTTATCTTGCTGTTCCTGCTCGGAGCAACCGGCACCTGGCTCTGGAATACTGCAAGTCACAGCGCAACAGCCGATGTCTCGGCGACCGCAACTTCGGGCCTGACGATAACCCCCAAACCCGGCACGCCATCCCACATCGACGGCTCACCCAATGTTCTCGGCCTCTATACCGGCGAACTGACTCCGCTCGGGACCTATACAGTCGACTTTAATATATCCATCCTCCGCCAGACACAAAACACGCTCGATGGCTCTTTCGCGGCTCCCTCGTCTTCGCGGGCCAATCTTAAAAACGACCGCCTTCACGGCACGATTGACCACGCGGGAACTGTCCATTTTACGATTATTGATTCCTCTTCCAACTCGATAGTCCTGGCCTTTATAGGCGGCCTCAACGATAGCTCCCCTTATTCCCACACCCTCGGCGGCACCTTCTATAACTGTATAGCCGGCCAGTCAACCACCTGCATCCAGGACAAACAAACACCCTTCTCCGGCACCTGGGTGATGGAGCAGGACCAGACGAATTAGCTCAATCTCACACCCCAAATCTGAGACAGCAGTACCATAAAGCCCCACAGGAACGACAGGGCTTCTTTAATTCTGCTGACAAATCTATCGCGCTTCTTCGCCTGTAACGAAGCAAATGTTTCAGATTTTCACCTCGGCCTGTAGCCTTCCCCCCCTTAAAGGATCGGGTTGCGAGCCTGTGGCCGTGGCCAAACGCTCGCAACCCGATCCCAAAATCCTGGGGTGGTCGCGGCGGAGCATAAAATAGCCCCGCAAGGAAGAACCAGCATTTGCCTCTTCATTCTTACCATGTTACACTAGCTTTAGACAGAAAAACACCCACCCACATTAAAACAGACATCTGCTCAAACAGTAAGGAGCACCTTTTATGACCCTGAAAACCCCCAATCCACGCGAAGTACGAGTGTTGTTCAACCAGCGCGCCCCAATGCGCGATGGTGTCACGCTCTCAGCCGATATCTACCTGCCGGCCGGACCGGCCAAACGGCGTCCGGTGGTTCTTACCCGCACTCCGTACGTCAAAGCAGATATGGGCGTCGTCCAGCGAGCACTGCAATTTGTGAAACGCGGCTATGTCTACGCCTCGCTGGACGTACGCGGACGCGGCGATTCTGATGGCGCGTTTACTCCCTACTTTAACGAGGGACGCGACGGCTATGACTGTATCGAATGGTGCGCAAACCAGGAGTGGTCGGACGGCAATATCGGTACCTATGGCGGCTCGTACCTGGGCTGTATCCAATGGCTGGCCGCCCTGGAACAACCTCCCCACCTGCGCTCGATGGTCATTCTGGTCACGCCCTCCGATCCCTTCGTCGAAACCCCAACCGGCGCTCCCAGTCCTATCCACCTCTGCTGGCAACACTATGTCAGTGGACGCGTCGTGCAACCGATGGACGCCGTCGACTGGGAAAGGGTCTACTGGCATCTCCCGCTGCTCACAATGGACGAACAGGCCGGGCATGTGCTCCCGCGCTGGCGAGCCGACTGCGCACATAGCTCGCTCGACGACTACTGGCAGCCCCTCTGCTATCAACAGCGCTTCGCTGAAATTAGCATCCCAACCCTGCATATCTCCGGCTGGTACGACGACGAGCAGGTCGGCACTCCGCTCAATTTTGCCGGTATGCAAACGCATGGAGCGACCGCAGAGGCCCGCACAAACCAGCGCCTGTTGATGGGACCCTGGGGACACAACGTCAACTCCTCTTCAAAGGTCGGCGAGGTCGATTTTGGCTCTCACGCGATCATCGATCTCTACGGCGAAGCAACCCGCTGGTTCGACCGCTGGCTTTGCGATGCGTCTATCAAGCCGGATGCACCTGTCCACATCTTTGTGATGGGCGCAAATACCTGGCGCGACGAACAGGAATGGCCTCTGGCGCGAACTAACTGGACCCCCTTCTATCTCCATAGTCACGGCCATGCCAACAGCCGCTTTGGCGACGGGACACTGAGCAGAGTTCTCCCGACCGCCCAGGAAACAACCGACGACTATACCTACAATCCAGCCAATCCAACGCCTTTCTTGACCGAGCCGACCTCTTCGCAGATCGGCGGGACCGACGACTATACGGCGGTCCAACGGCGCGACGATGTGTTGGTCTATCAGACCGCCGAACTGGAACGCGATATGGAGGTCACGGGTCCCATCAAGGTGGAACTCTACGCCGCGTCTTCGGCGACCGATACCGATTTTATGGCTATGCTCATCGATGTCTGGCCTACCGGCTATCGTCAACGTCTGTGCGACGGTATGGTACGCGCCCGTTTCCGCGCCGGCATGGAGCACCCTTCGCTCATCGAACCTGGCCAGATCTATCCCTATCAACTGGATTGCTGGAATACATCTCAGGTCTTTAAAGCCGGCCATCGCATCTGTCTGCAAATCTCTTCCAGCGCCTTTCCCAAGTTTGACCGCAATCTCAATACAGGTGCCGACCTCGCACTGACCAGCGAGTTCATCAGCGCACAACAGCGCATCTTCCACGATGCCGAGCACCCCTCATCCGTCATTTTGCCACTCATCCCGCCCAAAGCTGTCTGACGCTCCCTGCTGATCGTACAAGCGGGCAAACAGAGCACTTGTCCGACCCCAGACACACCTCGACCATGCCGGGGCGTAGCATCCAATGCGGATGCCGCGCTCCCGGCCAGATCTCTCTGCGAGACACGCCTGCTACATGGGTTTGGTCGCGAGGATAAACATGGTCGGCAAAGTGAAGGCCAGTTCGCCATTTAGCTCGGTAATTTTCAGGTATTCACGGGCCTGGGGCGAGGCGGTGCGCAGTTGTTGCTCGATCAGCGCCACGATCTCAGGCGGCGTACGCATGCGCCGCGTCCAGTCAGGCACCTCAAGGACTATCCCCCACTCGCGCACCTCGGCGACGACAAAGCCGGCTGCGCCCAGAAAGGCCTGCCATTCCGAGACGCGCTGATTGCGCACGTGTGAGGGATCGCGCTCGCTCTCGATCTCGTGCAGAAACTCATCCAACGTGGGATCTTCCGGTGAAACGGTGTCCACCAGCAAAAGCTTGCCCCCAGGCTTGAGCACGCGCATCCACTCCTGGATGGCCTGGCGCACGCGGGGAAAGTGGTGCGCGGCCTTGCGACAGACCACTACATCGAAGCTGCTATCCTCGCACGGCAGAGCCTGTGCATCACCCTCCAGGTAGCTGATGTTGGTCAGGTGCCGCACCTGTGCCTCTTTCTCAGCTACCTCTAGCATAGGTCGCGTCAGGTCCAGCGCGACCACTTCTGCCGCTCTGGGAGCCAGGGCAAAGGCGGCATGTCCACCGCCCGTAGCGACATCCAGGACGCGCTCAACTCCGGTCAATTCGGCTTCTTCTACCAGCCATGCCAGGTCGCGCCCACTGGCATGGACCTTGCTGGTCACGTAGTCAGCCGCCGCCGCGCCAAAACGACTCTGCACAAGGTCAAGCTTCTCGCGTTCCGTGCGATCAGGTCCCGTGACCTGCTGTTGATTCTCAGACATACTGTATCCTTTCTTTGCTATAGCTATCTTCTCTTCCTCTGAGTATACCGATCCCTCATTGATAGTGTCCAATACTTTTTTCTTCTCAAGTTGAGAACGAAAAAGCATCACCTCTAGCTGTTTGTTCACCTTTGTTGGAAAGGTGCGCCGCCTGTCGGACCAATGTTTGACAGAGCGCTAGAGCAACGGTCGCAAAGGCAAGAGTAGTTTTTCCACAAAGATCTGCAAAAACGCACGTCGCTCCCACTCTGCCAGGGTCAATTCGCGGGTATTGGTCACGTCGCGCTCAAAGATGTTCTCCATCTGCGCCGCCAGTTCGTCGCTGTGAATCTCGACGTTGATTTCAAAGTTCCCCAGCATGCTCAGACGATCCAGATTGGCAGTGCCAATCATCGACCAGTTCCCGTCGATAGTCGCCGTCTTGGCGTGAACCATCGCGTTTTGATAGAGGAAAAAGCGCATCCCACCAGCCAGGCATTGACTATAATAGCCACGGGCTAACCAGTCGGCCAGAATATGATTGGAGGTAGCAGGCAACAAAATATTCACCTCGACGCCGCGCTCGGCCGCGTGCAAAAGTGCATGAAGGATAATTCTGTCTGGGATAAAATAGGCGTGAGTCAGATAGATCCGACTCGTCGCCCGGTTAATCGCCTCCAGGTAGGCGTTCCGAATGGGAAAGACCAGCAGATGAGGATCATTGCGGTGAACTACCAGCAAGGGGTCCCAGTCGCGTTTGTTGGTATCGGCGACGATAGGCTGGCGCGGGTCGCGCTTGCGATAGGTGTTCCAGAAGTCGATACATATGCTCTCAAACTCACGCGCGTCTGAACCCTGAATGCGCACGTGCGTGTCGCGCCACTCGGTGGCATAGGGTGCGCCGATATTGTAGCCGCCAACAAAGGCAGTCTTCCCATCGACCACCAGCACTTTGCGGTGATCCCGCGCATATCCGCTTAGATAGAACGGCTGGCGCAACCAGGCAAAAAGTGGGTATCTCAGCACCGCGAGGTTGGCTTGAAACTGTTTAAAGTGTCGCGGCACGACCAGGTTCGCGAAGCTGTCGTAGATCAGATAGACCTCTACTCCGCGATCTGCTGCGTGCTGTAGCTCCTGCTTGAAACGCTGACCAACAGGGTCATTTTTCCAGATAAACGTCTCAAAGAAAATGCGTTCCCGCCCCTCACGAATGGCCTGTAGCATCGCTTCATACAGATCTTCACCATATGTATAGATCTGCACCTCTGAATGACCTATCGTGACCTCCGCCAGCATCGAACGCGGAAAGCGTCCCTGCGAGCGATACCTTTTGCGCCAGATATCAATGAGCGCCAGGATGCCAATGACTATCAGTTGTAAGCCGACCAGCACCAGAGCCGCACGCAAGGCCAGCTTACGCACCAGGGTCAGCAATGTGCGCAGACCTGCAAAACGTCTGCCAGTCTGTTTCTTTTTCAATCTCTTCATATATCTTACTACTTATGAATGCTCAGCAAACATTGCCAGATCAAGGTCCAACAGCGAGCGCAGACGCAAGTCCACTTCACCAAAAGACAAAAGCTCGGTCAAGGGATTGGGAACAACCACGCAGAAGATCCCCGCGCTCCTGGCTGCCAGCATCCCATTCAGCGAGTCTTCAAACGCGATTGCCTGCTCGGCCTGCACCGCCAGCTTCTCCAGGGCTTGCGTATAGATGTCGGGAAACGGCTTGACGTGCTCAACCTCGTCGCCGCACACCAGCAGGTCAAAGGCATCCAGCAGTCCTACGCGTCTCAATTGACTCTCGACCCAGCTACGCGGCGAACTCGAAGCGACCGCCAACTGCATGCCGCGCTCTTGCGCGACCTGGATCAGCCTCTCGACGCCCGGCAAAATCGTCTGCTCCAACATCAACTCTTGATGCCTCCGCCTCCGCCGCGCCAGAATCTCCTCGCGCTCAAAGGTCTGCTGCACACGTTCGCTAAAGTAGCTATATGGATCAAAGTTGCTCTCTGCACGGTTGCTGCCAATACAGGGAGCCCAGATCTCCATTGTTAGCTCCACGCCGTACTCCTGGCACAATTCCTGCCAGGACTGAAATTCCGGCGCTTCTGTATCGACGATCAAACCATCAAAATCAAAGATCAATGCCTTAATCATAAGTTTTTCCTCTTTTTTCTTTTCCTGCCTGAGATGTTGCTGGGCAGAGAGATCTCTGCTATGTCTGATAACATATCGGTTGTCCTTTCTATTCAGTTGGCTCTCTGCATTCGAGCTTGCCTGGTGCGCCGCTTCCGGTGGCGAGGGAGAGAGAGGCTGGGGGTTGCCCCAGACCCCTGGCAAAGGCAGCTGCCCTCTGCACTCCCGTTTTGCATGTTTTGCCTAAGGCAAAACATGCAAAACACAAGAAAAAGTTTGTTGGGGACACCCCAAGCCCTGGTTAAGGGCAGTAGCCCTTAACAATCCCGCTAAGTCTGCGCTCCTGCTTTTCGTAGCGAGGGGAGCAGTCGACTACGTCCACATTGGGATCTGGATGTGCTGCTCTTCGGCGCAGGCAATCGCCTCTGCGTAGCCGGCGTCGACGTGGCGCATTACGCCTGTTCCTGGGTCGTTGGTCAAGACGCGGGTCAGGCGCTCGGCGGCTTCTGCTGTCCCGTCGGCGACTATCACCTGGCCGGCGTGCAGCGAGTAGCCGATGCCGACGCCTCCGCCGTGGTGCAGCGATACCCAGGTCGCGCCCGAGGCTGTGTTGAGAAGCGCGTTGAGGATCGGCCAATCGGCGATGGCATCGCTGCCGTCCTTCATAGCTTCTGTCTCGCGATAGGGCGAGGCGACCGAGCCGCTATCCAGGTGATCGCGTCCAATCACAAGCGGCGCTTTGACTATCCCGCTCGCCACGAGTTCGTTAAATCTGCGCCCTGCTCGCTCGCGCTCTCCATAGCCCAGCCAGCAGATACGAGCGGGCAGACCCTGAAAGTGGATCTTCTGGCGAGCCAGTGTAATCCAGCGTTTGAGCGCTTCGTTTTCAGGAAAAAGCTCTAAAAGCGCTTCGTCCGTGCGATAGATATCCTCTGGATCGCCCGAAAGCGCTACCCAGCGAAACGGTCCTTTGCCGCGACAAAAGAGCGGACGAATATACGCAGGAACAAAGCCGGGAAAGTCCATTGCGTGCGTCTCGCCGGCCTCCAGGGCCTGACCACGCAGATTATTCCCGTAGTCGAAGACGATGGCACCGCGCGTCTGCATGGCCAGCATCGCCTGCACATGAGTGACCATCGAGGCTTTTGAGCGCTGGATGTACGTCTGGGGATCGTGTTTACGCAGTGAGTCAGCCTCCTGCACGCTCAGGCCAGCGGGGATATAGCCGTTCAGGGCATCGTGGGCTGAGGTCTGATCGGTCACCATATCGGGGATGACGCCGCGGCGCACCAGCTCGGGATAGATCTCTGCCGCGTTGCCGACCAGACCGATGGAAAGTGGCTGGCCCTGGCTACACGCTTCACTCACCTGTGCGAGTGCCTCATCCAGGGTGCTGGCCATCTCGTCGCAATAGCCGGTATCCAGACGGCGTTGGATGCGCTGTTGATCGGCCTCTATGGCCAGGCACACACCCATATTCATGGTTACGGCTAAGGTTTGTGCTCCGCCCATACCGCCGAGGCCAGCGGTCAGCACAAACTTGCCGCGCAGGGTGCCGCCGTAGTGCTGGCGGGCCGCCTCGGCAAAGGTTTCGTACGTCCCCTGGACGATGCCCTGCGAACCAATATAGATCCATGAACCGGCGGTCATCTGTCCATACATAGTCAGACCCAGCGCCTCAAGTCGCCGAAACTCGTCCCAATTACCCCAGTGCGGCACCAGGTTTGAGTTGGCGATCAGCACGCGTGGCGCATCGCGGTGTGTGCGAAAAATCCCCACCGGCTTGCCCGATTGAACCAGGAGCGTCTCATAATCCTCCAACCCACGCAGCGCCCTGACAAGCGCCTCAAAGGCGTCCCAGGAGCGAGCAGCGCGTCCAGAGCCGCCATAGACCACCAGGTCGTCGGGTCGCTCTGCTACCTCTGGATCAAGGTTATTCATCAGCATACGCAGGGCCGCCTCCTGCATCCAGCCTTTACAAGAAAGCTCAGAACCTCGTGCTGCGCGGACTACGCGTGGTCCTGCCTGTTGCTTTTTTTCACTCTGAGGCATAGCCTTTTGCCACCTTTCTAGATGCAAACAAAACTAGATTGTATCTTCAACAGTATATCTTAAAAGCCGATCCTGGCAGGTCTCAGGAGAGGTTAAGCGCACTATGATTCAGCTTGTTACCCTACCACTCCTGTGCTATAATCTGAAAAAAGCAATGCCAGAGAGCGCAGAACCTGCATAGCTTCATGCTCCTTTGGAGGAAAAGCAATGATCGATCCAGATAGCGAATTGGGACCCCGGTACCAATCAATAGTTACGACTCCTGACTGGTATCAAACGAATATTCCCTGTCAAGTTGGGTGTCCTGCCCATACTGACGTTTCTACTTATATCGGACTTATATCTCAAGCTCGTTTCGACGAGGCCTATCTCTTAAATCGCAATGCCAATGTCGTACCCGGCGTGCTGGGACGCACCTGCGCACGACCCTGCGAGCCGGTCTGTCGCCGCAATAAGATCGACGGCAAGCCAATCGCCATCTGCTGGCTCAAACGCGCTGCCTCGGACCATCGCGAGTTCCGCCATCGCGTCACGCCTCCGCCTATCACGAAAGAGAAGACGGTGGCGATCGTCGGGGCTGGCTCGACTGGTCTGGCCTGCGCTCGCGATCTGCGCCAGATGGGCTATCCAGTCACTATCTACGAGGCCGAGCCAGTCGCGGGCGGCGCTATGATCAACGGCATCCCTGTCTGGCGTCTCCCTCGCCAGGTGACCGGCGAAGAGACTACCCAGTATATGAGCGACCTGGGTGTGGTGACCAACTACCACACGCGTGTTGGCCGCGATATCGAGGTTACCGACCTGCTCAAGCAGTTCGACTCGGTCTTCCTGGCCGCCGGCTGTTATATCTCGAACGACCTGACCGGACCCGATAATAAGATTATTCCAGGCGCTGACCTGAAAGGCGTCGACCACGGCATCGCCATGCTGGCCAAGACCAACTTTGGCGAACCCACCTTTATGGGTAAAAATGTGGTGGTCCTGGGCGGTGGTTTCACCGCGATGGACTGCTGCCGCACAGCTATCCGCTTTGGCGCTGAGAAGGTGTATGTACTCTATCGCCGCTCCAAAGAAGAGATGGGGTCTGACGAGTACGAAGTCGACGAGGCCGAGCTTGAACACGTTGAGTTCCAATACCTCGTCTCGGCGGTCCAGGCCCTGACTGAAGATGGCGTTCACGTCAGTGGTCTGAAGGTCATTCGCAACAAACTGGGTGATCCAGATAGCAGCGGTCGCCGCCGCCCGATCCCCGTCAAGGGGAGCGAGTACGTCATTCCCGCCGATATGATCATCCCGGCCTTTGGACAGTACAGTGACGCCTCGTGGCTGCACCTCGATGCGCTCAATGTCGAGGTTAACAAGCGCAACGGCGTCCCGCTGGTCGACCGCGATAGCTGGATGACCAGCTATGCTGGACTGTTTGCTGGCGGCGACTACACCGAGGGTTCGCGCAACCTGATCTCGGCGATCGCCGATGGACGCGATGCCGCGACTGCCATCAATCGCTACCTGGGTGGTCAGGACAAGCCTGCCGATCCAGCCGAAGAGATTGAGCTGCCCGACTACCGCCGCGGTATGGTCGACGACTACGAGTCGATCGCCCATGAGATGTTGCCAGCGCTGCCACTCCAGGGACGCTATAGCAACACGCGCGAAACGGAAACCGGTTATACTGCCGAGCAGGCTGTAGAGCAGGCTCGGCGCTGTCTGCAATGTCAGTTGAATATCATGATCGATCCCTCGATCTGTATTCTCTGCTCGGGCTGCGTCGATATCTGTCCCTATGACTGCATAAGCATGGAGGGTCTCTCGCGCGTCGTCAAGGGCGATCCCATGCACCGTGGAGCCGAAAACTGGACAGGGGGAGCCGATATGATCATCGACGAAGAGAAGTGCATCCGCTGCGGTCTCTGTATCGTGCGCTGTCCAACCGACGCTATTGCGATGGTACAGTTCCAGGTGGCCAGTCCCAACGACCGCTGGACCGTTTCGAAGATCCCGATGCTCAAACTGTAAGGTGTGCCAGCCGGTGGGTGATCCTGGATCGCTCGACCAGCCCAGGCCGCAGAGCGAGGCGAGCTTACTCGTCTGGTTCTGCGGCTGCTTTTTTGTTAGCTGAACGAGAAAAGGCCTGCTATGCTCATCGATGTTCATACGCATATTTTTCCTCCAGAGGTGTGTCAGCAACGCGCACGCTACTGTCAGCGCGACGCGTGGTTTGCTCAGCTCTACGCCAGCCCCAGGGCCAGGATGGCCAGCGCCGAAGACCTTATCGCCGAGATGGATGCCTCGGGCGTCGATGTCTCGGTCGCCTTCTCCTTTGGCTGGAGCGATCCGGTGCTGATCCGCGAGGGCAACGACTACATCCTCGACGCAATGCGGCGCTATCCAGGGCGCATCTACGGTCTCGCCGTCCTGCAACCTTCGCGCGATCCCGTCGCTGCGGCCTACGAGGCCGAACGCTGTGCGCAACGCGGAATGGTCGGCATCGGCGAACTCATGCCCCACGGCCAGGGCTATAGATTGAGCGATATTGATTTGCTCAGGCCGATCATGGAGATTGTCGAGCGCTACGACCTGCTGGTGCTTGCGCATTGTAGCGAACCTATCGGCCATCTTTATCCAGGCAAGGGCGATGTCTCGCTGGCGGATATCGTCAGTTTTCTCAGTGCATTTCCTGAGACGCGTTTTATCGCCGCCCACTGGGGTGGGGGATTGCCCTTCTATGCGCTGATGCCTGAGATCCAGAAGATTCTCGCGGGGCGTGTCTGGTACGACACCGCTGCCACGGTCTATCTGTATAGTCCAGAGATCTTCGCCGCTGTAGTCGGGCTGGTAGGAGCAGAGAGCATCCTATTTGGCAGCGACTACGGCTTGCTCACCCAGAGCCGGGTGATCGAACATATTCGGCGTATAAGCCTACCCGAAGAGACGCAGAGCGCAATCCTGGGTCAGAATGCGCAGAGACTTTTGAGATTATAAGAGGAAGAAAAGGGAAAGAGACACAAAGAAGGACGCAATACAATTCATCGCGTCCTTGACTGAAAACTGAATACTTACCTCAAGTGTACCGAGCGGTCGAAAACCACACAGGGCATGCTCGACACGCGCGCTCCACACTCGCTCGTCTCTCCTCCTGCTGAGGTGACAAGCCGTACGATCATTAGTGCCGCTTCGCTCCACCCGTTACCGGGCTTCCACCTGCGGTCTATCCACCAGATACTCTCTCTGGGATCTTAACACGCCGAAGCGTGTGAGACAACTCATCTTGGGTTCGGCTTCGCGCTTAGATGCTTTCAGCG
>DAOTTJ010000014.1:0-11068 GCA_034437695.1 Ktedonobacteraceae bacterium
AATAACTATGTCGATTCAAGTCAGGAGCAGGTTTTTTTAAGATGCAACAGGAAACAACACATAAGGAAGTTCTGGCACAGCCGGTTGACGTGGTTGCCGCGCAACAACCGGCAGCCATAGATAAGTTGCCGAGCAAGTGGACGGTTCTGGTCATTCTGGCGATTGGTATTTTCATGGCCACGCTGGACTCATCAATTGTCAATATCAGTCTGCCAACGATTAGCAGCTATTTTCATGTCCCGTTGAGCGGTGAGATCGAATGGGTGATCATCGCCTATCTGGTAGTTATCGCGGGGGTGCTCTTGACGATTGGACGCCTGGCGGATATGGTCGGGCGAAAAAATCTCCTGGTTATAGGGCTGGTAGTTTTTACGCTGGGTTCGACCATTTGTGGAGCGTCGCCAAACCTGGGCATCCTGATTGCTGCCCGCGCCTTTCAAGGTCTGGGAGGCGCATTGATTATGTCGGTCAGCCCGGCAATCCTGACGAGCGCCTTTCCACCGCAGGAACGCGGACGGGCGCTGGGCCTGAACGCGGTTGCGGTCGCGCTGGGAACCAGCGTTGGCCCGACGCTCGGCGGACTGATTACGGCTAACTTCTCCTGGCGCTGGATATTTTACGTCAATGTGCCGCTGGGTGTGATCGGTGTGGTGGCCAGTATGCTCGTTTTAAAGGAGCGCAGTCAGCGCGTCAATGGTCGTTTCGATCCCACGGGCGCAATCTTGCTGGCAATTGGACTGGTCACGCTGACCCTGGGACTCTCCTTTGGGCAGGAATGGGGCTGGAGTTCTCCTGCTCTACTGGCGACGCTGGCGATCTGTGTGCTCGCGTTTATTCTGTTGATAGTTGTCGAGAGACGAGTCAGCGACCCCGTTATCGATTTCCATATGCTGCAAAACCGGGTCTTCGTCTCGGCCAATATCAGTTTGATTATGAGTTTCCTGGCACTCTTTGCCGTCAGCTTTATGCTGCCGTTCTATCTGGAAGAGCTGCGCAATATTCCGCTCGTCGAGGCTGGTCTGCTGTTGACCCCCCTGCCGCTGGCGATCGCGCTCATTGCGCCTTTCAGTGGAGTGCTGGCTGATCGGCTCGGCTCGCGCTGGCTGGCCGCTTCCGGTCTGGCTATCGCCTGTCTGGGTCTCTTTCTGATCAGCCAGTTAAACGCCCAGAGTTCGGTCTGGGATATCGTCTGGCGACTCCTGGTCGCAGGCATCGGCCAGGCGCTGTTCCAATCGCCCAACAATAGCGCACTGATGGGAGCTGCACCGCGCAACCGTCAAGGAGTGGCGTCGGGCTTTCTCGCAACCGGACGTGTAATGGGTCAGAGCATCAGTGTCGCGCTGGCCGGGGCGATCTTTACCAGTATGGGAGGCGCGTTAGCCGGCGAGGAACTCTTCCAGGCGATGCAACACCCGTTTATCCATATCTCGGCGGCTAACTACGGTGCCTGGCAGCAGACCTTTATCAGCGCGTTCCACACAACCTTTATCGTCTGCGCAGCCATCGCCGCACTCGGCGTCTTCACTTCGCTGGTCCGCGGAAACGAACAAACAACGCGCCATCCGGCTCCTGTGGCCGCACCAGTTACCGAAGCGTAACTCTAAAAAACTTAGTATCGCAACAACGCAGCGCCAAACGCCCCTCAGACTGCGTAGTGGGCGTCTGGCGCTGTGAGTTAGCCACCTGCGGGACCACCCTCAAGGCCGGGCTTTGTCATACTGGCTGGATCGAGGATGCGGTCGAGGTCGGCTTCGCTCAGGCTGGTCTTTTCACGCGTCACTTCACGAATCGTGCGCCCGGACTTCGCGGCCTCTTTAGCGATATTTGCCGCAGCATCGTAGCCGATCACCGGGGCAAGCGAGGTGCAGATGGCCAGACCACGCTCGACCATCTCGGGTCCACGCTCGGTGGCCTGGATGCCCTTAATGCACTGTTCACCAAAGTTGTGCGCCGACGCGGCCAGTAACTGGATCGATTGCAGAAGGTTATAGGCCGCCACCGGCATCATTACGTTGATCTCAAAGTTGCCCGCCTGACCCGCGACCGTGATAGTGGTGTGGTTGCCCATGACCTGAGCGCAGACCATCGTGACCGACTCGGCGATGACTGGGTTGACTTTGCCAGGCATGATCGAGCTACCCGGCTGGACCGCAGGCAATTCGATCTCGCCAATCCCCGCACGGGGTCCAGACCCCAACCAGCGGATATCGTTGGCGATCTTCATCAGACTCACCGCCAGTGTGTTGAGCGAGCCGCTGGCCTCCACTATGTTGTCGAGCGTGCTCTGGGCCTGAAAGTGGTTGCTCGTCTCGCGTACGCTCGTCTGGTTTAATTCAGAAAGGTACGCACATACCTGCGCAGCAAATTCGGGGTGAGTATTGACCCCCGTGCCAACCGCCGTGCCGCCGAGCGCAACCTCTGAAAGTTCTTGCGCAGCGTAGCGCACACGGGTGAGTCCCCGTTCAATCTGGCCCGCATACCCCAGAAACTCCTGGCCAAGCCGGATCGGCGTGGCATCCTGCAAATGAGTTCGCCCAGTCTTCACCACCGAGAAAAATTCCTCGGCCTTCGCCTCCAGAGTCGCCTGAAGCACCTTGAGCGCAGGGATAAGTACCTGCTCAATACTCAGCAACGCCGAGAGATGGATAGCAGTCGGAATGACATCATTCGAGGACTGCCCAAAGTTGACATGATCGTTGGGGTGAACCTTGCGCGAACCACGCGAACCGCCTAGCAGCTCGCTGGCACGATTGGCAATCACCTCGTTAGCGTTCATATTCGTCGAAGTGCCTGAACCGGTCTGGAAAATATCGAGCACAAAATGCGCGTCCAACTTCCCATCGATAACCTCCTGGGCCGCCTGGACAATCACATCGGCAATCGGTGCATCGACTGTCCCCTGGCTCTTATTGACCACAGCCGCCGCTTGCTTTATCTGTCCCAACGCACGAATAAACTGGCGGGGAAAGCGCAGATCGCTGATCGGAAAATTCAAGACGGCGCGTTGGGTGCTGGCTCCATAATAAGCCTGAGCCGGCACCTGCATCTCGCCCATCGAGTCGCGTTCAAAGCGCGTTTCTGTTAGCATATTGTTCACCTAACCACTCCTCTTACTAACATTATACTACTTCTTCTCGCCTCTACACCCTCTTAAAGGTAGACCTCACCTTACCAAAATCGCAGGTACTATTAGCCGCCACAAAGACCGGCACATTGGGCGTCAAGGTCTGCCCGTTGACCCGCGTCAGATTCGTGCTCCTGAGGTCGGTCAACATGCACCCTTCAGGCACAGCCTCGATCACGGCGTGCATGCGCGAAATGGTGGTGGATTCGGGGACACTCTCGTAGAGGTTGATATCGGGTTCGGTATCACCCGAGCCTGGAATGGCGCGTCCAATAGTCAGACGCTGACTGACCAGTTCCAACTGCTTGCCATTGGCCAGCACCAGGTAGCCCCAGACAACCGGCGTAGCCATCACTTCGGTACGTGGTGTCATGTCGGCAGCTACGGTTGGCTCGGCTCCCTGTCCGGGAGACGCGAATGCATGCCCGCAGGTTGTACAAAATACAGCATCAGGCTTGACCGAGGCACCACACTGCGGACACGACCGTCCAGGAGCCACCGCCAGCGACTTGCCACAGCGCGAGCAGTAGATATCGTGCGCATCATTGAGCGCAGCACAGTGAGGACAGGGCTTCTGGACCACGCCAAGTGGCGGCGCTTGAACCGGCGGCGGCGCTACTGGCGGAGCATAGGCCGGAGCTACCTGCTGCTGAACCTGGGGCGGCAACATCTGTAGTGGCACCGGACCAATCTGCACGTTCGCACTCTGCTGACGCACAACAGCATCCAACGCGCTCAACAATTGTCCAGTGAGATTGGACTGGCGAATCGCGCCCGCCCCCGCAGTAAAGGCCAGCGGCCACAGGACAAGCATGCCCACCACCCCGACAGCAGCCTTATCAGCCCATTTCTGCTGACCAATCACAGCCATAACCCCACCTGGTGAACGTTGTAACGTCAGAGTCAGAGCGGCCTGCATACCAACGACCGCCGCAAAGTCACCACCCTTTTTAAACTGCACAACAGTATGGCCTTGATCGCCAAAGTGCTGAACTTGATAGCCCTGCATCAGAAACATACGCTCCAGCTCACTGGCAATACGCTCAATCTCAAGTCCCGACGCCTGATAAAAACGTGTCTCCATTTTTCGCTCCAATCTGACAAAATACCCCGATCTAGCAGCGCCGCTCGGGTCAGCTACATGCACGCCAGTATATCATACCCACCTGAAAACAGCCTCCTCATCGCACACAAACAGAGCTTTCCAGTTTCTGACGAGGCTTGCTCCACAACTCCCCAATATGCGGGCGAGGAGCGCGGGGCCGCAGGCCTCGCGCTCTTCGCTCGCACCAAAAACCAGGGGGTGGGGCTTGAACAGCAACCTCCGGCTGAAAGCCAAAAGACTTCTCCTAATAAACTGTCTTCTATAAGATAATGCTTATCTTATAATTCTCTTTCACGCTGCAAACGATGGCAAATTACACGTTTTATGCGTAAAGAAGCTTTCTTGTGTTATGCAAACTGCTATTTCGCAAAAAGCCACATGGAAGGATTGTATGGTAACAATACTACATTGGGTACTGCGTCCATTCTGCTTAAATAGACACTGTAAGATATAAAAATGAAAGGACCCCTATGCGCACAAAAAAATTTGCACTGAAGCTCCTGCTGCCCTTTCTTCTGAGCACTCTGACCCTGGTGAGCGCCTTCGCTCTGGTTCCTATGACTAATGCCCAATCCCTCAAAACATTTGGTGGTGGGACACCGAAGTATGTGACTCTGAAACATGGCGCTCCTACAATGGCCACCAGGACCGCCCTGGCGAGCACGCAGGCCGCCTCTTCAAACGCAGTAGATACAATCCCTTACTGGAGCGACCTCTTTGTCGCTCAGTCATCTCCCTGGCCCTATCAGATGGTTGGCACCAGCCCCAAAGCTGGCTCTAAAACAACTACTGTCACCACAGAGATCATTCCGTTAAAACTGGTATTTTCTGACGGCCAGTCCCTCAACGGTGAGAGCAGACTCCAGGATACTTTGAACTCGCCTATTTTCAAAAAGGCGACATACACCAGTGGTTATACTCAGTATGGCGACGCTATCCTGCGTGCCGAGTTCTGGAAATATATCCAGAAGGATGGACCAGACTACCACGTCCTGCTGCAAACCCCTAAAGTGTATTCGACCATCACTCTGACCGTACCCGCCGCCGATGGCCTGACAGGTACTGCCTCCCGCACAGGCGCACTGATCGGCGAGACCGATATCGACTGGTTCGATGGGCAACTCCAGACTATCATGGCCGCCTTGCACATCAGCCCGAAAACGTTCCCGATCTTCCTGACAGCTAACGATTTCCAGTATGAGAATGGCGACCCCACTCAGTGCTGTGTCATCGGCTACCACAGCGCCAATTTCACCACTACCTCTTCCGGTAAGAGCGTGATCCAGACCTACGCCTGGTCTTCTTTCACTACTCCCGGCATCTTCAGTGTGCCGATCAATGACATCAATCCTCTGAGCCACGAAGTCTCCGAGTGGTTCAACGATCCATTCATCGACAACCTGACTCCCAACTGGCAGTCACCACTCGCCCCCCAGTACGGCTGTAACAACTTCCTGGAAACCGGCGATCCACTGGTCGGCGTAGCCTTTCCAGTCAAGACCGAAGGCAAGACCTATCATCCACAGGATGAGGCTTTCTTCTCCTGGTTCGCGGATCAGTCTCCTTCGATCGGCATTAAAGGCCGCTACACCTACCTGGGTACATTTACTACTTACGCGCCAACCTGTTAAGCATTCACCTTAACATCTCTGGCCCGCTCGGACGCACTACCAAAATGAAGCGCCAGCCTGAGGAACCACGCGGTTCCTCAGGCTGGCGCTTTTTGTTGCTCATCTTATCTTCATAAATACTTCGCCTCTGGCAGCAGGGTGGACTTTTGCATAGCCCTGGACTTATGAGGGCGATACAATGCTCGGCGTGTGACCCCGCCCCCTGAACAAAGGATCGGGGTGCAAGCCAGAGGCTTGCGGAGAATTACATAGCCCTGGACTCATGGGTAGAGAAGAAGCGAAATGATATAAAGTACGTTATAATAACTGATGAGAATTGACCCCAGAAAGAGAAGGAATGCCATGTTATTGGAAGCTGATGTTCACAAAATGCTGGTCGACGGCGAACCCTGGGCCTCGTGGCGAGGCTTTCAACTGCCGGTGAGCGATGAGTATGTCTGTATATGGACCCCCATAGGGACAAAAAAACACTGGAAACCACGCTATTGGAAACCGGATTTTTTCTATGCCGAAGCTCACACTCTAACCTATATCTGGCCCACCAAATGGTTCGCCATCCACATCAGCTACGGTGAAAGCGGGCAGTTTAAAAGTGGCTACTGCGATGTCACACTGCCCGCCCCAGCTTATACAAGCCAGGACCAGGAGATTGTCTATACCGATCTCTATGTAGATGTGGTTATTCGTGAGGACTATAGTGTCTATACGAAGGACCAGGAGGTCTATGCGCGTGCAGAACAAAGATACCCGATAGTCGCCGAGTCGCACCAACAAGCATTTGCGGTGCTGGACTGGCTAGAGGAACATGCAAAGCAGTGGACCGGCCCCTTCGCGGTCATGCCACGCCAGTTGCCAACCCTCACCTGGGATCATTTGAGCACTCCCGATATCCGCGCACTGATGCAGCAGAGCCTCCTTCATTCGGCGGACTGAGTCAGTTTACACGGTCCCTTCCCACTGGAAGACTCGGCTGGCGCATTCATCGCGCATCTTTTCCCACTCCACCCTTTTTATAAATCAACCTGTGGACGACTGCCCACAGGCTGATTCTACTCGTTGAGAGATTGTGGTCTGCGCTTGCTAGTAGATCAGGATCTGCGTGCTCCAATCGGTATGACCATAGAGCCACGCTGCCTGGTCTTCGCGGATGTTTACGCAACCGTGGCTCCCATTGCTGGCCGAAACCAGACCGCTGGAGTCCTGGTGCGGGTATTGCGTTCCCGGACCGTAGTCGTTGCGCCACCACGCGTCGTGCAGGAAGAAACCACCCCAGTGATATAGGATCGCGTAGTGAATCGGCGTCGGTGGATAATAGAAGGGCGAACTCGGCGGATCGCTCGACTTGAATGCGGTCGGAGCCTGACGGTTCTGCACCGACCAGAGGCCGGGCAGGGTCGGGCGCTCCCAACGTCCAGTGGTGATCAGGAACGAGTTGACCAACTGGCCGTTGACAAAGTAGTGCAACGACTGCTGCGCCATCGAGACGATGACCGCCGTTCCATGCTTTAAGCTCGGATAGTGCTGCATTAACTCCAGGTCAGTCTGGTGAACTTTGGTGTACGACGTTGTATCGGCGTAGTCCTGCTGGAACATCTGGAAAAGGAAGAACGAGTTGTTGTCGTCATCAACTACCGACTGGTAGTCGGCGGTGCTGTAGGACCAGCCATTCTCGCGCTGGAGCCAGTAGCCAATCCCGTTCATTGTATAACCAGAGTCAGGGATATAGTTCTGTCCGTCGTTTTTATCGTGGTAAAGATGAGCCTGACCCCAGGCGTTGGCCTCTTTGTCGAGTTCGGTGATCAGATACCACGAAGCACCCTGCGTAAGGTCGGACTGCATCGAGTTCATATCTCTATCTATCTTTGCAGATACAACGAGGTACTGACTGATCGTGCCGGCCTTCGCCATATTGGAGAGATCGGCTCTATAGAGCTTTTGATAAGGGCTGGCATCCATCCCATAGGTTTTAAGCAGGTTGATCTGGGTCTGAAATTCTTGCAGCTTGGCTGCACCCACATACGGCAACGATTGCGTCGAACTTACTACCGACTCTTGATACTGTGCATTGATCAAGGTGCCAAGATTATGAAAATCTTGCGTGGTCGTCGCTGTATCGAAAACATCGAGGTCACCAGTATAAGCAGTCTGCATCACCGTTACATCGACGTGCGCCTTCTGCATCTGTGTAATTGTACTTTTAAAGATGGACATCTGCTGATATGTTGTACCCATTAGATTAAGCGTATCAGTCGCACTTTGCGCGTCAGTACTGATGGCCGTATATTGATTGGGAGTTTGGGCAGCAGCCAGGCGGCTCTGATCGGCGGTATAGAGCAAAGAGAAAGCCTGGAGGTCGCCGACTTTTTGCGCTTCCTGGTTGGTGAGCGCCTGTTTAAAAGCCTGGAGAGCCTGCTGGGCCTGTCCCTGAGCCTGGCCGGTCGCGATACCGATCACATCCTGGGCTTTGTTTATCAATTGCTGATAGCTGGTGGCCTGATTTGAATAATAGGTATTATCGGGGGCGTCATTAAACAGAGTAAAGGGGGCGCTGGAGTTATTGAGTTTCTGTTCCTGTTGAATAATCGGCTGCAACTCGGCGCTTGAGACACCAGAGCTGGCGGCCTGTTTAAGCAACTGGTCCAACTGAGAGTGGGCCTGGCTACTTTGTTGTTGTAGATGGCTATCGCCGCCACAGGCACTGACCAGGAGCATTACCCCTATGATTGCTCCGGCCAGTGCCATCTGGGCTAAGCGTAGAGAACGCGCTCTGCGCATCGTGGATTACCTCCGTCCACTTTTGGACTTTGCTTTCTGTTTGCGTTTTTCTTTCCTCGCAGCCTTGCCAGTCTTTTTGCCACCATTACCTGCCCCACCACCAGACAGCGCCGGAGCGCCGCCGGTCGGCATTCCCATCCCAGGCATGCCTGGAAAACCGCCGCCGAGAGACCCCTGTTTGGCCATCTTGGCCCAGGGACCTTTCCCGCTGCTGACCTGGCGGATCATCGTGCGCATCTGACCAAACTGGTCGATGAGCTGGTTGATCTCCGGTGGGGTAGTCCCACTGCCGCGAGCAATACGCTTACGCCGACTACCGTTGATGATATCTGGATTACGGCGTTCCTCCAGAGTCATCGAGAGGATTATAGCCTCGACATGTTTGAGCGAGTCGCCCTCTAATGCCTCGTCCATGCCCTCCATATCCGTCAGTTTATTGAAACCGGGGAGCATCTCCATCACCGAGCGAAACGAACCCATGCGCTTCAACTGACGCATCGCATTCAAGAAGTCTTCCAGGTCAAACTTGCCCTGTTGCATCTTGGCCTGGGCCTTCAATGCCTCTTCCTGATCGATAGTCTCCTGCGCTCGCTCGATCAGCGAAAGCACATCTCCCATGCCCAGGATACGTCCAGCCAGACGATCGGGATAGAACGGCTCCAGCGCATCGGTCTTTTCGCCGACGCCCATAAATTTGATCGGCACACCCGTGACCGAACGAATCGAGAGCGCGGCCCCGCCTCTGGCGTCACCATCCATCTTCGTCAAAATCATCCCTGTCAACGCAACAGCCTTGTGGAAATCCTCCGCCACACGCACCGCTTCCTGACCAGTCATCGCGTCGGCCACCAGTAAGACTTCGCGTGGACTGACGCGCTGGCGAATAGTAGTCACCTCGTTCATCATCCGCTCGTCGATGTTCAGGCGTCCTGCCGTGTCTAGAATGACCACCGTAGCCGCCTGCTCGCGTGCATAGTTGAGCGAATGTACACAGATATCCACCGGGTCTGCGCCCGCAGGCTCCGTATAGACCGGCACCCCGACCTGCTTGCCCAACGTCTGCAACTGATTGACAGCCGCAGGCCGATACATATCGGCGGCCACCAGCAGAGGACGCTGGCCCTCTTTCTTCAGGTAATACGCCAGTTTAGCCGCAGCCGTCGTTTTACCAGAGCCTTGCAAACCCACCAGCATAATCACATTTGGCGGTTGCCCTCCCAGGTCGAGTTTGCTCTTCCCCTCACTGCCACCCAGCATCTCGATCAGCTCCTCATTGACAATGGAGAGTACCTGCTGTGCTGGCGAGAAACTTCCCAGAACCTCTGCGCCAATTGCCCGCGCCTTAACGCGCTCAACAAACTGGCGAACCAGCCTGAGACTGACATCCGCCTCCAATAGAGCAAGACGGACTTCACGCATCGCCTCTTCGACGTCCGCTTCGGTCAGCTTGCCCTTCCCACTAAGATTAGTAAAAACGCCTTCAAGTCGTTTCGATAGACTTTCAAACATTGCCATGAGTGCGTGATCCTCTCTCTCCGCCTGACAACAAAAATTTTCTCAATTATATCACGTCTCCTGGCTTTTTGATCCCTGAAACTCGCATTTCAGGACAAGCATGGCATACTACTCTACTCTGGTCGATGAACTACTTCACACTTCCTCAACCCCACATCTATAGCATATACCCACCATCCAAATATTCCCCTCCCCCTATTAACTAATCGATCAAGGTACTGAAACGTTACACATTCGCGCACCAATAGGACATTTTGCCTGAAAATGGGGGAGGGATGATGCTGTGAAGAGTTTCGGTCGCGCTTCCTGGTACAGCACTATCGCCTAAGAGGTACGCTTAGTTGATTGGCTATTTTCTTGGGTGGCAGTACGGCGAGCCTGTAAAAGTGGCAACCCCTCTTGTTTCCAGCGCTCGGCGTCGGCGTGTTTCTGCTCTAGCCAGGCTGTTGCACTGCGAGCCAACGCACGTCTCTCCTGTACATCAACAGGATGCACCTGAAGCCACCGGCCCTGTTCATCCCGTTCATATTTATTAATATACAGTGAGTTGCCACAATAAATGGTATGTTGAATAAATTCCTCGGCTGTCGTCTAACGTAGAGAAGGCCAGCAAGCGCGAGGTCTATCCATATACCACGGCTCCGATAAGATATACGATGGATGATCCACCCACACAGGACAGGGGATCTCATAGGTTGAACAGAACCAGCGCACCGAAGCCGCACAAAACGCGGCCCAGCGATGAAATGCTTGAGGATAGTTTGCCGGGAGAGGATCGCGCACCAGCCGCTCACGCTCATCTAAATGGTAAGCATACCAATCATTCATAAAATTGCCAAGCGGAGTCCACGGTCTGGCTCCTTGACAGATCTCCTCAAAAGTCGAGCGCATAGTTTGAAAATGTCCGGCGGGTTTAGT
>DAOTTJ010000015.1:0-5436 GCA_034437695.1 Ktedonobacteraceae bacterium
GAGCTATTTAAAAAAGGGCGGGTAGGTGGGGAAGAAAAGACTTTTGAGAAGCCCTGATCATGAGAAAGAGACGCTTGACTTTTTACCTGGCTATGTTATCCTTACAGGCAAGTTATAGAACAGAACGCAGAGAACGGGACGAGTAACACCGTGTGATCTGGAGAGAGCTACGGGCAGGTGAAACGTAGTGGTCAGGCGGGGTGAAATCCACCTGGGAGCGGGACGCGAGGAGCGTCGACGGAGGCCTCCGTTAGCAGGCATAGAAGAGTTCCACCGCCTTTGCGCGGATGGAAGAAATAAGGTGGCACCACGGCTTTGCGCACATCAGCGTCGTCGTCCTTTGTCAAGGACGGGGCGTTTTTTTTATGAATTTTTCTAAGACCACATTTTGCAAAGAGAGGCCAACAATGTTAGATCTTACATTTATTCGCAATAATCCTGAAAAAATCAAAGAGGCATGCAGAGTAAAGAACAACACCCTGGATGTCGATTATCTGCTCGAAGTGGATCGCCAGGTGCTGGCGTTACAGCGGCAGGTGGAAGAGGGGCGTGCCGAGCAGAACCAGCTTTCGAAGCGTATTCAGGCGGCTGGTAAAGATAAAGCGCTGCGTGAGCAACTGATTGCCGGAGGAAAAGGCTTGTCCGAAGCTATCAAGACTTGGGAACCCGAGCTAAACAGACTGACCGAAGAGCGTCAGCAGTTGCTCTATCTGGTGCCGAATATTCCCGATCCGAGCACGCCGATCGGCAAGGACGAGAACGACAACGTACCGATCAAATATTGGGGAGAGAAGCCGCAGTTTAGCTTTGCCCCATTGGATCACTACAGCTTGATGCAGAAGCTGGACCTGGTTGATATTGAGCGCGGAGTGAAGGTCGCGGGTGCTCGCAGCTACGTCCTCAAGGGAGACGCAGTGCGCCTGGAGATGGCCTTGATGAATTTTGCCGTTGATCGTCTCTCGCGCAAAGGTTTTACGCCCTTGATAGTTCCAGCGATGGCGCGAGAAGTCTGCTTTCTAGGCAATGGTCAGTTTCCTAAGGGGCGCGACCAGGTCTACGCCATCGAAGGCACCGATACCTTTCTCGTCGGTACCGCTGAGGTTTCGATTACAGGTATGTATAAGGACGAGATCTTTAAAGTTGAGGAATTGCCGCAGACCTTTGTCGGGTACTGTCCCTGTTTTCGCCAGGAGGCGGGAACCTATGGTAAAGACACGCGTGGGGTTTTCCGTATTCACCAGTTTAACAAAGTAGAGCAGTATATCATCTGTGAGGCAGAACACGAGACCTCGGTCTACTGGCACGAGCAGCTATTGCACAACTCGGAAGAGCTGGTGCAGGCCCTGGAACTGCCTTATCGTGTGTTGCACGTTTGTACTGGTGATATGGGCGATGGGAAAGTTGGCATGTACGACATCGAGTGCTGGTTGCCTAGCGAGGAGCGTTATCGGGAGACTCATTCGTGTTCGTACTTTCACGACTGGCAGGCGCGGCGTGTGAATATGCGCTACCGTGATGCCGAGGGCAAGCTGCGTTTTGTGCATACCTTGAACAATACAGCGATTGCCTCGCCGCGTATTCTGCTGCCGTTGTTGGAGACCCATCAGCAGGCCGATGGAAGCGTGCGTATTCCTGAGGCTTTGCGTCCGTATATGGGTGGGCAGGAGTATATCAAAGCGGGTGTGGCGCGAGCCAGGGCATAGAGCCAGAGGAGTGCGGAGGCGGAGCCGGGCGGTGGATATGTGCCATGGCGCATAGCTATCGCCCGGCTTCTGCGTGTAGAGAAAGAGCAGAGGCGGAGTGGCTGGATATTCCATCTGGCAGCAAATTTGTACAAAATGTCGGGACACGCAACTGATTGGCTCATTGCTTCGTCAGTAGTAGTGGCCGATTGCCACGATTACTACTTTGTGTGTACAAAAGCGCTCGCGCCGGTCTGTTTTTGTCCTTCAAGAGCGCCCACCATGACGGAAGTCGTAGTATAGGAACCGTATGAAAACGTTTGTAGGCGATATCAATCGGAGTTCTGAAGTAGTTGCTGAGCCTCTAGATCCCGCGTTTAATGGGTTAGTATATCGCTCAGATCCATCAATAAATCAGTCAGATACTCTCATGGGCGCGTCGTTTGTTGTACCGAGTGGACGTGCTCGCTTTGGACCGTATATACTCTTTCTGGCCCTGTTCTGTGCGCTTTTTTTGCTGGATGCCGTTATGCCTTTGCGTGCGCTCTGGTTTCACAATGCCTTATTGACGCAGATGGGGATCTGGCCTGTCTGGCCGACTCTTTTGCTTTTTCCCGGCAAATACGTGATCCCGCCACTGGGTTATCAAACACCGTTGACCAGTATACCGAGCATGGTGTCGAGTTGGGAGGTGTTTGGACTTTTAATGGGAGTCTTTGGTCTGATCTTTGTGATCTATCTCGCTGCCCTGCGCCATTTGCCGGGGCAGATCTCGCGGCGCTTCATCTTTCGCTCAAGTCTGATCTTTGGTCTGTTGTTTGCCTTGATCCCTGTAGTGATCTCACCCGACGTATTTTCGTATATTGCGTATGCACGCATCGGGATACTCTACCATCTCAACCCGTTGACCACAGCCCCGCTAAGCATACATACAGATATAGTCTATCGCTATACAGGTTGGGTTGATCAGCCCTCGGCCTATGGTCCGACCTGGATCATCATCACCTGTCTATTCCAGTATATCTTTGCCTTCTGTCACCTCGGCAGTTCAGTCTTATTAATGCTTGGCGCGTTGCGGCTGTTTGGTTTGGCCATGCATCTTAGTTCAGCCGCCCTGATCTGGTCGTTGAGTGCTGCGCTTCAGACTCGCGAAGGTCTGATTTCGCAGCGCAGACGCGTGCTGGCCACCCTAGCCTTTGCCTGGAACCCGCTTCTGCTACTGGAAGCGTGTACCAATGCGCATAGCGACACCACACTGCTCTTTCTGCTGCTTCTGACCATCTGGCTGATTGTACGTGGACAGGAGGTGCCGGATCGCCTGCCGGGTCTGCTGGATCGTCTGCCCTTGAAGGTTGAGACCAGACGCTGGCTGGTGTATCTTGCGCCCGCGCTGTGCTTTGCGCTGGGGATATGTGTCAAGATTAATCTCGTTTTGCTGGCACCTGGACTGTTTATCTACCAGTGGCAGCAGATGGCTGACGTGCCGGTGCGCCAGCGTGTGCGGTGTGTGCTTGCATCGTTGGGAGCGTGTTGTGGGCTGGTGATTGCGCTGTACGCGCCTTTCTGGCAGGGTGGAGCGGTTTTGCGCGTCTTTGTCGTGAATCCGGCGGCTGACCGTACTATCAATACACTGCCGAACACACTGAGTCATCTCTACAATGGAGTGATGGCGGCCATCGGCTTTCCTCCAGGGGCATTGATTGGCTCGCCCTCCGAGCGTCTATTGCACACAGTAAGTATTGGTCTGTTTGTGGTCATCTACTCATTCTTTTGCTGGCGCACCTGGCGTACCCCACGCTCCCTGAGCGGAGTGGCGAGTCTGGTGCGCTGGATGGCGTTGGTCTGGCTCTTCTACTGCGCGGTTGGCTCGCCCTGGTACTGGCCCTGGTACCTGACCACTTTTCTGGGACTCTATGCGCTGCTGGAAGCGCTGGGACCGACCGTGTGCGCCAGTGCCGGGACGGCATCCGTGAGCGAACGGCGCACCTGGGAGTCGCGCCTGAGACGGTGGGCGCAGCAGATGCAGACCTTTGCCCTCCATCCTGGGAGCGTGCGCCTGTTGACTTTGAGCATGCTGACAATGTATTGTCTGACCGCGTGGGCGGCTCAGCATACCTTTATTCCAGGCTTACCCGGCTTCCAGTGGTCTAGCTTTGGCGGAGCGTGGGCGTGGTTGCTGCCATTGCTCTTTATGAAGCGGGCATTAATGACGCAGCACTCATGGGATGCGCACAGTGAAAGCGCGAGCCTGGCTGCACGCAGAAAGACCCTGCCAGCTACGCCTAGTTGAGCAGGGATAGATGCTGCACAGCGTAGGCCTTGTGCAGCATCCCCGGCCTTTGTTAAGATAAATGCACATCAATCTTTATGCTCCACTTAGAGTGGAAGATATAGTGAAAAGGGGAGAGCTGCGCTTGAAGATGCTGAGATCTCTGTTGCCTGTTATAAGTGTGTTTATGCTGGCGCTGGCGGTGCGTTTGCTTTATAACCTCACAGTAGCGCAGAGATATGTTCCCAGTTTTGATGCTTATCTGTATGATGAACTGGCGCGAAACCTGGTGCAGGCACACTGCTATTGTTTGCATGGGAGCCTGCCCGATGTGAGTCGTCCGCCATTGTGGCCATTTATTTTATCGATCGTGTATGCTATAGCTGGTACGAGTTCCTGGTATGGGCGGCTTTTCTATTGCTGCCTGGGGTCGGGGACGTGCGTCTTGCTCTCTTTTTTCGCACACAGGCTCTTTGGGCGACGGATCGCGCTGATTACCGGCTATCTGGCTGCGGTGTACTGTGGACTTTTTATCTACGACGGGTGGCTCTATACGGAGTCGCTCTATATATTTTTGTTGACCTTTTTTGCCTATGCACTCTATAATTTGCAGGAAGTATTGACTGTAGAGAGGGCGAGCAGCGCCGGGTTCTGGTCGGACCACGCCTGGACATTTGTCAGTGGGATCGTGCTTGGTCTGATTACGCTGGTGCGTCCGAATGGTGTGGGTTTTGTGGTTTTGCTGCTGATCTGGGCATTTTTTATCGTGCGCAGATACGCGCTTGCGTGGCAGTCTGTGGGCAAGGAGTTGCTGATCATCGTCGCGCTGGCCGTCGTACTTGTTGCGCCGTGGACGTATCGCAATTATCAGGTTTCGCACCACCTGATACTTGTATCGACGGGTCTAGGAGAAGTGCTTTCGGGTTCGTATAACGACGTGGTAGTTAGCAGCAATCCGGCGATACGTGGTTTCTGGCGACCGCCGCCGCACTCGCTCAATCACGATAGCGCTACCTATACGCCTGAGAATGACACAGCGGATACAATGCGTGCGTTAAACTGGATACGAGGGCATGTGAGCGAACTGCCGTATTTATGGTTCTGGCACTTGGTCAATATGTGGACGCCCTACACCTATTCGCACGGCTTGCCGATGGAGCAGTTCCCCACCTTGCCTGCCTCGCAGTTGCTCTGGAAGCTTATACCTGCGATGTCCATCCCTATCTTTCTGGGGGCTGTGCTAGGTCTGTGGGCCACCTGGAAAGAGCGTCGGGATCAATTGATAGTCGTTTATCTGGTGCTTGCATTTACCATTGGGGAAAATTTGGCCTTTTATGGTGACATGCGTTTTCGCGCCCCAATTGAGCCGCTGCTGGTGCTCCTGAGCGGAGGACTGCTCTGGTGGCTAGGTCACCGCTGGCCAGTTCTCAGCGGTCAACCGGCTGGCAGGAGGTCGCAAAGCCGAGCGGAAGAGCCAGAACTAAG
>DAOTTJ010000016.1:0-19910 GCA_034437695.1 Ktedonobacteraceae bacterium
TCGTGCTCGGCGTACTCTGCGCCCTGCAGAGTCTGGTGCTGGTGATCATCGTCAACTTAAAGACCCCCTTCCCGGACAAAGGGCTGATCCTGCCGGCCAGTATAGAGATATATATCACCATGTTTCTGACCTCGCTGGCGGGTCTGATGATGGGCCTGGCGCTGTCTGCACTCTCGCCCAACAACGACCGTGCGACCAGCTTTATTCCCATCCTGCTGATCCCACAAGTGATCTTCTCAGGCGTCATCTTCACGCTTGCCAGTGCGCCCTTTCAGGTCGTCGGTGGTTTCTTTGCCGAACGCTGGGCAATGGCAGCGATGGGTTCGACGATTGGCCTGCACAGCCAGTTCCTGATCCCGCAAGGCCCGCCGGGACTCAGCCCAACCGCACCGGGCAGTGGCGAGAGTTTCTCCTTCCAGGGAGTACTCTTCTCAACAGTTGACAAGACCCACGCCGTCGAGCACCTCTTGCTCTGTTGGGGCTTTCTGATACTGATGAGCATTGTGCTCGGCATAGCCACCGCATACTTCCTGAAGAGGAAAGACATACGTCGTTAAGGCGGTCAGATACGTGTAGAGTATTGGGAAGGCGGCGCATAACTGCCCGTCTCCCAGTACTGCCCAATCTGGTAGATAACCCTGAGGAAGGAGAAGTTCGCCCACGGAAAGAGCGTTCTAGCTTTGCTGCACAGGCAGTTAATGGTACTTCTTGGCATGAGGCTTGTTTACATGTGTCATTCTATGCTATTGTAGCAATAATCTGATGCTACGAAGGCATGAGTGGGAATGTCTTCTCATCTGGAGGATAGAGCAATTGGCAGTGCTAGCAAACAGGCGAGTAATCGTCGGTGTCTGTGGGGGCATAGCATCGTACAAAGCAGTTGAGCTGGTCAGCCGTCTCCAACAAGCAGGAGTGCTGGTAGATGTAGTCATGTCGGAGCGGGCGGAAGAATTTGTACGACCACTAACCTTTGCCACCATGAGTCACAGGCCAGTTTATCGCGACCTCTGGGAGCCATCGGGTGAAGCTGCTGAAATCCATATCAAGTTAGCCGAAGAAGCCGAACTGCTGGCGATTGTCCCTGCTACTGCGAACACAATTGCCGGGCTAGCGTATGGGAGAGCAGAGACGATGTTGACAACGGTGGCGTTGGCGACACGTGCGCCAGTGCTACTTGCGCCGGCCATGCACCACCATATGTATACACATCCAGCAATGCAAACGAACCTGGCGACACTGCGGGAGCGCGGGGTATTTATCCTTGAACCCGAAGTAGGTCGGCTGGCCTCGGGTGAAGTGGGGATTGGTAGATTGCCGGAGACATCAACGTTACTGGGTGCAATCGGCGCTGTCCTGGGACGAAAAGGCGACCTGGCGGGTCGGCGAATCGTTGTGACAGCCGGTGGCACACAGGAGCCGATCGACCCGGTGCGCTATATTGGAAATCGTTCAACGGGCAAGATGGGTTATGCGCTGGCGGGTGAAGCGCGTGACCGAGGGGCGCACGTCACCCTGATCTCTGGTCCAGTGGCGTTACCTGCGCCATATGGAGTGGAGACACGGCAAGTCGAGACTGCATCCCAGATGCGAGATGCAGTGGTAGAGGCGGTAGAGCGGGCAGATGTGCTGATTATGAGTGCGGCGGTTGCTGATTACCGTCCAGCTCATGTGGCAGAACAGAAGCTAAAGAAAGAGGGAAGCGAGGACGAGCAGATGTACCGGATGGGAGATGAGTTCTCACTCCAACTTGTACGCACGCCCGACATCCTGGGGGAACTCGCCGTCCTGCCCGCCGAGCGGTCCGAGGAGCACAGGCCACACCGGCCCCTGATACGGGTTGGATTTGCGGCTGAGACCAGCAATCTGGTCAGGTATGCGCGGGCGAAACTGATTGCCAAGCATCTGGATCTGCTCGTAGCAAACGATGTCAGCCGCACTGATAGCGGCTTTGGTTCAGAAACCAACAAGGTTCTACTCTTCCATGCAGATGGTAAGATGGAGGACCTGCCGCTACTCTCCAAAGCGGAGGTAGCAGCACAAATTTGGGATCGTATCGTACCTATGTTGGCAGCAACATAAGTGCGGCTTGCATTTTAGGGGTTGTGTGGCCTCTGTCGGGAGATATTGTTTAAATGTTGGGTACACATAATTCGCAGGAGGAATCCATGATGGATCGGGCTGCTAGTGCTGGTTTTGAAGGCATAGCTCAGATGCTCCTTGAGCAGAAAAAGTTAATGGACGCTCTGGAGGCAGAGAATCGCGAACTACGTCGGCAGATTGCCGATCTGCGCCGTGGAATCGGCATCGCCGTAGTGATCGATGGAAAGACTATTCAGCTTGCCACTGACCAGTCTTCCCAGGCTCCTGCATTACAAAGCTTGCAAAGTTTACAGGGTACACCAGCCGCTAACCAGACGGCTGGAAATAATGGCTACGCGCCAGCTCGCCAGACAGGTAATCAGCAGTCTGTCAACCTGAACAGTGAGAAGCGCGAGAACGGCAACGGCAATCGTAGTCCGCTCGCTGATAGTTTTGTACTCTAAAAATGCTTTTTTACTATTCTATCTATTAACTATCTGCTCTTTGCAAACCAGTGCTCTGTCACAACTCATTTGACGCGTCGTCTGCGGCGACGCGGAGAGGGAAGAAAGGCTGGGGCGCAGCCCCAGACCCCAGTCAAGGGGTGCAACCCCTTGCATCCCTGCTGCTGCCGTCAATCGAAGCGTGACAGAGCACTCTTGCTCTGTCACAACTCATTTGACGCGTCGTCTGCGGCGATGCGGAGAGGGAAGAAAGGCTGGGGCGCAGCCCCAGACCCCAGTTCAAGGGGTGCAACCCCTTGCATCCCTGCTGCTGTCGTCAATCGAAGCGTGACAGAGCACTATGAGTCATCTCTGATTTTGTCTAATCAGGACAAACATTTTGCTTGGGTTGCCGATCGCCTGCGGCGATCGGCAACCCAAGCAAAAAAGGTTTTTCAGGGGCGCAGCCCCAGACCCTTGTTGCACCCCTTGACTCAAGGCTGTTGCAAAGACCGCCCTGCAGCAGCAGGCGGCAGGCAAAAGAGGACACCTGGCGCTTTTCACGGCTAGGTTTTTTGTCTTTCCCTAATTGTTAGGCAAAATCGCTCACCCCCAAAGAGAAGAAGGTGCAGGGTGCGCCTGACAAGCGTCTTCCTGTACATGAGAGCTGTGCTTCGCTGTGGCCGGATAAGTGTTACCAGCCAGGTAGAATGAATCAGCAGGTCGGGTGAGTGTTGCTCGCTCCGATCTGCTTTTTGCTTTATGCAGATGAGGAAATGCAAGAATGGCCGTCTCTCTTTTTGTAGAAGCGAAACAGTTCTGCTAGAATGTCAAATCTCTGATTTGTGTAATATGCCACTTGCATATACAGAACAATATGATATGATCACAGCCAGAAAGAAAATCTGATCTTCCGTTGCAAAAGTCCAACTGAAGGACTGATGAGCACGTAGAATATATCAGCAAATATCATTTCGCACGAGAACCCATAAGGAGGATTTAGACATGGTTTGTCCCCACTGTCAGAGCCAGGTAGCTGATGGAGTAAAATTCTGCGGCGTCTGTGGTAAACCTTTAACTGGTGCGGCCCCGATGCCGTCGGGGGCCTATGCAGCAGCGCAGCCCCAGAGCCAGTATGGCGGCGCTTATGTACCGCCCAACCAGTACGAGGAATACAGCAATAATGAGGCATTCGGCAATGCTGTCCCTAAGGCCGAATTGCACAATCCTAAAGGAACTTTAAAAGTTGGGGATATGACAATCACAATCGATGGAGAGCTGGTACCAGTCGTAGATGTAATGCTTGGAAATCAACTCTCGATCTATTTTGAGCATCATATTCTACTTTGGAAACATCCGGGAGTGCAGATTGGGTTTAAATCGCTCAAAGGGGCGGCCAAACGGTTCTTCGCGGGTTTACAGATTTTCATCAACGAGGCGCAGGGTCCAGGCAACATCTCGTTCTCGCGTGACTCAGTGGGCCAGGTAGTTGCGCTGCGCTTGCAGCCGGGTCAGTTGGTTGAGGTGCGCGAACACCAGTTTCTTTTTGCCACAAGCAATGTAGACTATGGGTTTACCTTTGTCCAGGGTGCGGCCAATATTCTCTTCAGTCGCACGGGGGTCTTTGTTGACCAGTTTACCTGCCGTGGTGGCGAAGGGATGCTGATGTTACACGGCTATGGCAATGTGTTTGAGAAGATGCTTGCTCCGGGCGAAACGCTGGACGTTGAGCCAGGGGCGTGGCTCTGGAAAGACCCATCGGTACAGATGGGCGTGACCACAGTAGCTGGTTCGCAGCGCGGCGGCGGTATACTCGGAGCAATTGCTGGTTTTGCCGCTGGCTCCTCGATTGTACTGAACCGCTTTACCGGACCTGGTCGCCTGGGTATTCAATCGATGACCTATCATCCACCGCAGCCTGAAGGGGCGCAGCAAGCGGGTGGTCAGAGCAACATGAACCTGGGACAATTTTTTAGCTAAGAGAGCTTAACAGGGTCGAGGATTGGCGACAATTCGACACAGAACCAAATGCGGAGCGGTCCGGCAAAGTCTGGCATTTATGCATCTGTCTTTGCAGGACCGCTCTGCGGCGTAATTGAAAGCATCGAGAGAGACATCTTAGCGATCGTTGCCACCGCGCAGATCGTTCTTGGTACGAGCGCGGAAGTGCAGACGAATGCCTGTTCCTTTAAAGCTAAAAGCGGTGCGCAACTGATTTTCCAGATAACGCTCATAGGAGAAATGCAAAGCCTCGGGATCATTAACAAAAAAGACAAAGGTCGGGGGATTGACCTCGGTCTGGGTCGCGTAATAGACCTTGAGGATCTTGCCACGAAAAACCGTCGGATTGTGGCGGCGGAGGGCGCTCTGGATGACCTCATTTAAACGCGAAGTAGAGATACGTAAGAAGCGCATCTCAGAGATACTAATCGCCGTTTCCAGAAGTGATTGGATGTGATAATTTGTTTTGGCCGAAGTAAAGATGACAGGTGCATAAGGAATAAATTTCAGACCTTCCATGATAATGCGGCGATACTGTTCGGCGCTATCAATCTCTGCATTGGGATCGGGAAATTCACCCTCACGTTCGGCGCGGCGCTGGGCCTGGGCGAGGTCCCACTTATTCACCACCACGACAACACCTTTGGCCCCCTCTTGAATCTCACCGGCAATATGTGTATCCTGAGCGGCCAGACCTTCACTGGCATCGACGACCAGGATCGCCACATCGCAGCGCTCGATAGCGCGGCTAGAGCGCAAGACGCTATACTTCTCAACGCCGGGTCCGACACGTCCGCGTCTGCGAATACCAGCGGTATCGATCAAAACCAGCTTGCGACCTTCAAAGTCGACTTCGGTATCGATAGCATCGCGTGTGGTACCTGGCACATCGCTAACAATTGACCGTTCCACACCCAGGACGGCATTGAGCAATGAAGATTTACCGACATTTGGGCGACCTACAATAGCTATACGTGGGCGCTCGTCGTCTTCCACGGGAGCACTCTCTATTTCAGGAGGCAAGAGTTTAACAATCTCGTCAAGCAAGTCACCGGTACCCACACCCTGAAGAGACGAAAGCACGATTGGCTCGCCCAGGCCAAGCGTATAGAATTCTACCGCATCCTGACGCCTTTCGGCGCTATCGGCCTTGTTAGCGCCGAGAACCACCAGCTTCTTTGTGCGGCGCAAGAGTTCAGCTACCTCTTCGTCGGCGGCGGTAATCCCGGCCTGCGCATCGACCATAAACACTATCACGTCAGCCTCTTCGATGGCCAACTGGGCCTGAGCCATGACGTGCTTCATAATATCTCCGGGCTGGCCGGTCAAACCTACCTGACCCACCGGAATATCTGTACCCAGCTCAAGGCCACCGGTATCGATCAGAGTAAAGTCGCGCCCATTCCAGTCGGTATCGCCGTAGAGGCGATCGCGAGTTGTACCAGGCATATCTTCAACGATGGCGATCCGCTCGCCAATCATGCGGTTAAAAAACGTAGATTTACCGACATTGGGTCGGCCAACAATCGCGACAAGTGGCTTCATAATAGGCCCGTCTACCCTTTTCCAAAAAATCAAACGAGAATTAAGGCACTCTCTCAGTGCCTTGTACGAGTTCTCACCTGTATTGCCGGGATATTATAACATAGTGTGCTTTGATATGCTATGCCATAGAATCGGTTAGCCAGGACTATTTAAAAGTTGCTCTGCCGCCTGCTGTGGTGGTCAAGAGAGGATATCTCTGGTTACTGTCCCCCGGACGGGGTTTTTCACAGGTAGGTTTTTGGCCTTCCCTAGACTGTCAGGCGGAACCACCCCACCCCAAAGAGAAGAAGGTGCAGGAAGGTGTGCTTCGCTGGCGCGAAGCATCCAGAAAAAACCTACCCAGATTACCTGTTCCCCAGGGGTTTGGGCTTGTGAGATAGCGCTATCTGAAGTGTGTTACTCGCTAAATAGTTCTGTTACTGAGCGTCCGTCGTGGATGCGGCTGATCGCTCCGGCGAACAGTTCGGCAATCGAGAGTACGGTCATGTTGGGAAGTTGCTTTTGTTCGGTCAGCGGAATCGAGTCGGTAACTACAATTTCGCGAATTGGCGCAGCTTTTAAGCGCTCAATGGCGGGACCAGAGAGGACGGCGTGCGTGGCACAGCAGTAGATATTATGCGCTCCCTGCTCGTGGACAACGCGCACGGCCTGGGTCAGCGAGCCAGCGGTATCGATTTCGTCATCGACTATCAGTGCGTTTCGTCCCTGAACGTTGCCGATGATGCCCATAGCCTCGGTCATGCCAGCGTTGCCGAGGCGGCGTTTCTCGACAATGGCGAGGGGTGCATTCAGGCGGTCAGCCAGTTTGCGAGCTTTTTTGGCGAAACCTTCATCGGCCGAGACTACGGTAAAATCGGTGAGTTCCAGCGCAGTGAAATAACGCGCTTGCAGGATCTGGGCGGTCAACTCATCGACAGGGATATTAAAGAAGCCCTGGATCTGTCCAGCGTGCATATCCATCGTTAAGACGCGATGCGCTCCTGCAACGGTAATACAATCGGCGATCAAACGTGCGGTAATCGGGACGCGCGGCTGGTCCTTCTTGTCGGTGCGCCCATACGCGTAATAAGGGATTACGGCTGTGATACGCGAGGCTGAGGCACGTTTGAGGGCATCGATCATGATCAAGAGTTCCATGATCGAGCGGTTAACGGGCGTACACAGCGGTTGAATAACATAAACGTCGCGCCCGCGTACATTATCATTGATTTTCACGAAAATGTTTTCGTTGCTAAACTGAAAAACGTCGGCGTGGCCCAGGGGAATACGCAAATGTTTGCAGATTGCAGCCGCCAATGGCCTGTTGGCATTCCCTGTAAAAACACTGAAATCGTCCATAGTCGCCTCCTGGTATCAGGCATATATCATATCACACAAGCTTGAGGATTGCAAAAGCTGAGCAATGTTTTTAGATGCAGGTGGCATGTGACCCCTACCACGGGGTTCTGGCGAATGCTCAGTCTCTTGCGTCCAGGCACCATTGCCACGTTCACCAAAAGAGGCTAATCAATGCTATGATACCAGAGATTACCAGGACAATGCCAGAGGAGCGTTTGATCCAGAGCAGCCAGCGGGGGGTTAAGCGTTCGCGCAACAGACCGACTCCGCCGCTCAGGATAAGCCACCAGCAGGTTGAGCCAGCAAAAACTCCTGCAACGACGAGGGCGGCCACGGAGATGTTTTCCCTCCCTATGCCGACGCCGAGGGTGGCGAAGATCGCGGCGAAAGAGAGAATGGTCAGTGGGTTGGTCAGAGTGAGCAACAAGGTTGAGAGATAGAGAGCGAGAAAGGTTGTGCCGCTGGCTCTGGCGACACGTTGCGTCAGAGGCTTTCTGATAGCGTTGAAGCCCAGGTAGATGAGAAAGAGACCGCCGAGCAGGCGAATCCAGAGCTGCTGGCCGACTAGAAACCCTGAGATAATCGTCAGACCAAAGGCTGCGATACTTCCGTAAGTGGCGTCGGCGGTGGCGGCACCCAGGCCGGTGACAAATCCGCTGAGAAAGCCCTGCTCCAGGGTACGTTGAATACAGAGTATACCGATTGGCCCAACCACTGCGGCAATTGAGAAACCAATCACCAGACCGCGCACAAAGAGACTGGCATCCATAGGATCGCTGGCTCCTTTTTTTCAGGAACAACTATGCAGCGCCCGAGCCTTAACGTCCAGAAACGCGTTCTGAGGGGGGTAGAAAGGACTGTGTGACATACAAAAGAGTCACCAGACCTTTTGAACGGGTCTGGTGACTCTTTTGCTTCTGCTTTAACGGTTTACGAGCGAACAGAGACAACGAGCAGCAAACCAGTCCATACAAAAGACTGGCGCTGCTGCTGAAAGCGTGTGCTACAGTTGTAAAAGTAGTTGCTCACGGGTTCTTTCCTTAGGCGCTCCGTGAACGCAGGTCCTGCAACATAGCCAGGCGCTCGCGGGCCACGGAACTGCCTGGATTAATCTTAGCCAGGTTTTTATAGACCCGGCTGGCCTGCTCGTACTCACCTACGTTCTGATAGGTCTGACCCAGCATATCGTAAGCGTCGTGATTATTGCGATCCAGCGCAATAAGCTGCTGAAGGGCCGCGACGGCCTCTTTGACCTGATGGGTATCGTAGTAGTAACGAGCAATCTTTTCCTGATAGGTATTGGCCTCGCCGGGACGCCCTAGCTGATAGCAATAGCCGACCACCTCGCGCAAGAGGTCCATATTGGTGGGATCAAGCTCAACGGCGCGACGGAGATTCATGAAAGCTTCTTCGGGACTATCGGTTTCAGCGTAGACGTTACCGATCCGGCGCAGCGTCTCGCTGGCCTGCTCTAATTCATTGCGGCGCAGGTAGATATCGGCGAGTTGGCGGAGTTCGGCCACACCGTCGTCAATCAGACCGCGGTTAATATAGATATCTCCCAGCTCGGCGTGTGCTCGCGGGTCCTGCGGAGATAGGCGCACCATTTCATTCAGGACGCTCAAAGCATTATCGGCCTGGCGCTTGCTACGGTAGTGTTGAACGAGATCGACGTACTCATCGAGCGCACCGGGGATATCGCCACGCCGCGCTGAGATCTCCGCCAGAGCCGACGAGACCTCATCCTGGTAGGGAGTCTGCTGTTTGACCTGGCGCAGGATAGCCTGCATCTGCTCCTGTTTGCCGACGCGTCCATAGACGCGGGCCAGAGCGAGCGAGATCTCGACCTCGGGGGCCTGGTGTTCTTCGCCCTCTTCGCGCGGGCGAGCGGCCCAGACCATCGGATCGACCGAGCTACTAGAGCGACGTACTCCCTGAAGGGCCTGTTCAAACTGCTGAATAGCCGCTTCGGGTTTACCCTGAGTCAACAAACACTGTGCAGTACTGGTACGCGCCAGCACCTCGTATGAACTGTCGCGCATAGCCATCTGGTACGCATCGATCGCCTGGTCAAAGTAACCAGCCTGTTGATGGATCTGACCGAGGGCAAAACGCACATCGGCATTATTCGGATAGGTATCGGCGGCCTGCGTGTATTCGCGTGCGACAAAATCGTAGTGCTTATGGCCTTCGCCCCGCAACTGCCAGCGAATGCGCGTCAGAACCTCCAGAGAGGTCGCACGCGTAGTATTCACTCCGGTAACCATTGCGATATGCCAGCGCACCATTGCGATCAAATTGCGCGGATCGACCTGTAATACGCGCTGGTACTCAGCAGTTGCCTGCTGTGAGCGGCCTAGTTTTTGCAGGGCCAGGGCGTAGTTCAGACGCGTAGGAACGCTAGTTGGGCTTTCCTGAAGGGCCTGCTCCAGCTCGGTCAGAGCGCGGTCCATGTAGCCAAGTTTGAGATACGACTCGGCGGCCAGAGTGCGCTCGCGTAAGAGGTCTTCCTTATCGCCCTGGGTTGAAAGCAAGCTGATCAAACGCACGCGATAGGTCAGGTTATTCGGTTCCAACTGCAAGATACGCCGATAGGTAGCAATCGCGTCGGCTGTGCGACCATTGGCCATATAGGTATCGATCAGGATGGCATACTTGGTAATCGCCTGCTCGACCTTCCCCTGGCGCACATAGATCTCGCACAGGACCTGATGGATATCGAGATACTGCGGAGCCATATCGATAACCCGCAGACACTCCTCGGTCGCTGGTGTCAGCAAACCGTGGTTGATATAGCGCTGAATATCCTGCATGGACTGGACGACCTGCATACGAATGCGTTCGGGCAGCGAGGCGGTACTGGCGACCACCGAATCGGCCACCTGGCGCAGCAGCAGCTCATCGCGCGAAGCGCCGGCAATCTGGTTCAGCAGATCTTCGGCAGATGCTCTAGGGGCAGCAGTTGGTGGAGTCTGTAACACTGGACTCATCTGCTCTAGTACGGGAGAAACCTGCACTGGGACTGGCGGCGCGGGAACTGGCGGTGCGACCGGCTGTGCCGGTGGTTGAGGCGCAGGGGCAGCAGGGACCAGACCAGCCATCACGGCCAGTTGTTGCATCTGCTCGGGAGTGAGCATCATCGTCGACTCATTTGCCAGTTGACGATTTGTGTTGCTTGCGCTGCTGGCAACAGGAGGATTCACAGGTGCAGCAGGAGCATTAGCGTTATTCCCGGTGCCGCCGGTCAGCCAATCGGGAGCGGCCTGATTGGTAGTCACAGTGGGCGGAACGGGAGGCGCAGGAGGGACCGGAGGCGCAGATACACCGGAAGCCTGGGCCTTATCGGCATCGCTTAAAATCCCGGTCAGCCAGTCGGGCAGGTCACCCATAGCATTTTGATTGGGTAGAGATGCGGGCTGAGGAGCGGGAGGAGCCTGAGGCGGCATCGGCGGCATTGATTGATTAAAAACCATAGTCGCGCCGTCAACAGCATTTTGCGGGGGTGGGATCTGCATAGTCGACATCTGGTCAGGCGGCACCGCACCGCGCATTGCTCCATTCTGAATCTGAGGTTGCATATATCCTTGCGGAGGCATCTGACCCTGGGACTGCATCTGGCCCTGAGGAGGAAGAGGAGCGGGAGGTGGCGTCTGGGGCATATTTTGTGCCTGTTTGAGCATAAACTCAACCTGCGCAACCTTATCATTCCAGCCGCGACTGCGTAAAAAGCCGAGCAGAGCGTTATAGACGGTCAGGGCCTGTTCCTGCTCTCCCAACTGACGATGTGCATCCGCAGCTTCCTGGCAGAGTTGCACCAGTTGCTCGGACTCTTCGAGCGTCAGAGCATCCAGGTTCACGCGATCGACAGCCTCATCAAAGTGCATAGTAGCTGTACGTAGATCGCCACGCGCACGGTAGCACTGACCCAGAGCATAGTAGCAAGAGAGTGCATAATCGGGATCATTCAACAACGTTTGAAACTGACGGATGGCCTCGTCCCAGCGTCTCTGCTCCTGATAGAGCCACCCCAGAAAGTAGCGGGCGTCTGGTCGATCGAAACCGCTCTCCAGAATTTGCTCACAGAGGTCGATAGCATCGTTAAAACGACCCTGGGTTTGAAAGGCTTGTGCCTGTTTAAGCGCACCTGTGACCTGAGTGGCTGTTATGCGTTTACGAGGGGCTGGGGGCATACCGCCGACCATACTGTTTGTTGCCATAGCTGGTCCCGGTCCCCCGCCGCCAAAGTTACCCGCGCTACCCATATTACCCATGATGCTAGAATTACCTCCGCTTGTGTTATTCAACGTCGCCATATCTGTGGCAGGGGTGCCAGAAGTAGCTGGAAGGCCAGCACCTCCACTGGGAGTATCACTTGCTGATGGCAACCCGGCCTCTGCCTCCCAGGAGAGTGAACCAGGGGTTTGCTGTGCCAGTGCTCGAATCTGAGAAAGCAGGTGTTGAGCCTGCACACTGGTAGCATCGAAACGCAATATATCCTCACACTGCGCCTGTGCTGCCTGAGCATCGTTGCGATGAAGATATCCTTGAGCGGCTGCCAGGCGCTCCTGGATCATCAAAGCTACATCTTTCTTACTAAAGTAGTACGCAGCGAGACGCTCGTGAGGTTCAGGATTGCCTGGAGACAACTGCACCGTTTTTTGCCATGCAGCCTCAGCTCGCGCACCCTGGCCCGCCTGCGAATAGAGATCCGCCAGATGGAGATAGGCCTGATATGCATCTCCGCGACGGTTCAGAATAACATAAAGTTCAGCAGTTTTACTCAGTGCGATCACATTACTTGGATCGCTCTGCAAGACCTGTTCGTATTCTTCCAGGGCAGGTCGCCAGCGTTTCATCTGCATATAGCAGAAACCCAGCCCACCGCGTGCTGTCACGTCATCTGGGAACTCGGTCAAAGCTCGCTGGTACTCCTGCGCCGCCTGAGTCCACTGGCTCTCCCAGCGACAACGCTCGGCGCTGGCCATTGTTGTACTGAAAACGTGTCTGTCCCCAGGCATGAATGACTTTCTTCCTCATCTTTTGCAGCGCAGGCTTTCTGGCTGACTACGGCAGGCATTTCATGGGACAAGCCAGGCAAAATTTTGTCTCGTAGCAATCAGGTTACTACAATTTTGCCCTACATGGCCTACCACCTTACATTTTTGGTACTAAAGTACCCTGACAACAGATGTCAGCCTTAGCCACGATAGTTGATATACTGGAGAGCAACGGGATAATCCTGTTCTTTCAAAAAACTGATTACCGCCTGAAGGTCATCGCGGCTCTTGGCTATAATACGTACTGCGTCACCCTGAATCTGCGGTTTTACCTTAGGAAAGCTATCGCGGATCTGTTTATTGATCTCTTTAGCCAGTTCCTGTGATATGCCTTGCTGAAGCTGGATAACCTGACGTACGCGGCTACTTGCGGCGGCCTCTTCTTTACCATACTTAAAGATCTTCAGCGAAAGGCCGCGTTTAATAGCTTTGGTCTCCAGAATATCGCGCACGCTTTTCAAAGTCATATCGCTATCCGCTACAATCGTGATTGTATCTTTGCTGCGAGTGATCTCGGTCTGCGTGTCTTTAAGATCGTAGCGCGTCTGGACATCGCGCCGCGTCTGATCGACGGTATTGACGAGTTCCTGGTCGTCAAATTGTGATACTACATCAAATGAACAGTCGCTGGCCATAAATTTCCTCTTTCTCACATAGAAATAATACAGGAGATCTATATTTGGCATCTCTGTGCCAGGTAGTATGAGTCATCCCTGATTTTGTTAAATCAGGAAAAACATCCTTGCTTGCTTTATTGGGGGCTGTACCCCATGCGTGCGAACTTTAGCAGAGGGTGGCCCTCTGCACTCCTGTTTTGCCTCCGGCAAAACAGGCAAAACAAAAGAAAAAGGTTGTTGGGAACACCCCAGAGTACCTGTCCCCCGGACAGAGTGCCAGTTAAGGGCAGCAACCCTTAACCATCCCGCTACGTTCGCGCTCATGGGGCTGTACCCCCGAACCTCCCGTCCTCTGCACTCTTGCTGCATTTCTCTGATCACATGCTTCAGCAATGGTAGGGATGACTCATGAATCCTCTGTTGAGGGGGAGGGGCTGCACTCCGAGAATGAATTAGCTCTGCGCAAATTATCATCTCAACACGGGCATTGTAACGTATTTTGGCATGCTTTGCTAGTTCCTTCCCCAACCTGGGTCATGGCAGGTAGTTTTGTTGCAGAGGTTTTCATCTGGACGCGGTATGATATGATGAAAATAATTATGGAATTTGGAGTTACAAAGAGTATGTCCGCAACCATCTTTGATAGCCGTCCACTGCTCGAAGGTTTGACCGCAGAATTGAGGAACGAAGCCGCGCTATTTCGTCGACGCTTTCACAGAGCGGCTCATCTGGCGCAGATTGTTGCCGGCCACGATGGGGCGGCGGAAGTCTATAGTCGTCAGCTTGTTCAATCATGTGGGGCGATAGGTCTGGATTGCACGGCGCTGCCCTATCCTTTCGCGGTCAGCGCGGAGGAGTTGCGTACGTGCGTTGCCAGCTTGAACGTCGATCCACAGATAGACGGGGTTGTGCTTCTTTTGCCGCTGCCGCAACATATTCGCCAGCGGATAGTGACCGACGACCTGTCGGTGGCCAGGGATGTTGATGGTCTCGGATCGCGCAATGCTGGCAATCTTGCGCTTGGCTTTCCCAGTTTCATTCCGTCCACGGCTGATGCAGTACTTGCAGTTCTGCGTGAGGCTGGCATTTCCGTAGCGGGACAACATGCGGTGATTGTTGGGCGCAGCAATATCGGTGGGAAGCCGATTGGTCTGGTCCTTTTGCGCCAGGATGCGACGGTCACTATCTGTCACTCGCACACTGAAGACCTGACGGCGATTACCAGAAGTGCAGACATTCTAGTGGTAAGCACGGGTCGTCCAGGAATGATTACCGCCGATATGGTGAAGCCGGGCGCAATCGTCCTGGACGCGGGAATGACGCCAGTTGATGGGCGCATCGTTGGCGATGTAGACTTCCCTGGAGTTCGCGAAGTTGCAGCCTTTTTGACGCCCGTTCCTGGCGGGCTGGGTCCACTGACACGTCTGATGCTCCTGCGCCACACGCTGCTTGGTCCTCAATAAGAGAGCGTGGGCAAAGTACCAATAAGAAGATTGGGTAGACCCTAAGGTCGGTCCCACATCCATACTAGCCAATTTGTCCAGATCAAAAAACGTCGTTGGCTCCCTGGCAGAGCGGTCGCTTTCGTAGTCTGAGCGTTTTTCGGTGCTGGTGAAGCTCATCTTTCTGCTGGTAGAATGTCTCACAGAGAAGAATTTTCATAGCTTATGTAGGGACGCAATACATTACTTTTGTACCGAGTACCAGAAGGAGATCCCGATGAGCCTGAATTCCAACACCGATGCCCGCTTACAAACTGCTAAATTGCCATCACGCACACGCCTGGACACCTTTCCCCTGGAAAGCATCTTTGTTTCTCAGGAGCAGATACAGCGTTTTGAATTACTTCGTCTCGCGTTCTTTGTCTTAAAACTACGTAAAACCCACGAGCAGATAGCCAGTGCAGTTGCAGAGGATTTAAATGAACTCCAAAAGCAAGAATTGGCATTTCAGCGTAACCTGCTGCAACATGCTGTTTTTCAGCAAATCCTGGCGTTGACAGGACTGGACGCGCGTGAGCAGGCGATGCAGATTATCTCGACCTGCCATACGAAATAAGGGCATCGCGTGGGCTAAGGATATCACCTTGAATACGTACAATCAGGCCTTCCTTTTCTAGAGCGGTGCGTAAGACCTGAAAAGTGATCTGACCACCTACGGCCAGGGCGCAGGGTCCCAGGCGGCGTAGTTCGAGTGAGTGAAATTTGGCCGAAGCGAGAATTTCATCTGCCGTAGACTCATTAGTAACCTCTAATAGAAGTATTTGCGAGATAGCTATATCTTTGTAGAGCTTGCCCCAGTCCTGTAGAGTATAGAAAACGTTCTGAGGCAGCTCTTTCTGGCTGAGTTCCTGCAAGGTTTTCTGGATGCGCTCCAGACTCCAGCCGGCCTCGACGCCTCGTCTAACACTTTCTTGTGTCAGATTGAGTCGGCTGACCATGCCGATCTGTCCAATCTTTGTAAATGGCAAGAGTCGGTAGAGAGTCGAATAATCTGGTCGGAGTAAGAGCAATTCAAAGTTTGGCTGGACGATCAAAGTGCGTCCCGATTCGTAGGAGGCCAGCTCCTCGTCGGCCCCTTCCATCTCCTGCTCAAAGATGCGAGCGGCCAGAGCGGTCAATTTGAAGGCGATGGGGTTCACAGGCTTTTTGTCGGGGGTGGCGCTCTCCGCATAGCCCAGTGAGACAAGCCCGAACTCATAGAGAGAGGACGCAAGCAGGCCGGTAATGATTTCGCCGTCAGTCTGGTCCCACTGAGACAGAGCGACACGGCGTATCTGTGAATTACTGTAACCAAAACCTGACTGACGTGGATTGGGGTGCAAGAACAGATAATTGGTTTCTTTAATGTTGGCCAGAAACGATTTGAGCGTATACCAGGTGCCAGGCTTGCACGTTTTCTGCAAATGTTGGAGCAGAAGCTGGCGGGCCGTGCGCATCTCCACGGGGAAGCCGAGTTCACTGGGCCTGAAATTTGCGCCTGCGACATCGCTCCAGAAGTAGTTGGCTGGATTCCACCAGAGATCAAGCAACTGACGAGTCTGATCGACCAGACCTGCTGCGGCCCAGGCGCTTAGCTCGTCGCCGGGCATAAAGCGCGGCTTCTGGCCGACGTTCTCGACGAGCTGAAGCAGATCCAACTGGCGAGCAGCGCGAAAGAGAATGTCCAGGTAGCGATCTTCTTCTCCGTAGCTATCCATGCGGCTGGTGTGCAACAAAGGTATAAGCTTATTGGCTATGCGTTTGGGTATATAGCCCGCCTGTGTTGGTTCGATTGGTTGCTGGTAGGTAGAACCAATGATGATAGCCAGGTCGTAGAGGGCCAGGCATTCGGCTTCGCGCACGACGGTGGGAGGCTCGGTCAGTATCCTCAGACCACTGGGTTGTTGTTGTTCATATTTAAGCAACTGATCAAGTTCTTCGACCAGGTGGTGCAGGACTTTATAGATGCCACGTCCGACAAAGATACGCCGTTGGGAGCCACTAAATGTATCAAAGACCAGAGCGTAGTCTTCAAGCAGGTGAAGCGAGACGCTCAGTGTAGCATTATCCAGACCCAGTTCAGCGCGTGCCTGCTGCACAGATGCATTCCCCTCGTGCTGACACAACCAGCGGCAGAGTTTCTGAGTAGTAGCGTCGAGTTTGCTCCATGCAAATTCAACCATACTGGACTGGACCAGCTTGCCTGTAAGGCTCCGAGCCATATCCTGGGTACTATAGATTGAGTAGTTGTAGTAAGCGTTATGGCTGGTGGAGCTATAGAGCTGATTTATTTCTTGAAGTTTCGTAGAATCATAGGTCTTGAGCAACTCGATCAGTGTCATCTTTGAGCGGTCACCTGCGGGATCATAGACCTCGTGCGCGATCGCGCCCACTGCCCCACACAGATCTCTAGGGATCGCCAATACTGGGGTGATCTTTGCTCCGCGAGCCTCCAGGCGATGCTTAACTTTCGTTCCTGGCTTCTCTTCGACCAGCATCAGACAATGGTTCAGCTCCTCAAGAGCTGCGGCAAATTCACTTTCTGAGGCCTCAACAAGTGTCTGGAGGTCCCCAGTTGGAATCCCGTCGGTAACTTCATAGGCTATAACCTGATGCAGGATCTCCTGCGCCAGCGCGGAGAGACTCTCCCATGCAAAACGCGTACTGATGAGATCCTGCATTTGTTCGCCCAGTTGCTCAGCATCGGACAGCCAGCCATCGGCGGGTGTCTCGGTTATACCCCAGATCGCAGCCAGTTGACTGGCTTCCTCTTCAGTGCGCCCTTGAAGCAGTTTGCGCATAGATGCCGAAATTATGACCATGTTCTACTCTCTAAATTTTCTAGTTGCCTGATATCGTGTTCCCTTTATACATACAGATTATGCACCACTCTCAACTGATTGCAGACTTTTTGCTATCATTTAAGCCTCATACTGTTCCAGGAACCGGATCACCTCGCGAGTCAACTGACTGGGTGTGGAGGCTCCCGCAGTAACTGCTACACGTTTCTTGCCCTGGAGCACTGCGGTATCGAGTTGGGAAAGGTCTTCAATACGCACAGCAGGCACGCCGGCCAATTCCTGAGAAACCTGAACCAGACGATTGGTGTTATTGCTGCGCGGATCGCCGACGACGATGGTCAGATCTGCCCCTTTAGCTTGAGCTACCACAGCCTCCTGGCGGGTTTGCGTAGCCGCACATATATCGATGTGAACCTCGACGTGGGGGTATTTCTGTTTAACATAGGCGATGACCCGCCGTGTATCCCACTGCGAAAGTGTCGTCTGCGTTGAAAGAGCCAGTTTGCTCTGCTGTTCGTCAGTGAGAACCAGGGCATCGACATCTGCTTCAGTCTCGATCAGGCTAATTTGGTCGGGGACTTCGCCCAGGACGCCTTCTGGCTCTGGATGACCCTTCTTGCCGATATACAGGATATAGTAGCCATGCGCGGCCAGGGAACGTACGAGGTCGTGCGTCACCGTCACATCGGGACAGGTTGCATCGACACAGTTTAGGCCACGTTCACGGGCGCGTTGTTTAACCAGAGGCGAGACGCCGTGTGCCGTAAAGACCACCGTCCCCGATGTGACCTGCTCAAGGATACTGGCTCGATCGGAGCCGTCGAGCGTGACAACGCCCAGGTTCGTTAGCTCCTCGATCGCGTGACGATTGTGTACTATCTGTCCAATTACATAGATAGGGCGCGGATAGCTCGGATCTTTCGCGACCTGACGCACCATCTGCATAGCGTCTACAACGCCATAACAATAACCTCGCGGCGAAATTTTAATGACTTCCATTTTTCCCCTTAACGCCTGGCACTCTTTGCCAAAAGACTTTCACGCCAGGTAGATTGACTGAACCAGATACTGCATTTTACGCATGAAGCAGCCAATGCGATTATCTATTACTCAGCCAATCCATAAACTAATCATCCACTCCTTCACACACTTAATACGACGTTTGTACTTGCCTGATTGGGTGATAAAAAGAGCAAATACACCCTATTTTACTATACTTTGAGTGGACAAATGTTAGGAGGCAGCCGTAGGACGTGGCTCAAATCGCTGGGGGTGTAAAGACAGACTGCGGGTAAAAGGCCAGCCATTTCTTCGATAGAGGTCATAGGGGCAAGGTCAAAGATGAGCAAAGGGGTATGGCGACCATTACAGCCTTCGGCGATCAGTGCCGCAGGCAGGATTAGAAGTGGTCGACAGGGATCGGGTATATTCATCAAAAGCTGCACTCGGGGGAGTAACTCGCCGACTCTTCCATAGTATTCTTCCTGTAAAACGCTTTTAAGGCCCGCTTTTTGCAGAAGCTCTCTATAAGAGCCACACATCTCCTCTGGCCCAATCAGTAGAGCAGAGCGACCATATAATCCGCCCAGGCAGGCATCTGCAATGGAAATGATTTCGGATTGCACACCCTGCATAGCTGCTTCTCTCCTTCTTTATGTTACGATTTCTTAACCTGTCTTTCCATTCTAACGTAGATGAGATTTTGTGGCATCGGGTGAGTACCTGATTTTCGGCTACATAGTTGCTCTAGGGGATTTGGTTATGTTTGTTTAAGGGCTGCGCCCTTAATGATCCTGCTAGCCTGTGTCTATACAGATTTCGGCTGTGTTTTGCGTGTTTTGCCGAAGGCAAAACACGCAAAACACAAGAAAAAGGTTATTGGGGACACCCCAAACCCCGGCAAAGGGCTACGCCCTCTGCACTCCCGCTTCACTTCATACCTTTGGCCTGGGTCTATGCTCACCCCAGGGTTTTACTCAGGGCTTATTGTTTTTGGATTTTGATATCTCCTGTGCTGTTGTGTATATCACGCAAAACACAAGAAAAAGGTTATTGGGGACACCCCAAACCTCGGCAAAGGGCTACGCCCTCTGCACTCCCGCTTCACTTTATACCTTTGGCCTGGGTCTATGCCCACCCCAGGGTTTTACTCAGGGCTTATTGTTTTTGGATTTTGATATCTCCTGTGCTGTTGTGTATATAGAGCAGGGGCGCAGTTGCGGGGGGGGTCTGGCCGGGGATCAGCGAACCCTGATAGCTGTCCGAGCTGCCACCGGAGTTGCCAGGATTAAAGTCGTTGATGATCTTGCCTACGTTGACCGAGGCGTCGAGCAGAAGATTTTGCGGGTCTGAAGACTGTGTAAGTACGATGCTAACGTCGGTTACGCCGCCTTCAATATGATACCAGGGGTGTGAGCTACTGCTGGTAGTAGGCGTACAAGGCACCAGTGTAGAGGGAGTTTGTGTGTCGAAGATACTGCCCTGGTTAATAGTGATGTTGCCATGAGTGGTTTGCAGGCATGTGCCGGCGAAGATGACCGAGCCGGTT
>DAOTTJ010000017.1:0-14560 GCA_034437695.1 Ktedonobacteraceae bacterium
GAATAGGCTTTTTGCGCTCGTCATAAGTGTAGAAAAAGGGCTGTAGTGCAGCATACGTGTAGAGAGATATCCCCCATTAGTCACAGAGCATTTGGAAGTCTTTCTTTCTGATATACACTAATAGACAGAGAGCCTTAGGGGTATAATGTGAAAAAGCCTTAGGGCCGGTATGTTGTGTGGAAAGTTAGGAGAAAGCTTTTAGCATGTTCACAAAAAAATCTCTTATTGTTGGTCTTACCCTGTTGTTGGCAATCGTGTGCGCGGGCAGTGTGGGCGCGTTCGCTTCTTCGGCTAGTCCCGCGACTTCGCAGAGTGCCGCCAACTATTTCCCCGCTGGGGGAATCCCTGCTATTCCAGCTGAAAACGGGCGTCTTCTGCGTAGCCAGGAGGTCGAGAACTATTTAAACGAGCGAGGTTTTGTTGGTGGTGAAACCTTTGGCGGAGATCCAGTTACCATTAGTCTCCTCGGATTAACGGATTTGGACAGTCTGAGCAGTCTGACCCGGTTAAACATTCCCGATCTGACCTCAGTGACGCACGCGGTAGTGTATTATACCGAACTTCAGGGGCCATTTCGCCTCGACCAGAACCTCTCGTTGCCTGTCCTCAGCACGCTCAACCCCAGCCTGGGCAATCTGTCTGTGCTCGACCACCTGACTGGTCTCAACGATCTGCCTCTGACAAACGACCTGCGGGACCAGGATTTTCAGAATGTCCTACCGGTGATTCCAGGGCTGGATAATCTGGAAAATAGTCATCTGCTCCACGATCTACTTATCTCGCATGGACTACCGGACACCGTGGGTCCCAACTCGGATGGCGTTTTATCGACCGTCTACGAAGTTTTTGACGCGCACTCGGGTAATTTGCTGGCCTGGGGCTAGGCTCCGGGTGCTGGCGTGTGACTGCACAGCGCGAAGCCAGTGTTCTGTCAAACGTCGCTTGACCAGGAGGGGATGCAACTCCTTTAGCGTGGGACCTGGGGCAGCGTCCCAGCAACCTTCCTCTCAATCGCCGCGACTGGTTGTGTGACGCTTGACAGAGCACTGGCCTGGAGAAAGAAGCCCGAGCAACCAGACTGCTAGAGAACAGATCTGGTTGCCAGGGCTTCTTTGTTTGTTTGCTGTTTTGTGTCTATGGGGAAAAGTCTATTTCTAGACTCTATTGTGGCGTGGTGCCAGCGCCCAGAAGACAATCCCGGTGAAGACAAAGAAAAGTACCACCATCAAAACAACCAGGTTGTCGACCAGAGCAGAGAGATCCCATTGAAACACAATGGCGGCCGTAAAGAAAAGCACCAGTAAAATACCCAGGATAGGAAAAAGATATAAGATGCTCAACCGCGAGGCCGGAGTTGAAGGACGGGGCGCATTGCTCACATATTCAATATCCGAATCGAGTGGCTCCATAGAGAACCTTTCTACGCCGTCATGCACGGGAGAAGCCCGTACATGCTAAATTTATTCAATGAAAACAGAGACAGACAAAGCCAGAGGTGGAGTTGGAGCTTTCCAACAGCATTACCTCTGGCTTGTATTATAGTCCTAAGCTGTGTGCAGTGCAACCATTCACCCGAGATTCACCCGCGTGAAGTACAAAAAAATGGCCCTGAGGCCGTTATTAGTGCCGCTGCACCGGACGCGAGCTTTGAAGATTGCGCTCTCCATCTGCCTGCATGGATTCTTCAGGCGAGGATGAAATACCAGGCAAAGCGCGTGCTCTGCTGAAATAGCGACGCAGTTCAAATGCGTTCACTTCATACACTGAGCCATCAAGGGTTGCGATAACTCCCCCATCGGCTATCGCGCTACAAAGTTCGGCGAATGTTGGTGTATAGTCAGGCATGTGATACCTCCCTATAAAATACGGTGACTATCTATCGTATCGGCTCAAGCCGAGAGAAAATTCATGGTCGGTTACCCCTATTACGGTTGAATATCACCAAAGGTTGCATCATCCTATCACTGAGAACACTGTGAGCCTGCGCTTTATTCCCGCTGAGGCTGTTTTTTTCGGGTTCTTTAAAAATGACCTTCTTCTGTTCCTTGCTCTTGTTCAACCCCTGCGCTAGATTGCTCATCATCCATGCTCTCGTGATCCTCGCGCGTTGGTGGATCGAGCAAACCTGGCAGCGGGTCGATGTACATAGTGCGACGGAGCAGATCAATCTGTTTAACTACGTCTTTGATCGCGGGAATAAGCACCTGTTTGCCATCAGACCCTTTAATCGTATAGACGTCGTTGCTGCCTGTTTCCAAAATATCTACGATCTGTCCTAGTTCGCGGTTCTCAAGGGTAAAGACCGTCAGGCCCAGGATGTCGTGTTGATAGTAACTTCCGGGAGGCAGGGGAGCGAGCTGATCGGCAGGGATCTGGATCTCCAGGCGGCATAGAGGTTCGGCTGTGTTGGGGTCGTCGACGCCGACCAGCTTTAGTACAATCATTTCGCCCTTGTAGGGTCGCGTGTGTTCCACGGCAAAGCGCCGATGTTCTGGACCGAGACGTACGTTTTTAAGTCCGGCAAAACGGTCAGGGATATCGGTCAGCAGACGAACCTTTAGTTCGCCTCGTACACCAAAAAGGGCCACCACCTGTCCAATAGTAGCCCATTCGGTTGTTTGATTCTTTTGCACGTAGTCCTCGAATTGTTCTAAGCTTTGTCAGGCCGGATAGTGTATAGGATACAAAGCGCAAATCGTGCTGAACAGTGTGAGCACGCTAGATAATTTCTAGTGATGTATGGCGACCTTCGCGTGTTCCGCCGGCACGTAGAAGAGCACGCATAGCTTTGGCTACGCGTCCCTGACGACCAATTACCTTGCCGAAATCATCGGGTGCGACGTGCAGTTCGAGTGCAAGGACATTGCGATCATTGCGTACCTCGCGTACTTGAACAGCGGAGGGATCGTCAACCAGTGACATGGCAACATATTCAATGAGTCTACGCATGTTTCAATCCTGCATTGGTAGTTATTCGGCAGAGGCTGCCTTTTTTGACTGCTCGAAGCGCTCTAGAATGCCAGCGCGTTTCAGCAATGAAGCAACTGATTCTGTGGGCAAGGCCCCATTTTTCAGCCAGATGAGAGCTTTAGCTTCGTCGATATGGATAGCTGAAGGCTCGACGAGTGGGTTGTACCAGCCGATACTCTCGATAATGCGGCCATCGCGTGGCGAACGGACATCAGCAACAACGACGCGGTAGCTGGGGGCTTTGGTCTTCCCCACACGTTTCAAACGAATTTTTACAGACATGGGTTTGTTTTTCTCACCTCTACCCCCAGCGTATGTGACATCGGGTCCTACTCAGGGGTTTACTTCTCGTTCATTCTTAGTAAGGTCCAGGTACTGGCGATTTTTTTGCTGCCGTCCCTGGTTTATAGTTCAAGTAGGATAGCATGAGACTGCTAAAAAGTCAAACTTTTGGCGTGGTTCTGGCATGTTTTACCAGGCTCTTGCGCGTACTCGGTTTGCTCTGCTTTTTTCTGCCGCGCCTAAACAAAAAAACGCCGGGTAGCGTATCACGCTACCCGGTGGCTTTTTTGGGCCGTATAGCCCTTTTAAAGCACTCGATAGATGGTTACGCCGTCCTGCTGGTAGACCGTCTGGAGCGAACCCTGGTGGGTCATTGCGTCGAATTTATCGATGCCTGCGGTTGACGGTGTTCCATAGGCTTGATATTCAAGTTGACCGATATAAATATACCCGACGTTGTAGTAGTGCATGAGTTCCAATGCCAGCGCGGTCGAAGGGGTGGTATAGATGATGCTGATGTCGGTCATGCGATTGGCTGTCTGGTCGCCGTAGCGCTGTTCGGCTTCGTGGCCAGTCCAGCCTATGACATCGGGCAGGCCGGTGTAGACCGAGACGCGGCCAAACCAGGTGTAGTCGTAGGGTGTGGCGGCCTCTAGCAGGACTGGCGAGCCGGCGATATGTGCGTTGAGCCAGGTGATGGCTTGCGCGTCTCCGGGGTACCAGGCGCGTACAAAGGCCAAGCCGTCGAGGGTGGGCGTATAGTTTGCGCTGTGAGTGGGAGGTTGACTGGCAATCCAGTTCTGGTGGTCCTGGATACGTGCGCTGGTCCCATCTACCAGGAAGAGCGAGCCGCCCAGCATCAGCAGGAGCAAGACGAGATACCAGGCGCGTTTGACCAGACCATGTATGTGCTGCCAGATGTGGCCAATGGCCAGCGCCCCACCTATACCCAGGCAGAGCCAGAGTTGGATGGAGAATTTGAAGAAGGTATTCATGCGCTCGTAGTCGCCGCCATCGAGGAAATCGCGGATATAGACCACTTCGATGCCCAGACTGATGGCCAGGCCGGTGAGGAGCAGGAGGTAGGTATAGCGCGTGCGAGCGCTCCACTGTGTCTCATCGCGCGAGCCTCGCGCGAGGATGCCATGCAGACAAAAGAGCAGTAGACCGAGCGCCAGCAGTCCACCAAGCAAGGCTCTGATTCCCAGGCGGGCCAGAATGACGAGTACGACCGCGCTGATGAGCAGGTACAGGCCGACGCGCATCCATGCCGCTCCTTCGCGCAGACGCACCAGCAGCGTGCCGGGTGCGCCGCCCGCCGCCGCTTCGCGCCACCAGCGATAGAGTTCGAGCAACAGGAAACTTGCCAGCAAAAAGAGCCAGACGCCCGAGACGTGCAGGTAATCGCCGAGATTGGTGCTCTGCGTGACTTGCCCGACGCCGCTGACATATAGCTGCTGGTAGGTGGCGTAGAAGGGCCAGTAGTAGAGGTAAGCAAGGCCGACCAGCGCCAGGTAGAGGCCGAGCGTTTTGCCGCCACTTACCCAGCGCAGGAGGGCTGTTTCGCCGCGCTGAGTGTAGAAGCTGTCGAGCAGCATGCTGGCTCCAATCAGCAGTGCGCCAACCGGCATATCCCAGGGATTGATACAGATGATTGCGCCAAAGATAAATGCCAGCAGCGCATAAAAGAGCCAGCGCCCATAGCGTGCTGCGCGGCTCTCATCGGGCGTGAGCTGACGCGTCAGGAAAAACGAGGCGAGCAGACCCAGCAGGCAGATCGAGAACGGCATGGCGATGACGTGTGGATGCAGGTCGGCAAAGAGGAAGCTCCAGAAAGGGAATTCGTGAATAGTGAAAGGAATCACGCGGCTACTCTGCCAGTAGCTAAATGGTATGACCTGTGTATGTTGCAGGAGAGCAGCAATCTGTTGAATGACCTGGACCGCTCCATCTAGATTGCCCAGCAGGGCCACCATAAAGCCGCCCAGCAGGGCTAGTGACCAGCTTCGACTGAAGCTATAGACGATCGCGATGGCTCCGCTGAAGGTCAGGGCAAAGAGCGTTGGAATGGCCAGGTTGAAGGCTGTGGTTGGGACTATCCCGGTCAGTTTGACCAGCGCAGCAATAACCACGTAGCCAAAGTAGTAGTAGTTGATAGAACCCCCGGCGAACCAGGGGTCGAGCGGCGGCATGTAGGGACTGCGTAAAATGCCGTTTAGAAAAGCCAGCTCCATCGGCTTCTCACCACCCATCGCCGGGTTCCAGAGATCGGGGTTCCAGGCCCGCACCAGCACAAGAAAGAGAAATGCCAGGGTAAATAGACATTCTTCAATGAAGAGCCTACGCCAATGTTGCAGGAGGAAGGCCCAGAAGGTTTTGCGTAGCCAGATGACCAGGAGCAGAGCGCAAGTGGCCAGGAGAGCGCCTGCTACAAGTAGGGTCGACTGACTAAAGGGTAGGAGTTGCGAACTGGCGAATAGCCAGGCGATATAGGCGAGCAGGAGCAGGCTCAGGGTTTTTGCGAAGATGTAGCCGCGGTCGGCCAGGCCGGGCAGGCTCAGGAAAGCCAGGGGATAGACTAGCAGGCCGAGCAGAAGCAGGGTTAGCCACCAGACGAAGGCAGGCCAGCGATTGGCCAGGCTGTCTAGAGGGAACTGCTGGCTGAAGGGAGGCGAGTTCTGATCGTTAGCGATCTGCTGGGAGTTGAGCAAGAGCGACTTCTCGATGCCTGTTTGTTCTGGATTGGTGGGTGGAAGTTTCACGCCCTGCATGAGTTTGGCGGCGATCTGGTTGGCATTCTGGAAAGGGAAGGGTGTATCGCGTACATAGATGCGAGCGGTTGGGTGGTCAAAGACCGAGAAGCTTTCGTCGGCTCCGCTATCGTCCAGCGTGATGCCCAGGAGATGAGGATGGTCTGTAAAAGTCGCGGCGAGGTGGAAGCCAAGCTGGTCTGTATTGAGCAGATGGTAGTAATTGATAGTCAGCGGATAGCGGTCGGGCAGGCGTGGTATCGACTTATCCAGGCGGTCGGTGGGCATAGTGATTGCGCCGGTTTGCATCAGAATAGTGGCGATAGTCTGAGCTTTGGCTGGCGTATCGTCGTCGTAGAGCGGCAGGCCTGCCTGGACCTGGCCTTGAGCATCGGTATAGTTAGCCTGGGGATAGACAGATGGATCGTGTCCATCGACTGCGGCGGGCAGGGCGTCGTCCCAGACCTCGAAGGTCAGCACGGTGCCGGGTTTGAGGTGGGTGTAGATCCAATCGGAAGCCTGAATACGTGTATTCGGTATGCTATAGATGTTGGCCAGGGCCAGGCATTGAAAGAGCGTGCCGAGCAGCACCAGGCCGATGAGACTATACGAGCCGTATTTGACCACGCGCCGCCAGAGCAGACCCCAATTGACCAGGTCGAGCGAGGTCAGCCAGATCAACATGCAGGTCCCCATCAGTATCAAAAAGGGATAGAGTGGCAGCATGTAACGCATGTATTTGGTGTAGAAGCTGGCGTTGATTGCGCCATAGACAACAACCCACGAGAGCAGGATCAGCCAGCTTGCCATTTCGCGCTGCCAGATCCGCCAGCAGAGCCAGAGCAGACCGACCAGAGCGACCACACCGAGCGCCAGACCCATGCCCCAGAGGACCATATTTTGCAGCTCGTAGAGATAGGGGGTCGTGCCAGCAAACTGACGCACATACGGCAGATCGATCAGGCCGCGAGCGAGGTCGCCCTGGTAAGAGACCTGTTGCCAGAACTCGCTGAAGTCCAGCAGGGCGTAGGGCATGGCTACGGCAAAGACCATGATCGTTGTGCAGGCGGCATAGACCAGTGGAATGATCAGTTCCCATAGATCGCGCTTATAGTACCAGCGCAGTATCAGCGCGACCACGATTGGCACGGCGAGCGGAGCGGCGCTAAACTTGGTGGCGAGGGCCAGTCCATAGCCGAGGCCGGCGATCAAGGCCCAGAGGACCGGGTGCGCGGTCCGTATAAACTTCACGCAGGCCAGGATGGTCAGTGTCACAAAAAAGAGCACCATGATATCGACGGTATAATAATGAGTTTGCTGCATTTCAAATGGAGCAAACGCCACACAGGCAGCGGCCAGCAGGGCGACCGACCAGGCGCGACGGCGGTCTGGCGTTGGATCGGGGGTGAGTAAGAGCGCGATCCAGGCGGTGAGTAAGATCGTGCCTGTATCGAAAAGCACATTGATAAACCGTCCAGTTAGCGTGAGGTGCGCAAAATCGGCCAGGGTAGGTGAGATATGTGAGAGCAGGTTCCCGATCGAGGCTAGCAGGTACAAAGGAAACGAGCCATAGGCGAAGAAGTGAGTGTTGAGCGGCGAATGGGCCTGGTCAAAGAATTGTGACCAACTAGTTGGCCAGGAAAGTTTGACTACCTGGTACATAATCTGGCGCTCGTCGGGGTGCATATTGGTACCCTGACCAGCCCCCGCGCCAAATATGCGCGAGAGTAACTGATAGCGGGGAAGCATGCCGTCCCAATCGAGACCGTACAAACGCACGAGCAGGCCCAGGAGAGCCGTAATGCCCAGGGCCAGGGGACGCCAGGAGACTTTCAATTTTGACTTCAACAATTTCCTCGTTCTCTTCTCATGCGGCGAGAAGTAGATTCTACAGAGAGGGGTCATTAAACTCGGCTCTAGTATAGGCAATAGCGTAACAGTGGTCAAGAGTCGACATTTACGAAGCAGGGCTATTTCATTCTCAGCAAGCCTCTGGCTTGTAACCCTCCACTGGGGATCGGATTGTGAGGGGAGAGGGGCCACACGCCGAGCATGAAATAGCCCTGTTTACGAAGCCTTGCTGAGTTCTAAGACACTGCCTGGCGCTTCGTGTACTGGCGATTTTCCCGTAGGTTCTTTAATAGAGAACTGGCAAAGATTTGACATCTATGATACAAAGGGAATATAGGCAATCGAACCTCTGGTTAACGAAAGGAAGTTCGCAAACATTTGAAAGGCGTTATAGCACGTGTTCCCCGTCCGACACTGCTGGCTATGCTGCTGATTCCCCTACTTTTGCTCCTTGATGCGCTCTGTTACCAGGTGACTCTGCCGGTAACGCTTGATATCCAGCATGGGCAGGGCATACTCACAGTGGGTGGTACAGTCCTCTCGCTTGGGAAGATCAGCGAGCCGCTCGCCCTCAGCTTTCCTGCCGTTGATCCGCTTGTACACGAATATCAGATCGATGATTCTGATAGTACAAATAATCAGGATCTCGATACCACCTACCTCAGTCAGATCTCCGACTCACTCTACTACCGCTTTCAGTCCTGGATGCGCGACCTTGACGGTACAAGTCGCTGGCGTGGACTGCGCATTCTGGCCAATGGCCGTCTTGTTCAGCAGCAGGTGTGGCCAGTCGGTGGTGGTACGGTTGCTCTGCCGCCTGCCGCCCATCTCCAGATCGATCTCCAGCTCCAGCGACCAGAGACGCCGGCTTCGCTGAGCTTGTTGTTGAGCGATGGCCAGAGTATCCAGGTGATGCTTGATCGCAATGATCGTGAATTGCTCGTTACTGACCCCGTGACAGATCAGACGATTGCTCGAGCTTTCTTTCCTTTTGACGTGGCTCCGTTTGCCGCGATGGTTGGCGATACAGTGGTGCGTATCCTGCTCTGGGCGTTGGTCATTCTGCTGGCAATGCAGTTGCTCGAAACGCTGCTGGGTCTTCTGCGTGCCAGTCTGCGGCCACGCGCCCACCCTGCGCCCCTTGCAGACGACGAACCCGAGCCAGCAAGCGACGAAGTAGCTGAGGTCCAGGACGAATGTGTGCGCTCTCTGCGGGACTTTGCTCTGTTTCGTGCGCTGCATCCCCTGGCTCTGCTCGGGTTGGGATGTTCGCTAGTTTTTGTCATCTGGATTGCTGTCGTGGAATACCAGGGACAACCACATATCTACGACGCCAGCGCGTATCTCTTTGCCGCGAAGATGTACGCTGCGGGCCATTTCGCGGTGACCGCGCCCGTGCTTCCAAAGCTCTTCCCCGGAGCTTTTATGGCTGTGTGGGAGGGTCAATGGTTCGCCCAGTATGATCCAGGGACCGCACTGACCCTGGTGCCGGGTCTTTGGTTAGGCACACCCTGGCTGGTCGAGCCTCTGCTGGGGACGCTGGCGCTGCTAGGGATTGGACTGATCGCGGCACGACTCTATAATCGTCGGGTTGCCACGTTGGCTGTGCTCCTGGGCTGCCTCTCCCCCTTTTATAGTTATCTGGCCGCCAGTTATCTGAGCCATGCCGTCGCGCTTTTCTATCTGGTCTGGGGTCTCTGGGCGCTGCTGCGCTTTATGCAGGGCGGTAGCGGCTGGAATCTCCCGCTCAGTGCGCTTAGTTTTGGTATGGCGGCGCTGACTCGTGACCAGGTCGCGCTGCTCTACATCGCCATTCTCTTGCCTGGCACCATCTTTGTCACCTGGAAGCACGCAAGATCCAGGCCGGGGCGTACGCGCTGGTCGCTGGCGGCCGCCTGGTTAGGTTTTATTGCGATTCTCCTGACCTATGTCGAGTTTTACCTGGGTTTAAACACCGTACTCACCGGAGATCCCTTTCTCACGCCGCGCCAAATTTTCTTTGCCGGAGATCACTGGGGCTTTGGAACTGGCATTGGCTTCTATGGTCAGCACACCCTGGCGGCAGGCCTGGTCAACCTGGACGAGTTGCTGACAAGTTTGCAGATCGACCTCTTTGGCTGGCCGTTCTATCTGACTCTGGCTTTTATCGCGCTGCCTTTCCTGCTCCTGCGTGCTCGTCGCAGCGATTGGTTTTTACTCGTTGCGCTGAGTGTGACGGTCGTGAGTTATACGGGCTATTTCTATCATGGAATCTATCTGGGACCGCGCTACCTCTTTGAGGATCTGCCTTTTCTGCTGATTTTGACTGCGCGTGGCATCCTGTTCGTCGGCGCGTGGAGCATGGAACGTGGCTATGCGACCGCTCAATGGCTGTGCGAACGCCTGGGACGTTCGACTGCCTTCAGAAAACCTGTCACCAGTCTGGCGACCATCGCGCTGGTTGGCGCACTGCTCCTCTGCAATCTGATCTATTATCTGCCGCGCCAGGTCGCTCGTTATTGGGACTATAACGGGCTGCCGATCAGCTATACGCTGGATACCAGCCAGATCTATCATACGCCGCTTCGGCATGCCATCGTGGTTACCGGCAACCAGACGCTCTATCAGTTGGTGCTTTTCCCGCTGAACGACCCGCAGTTGAAGGGGAGTGTTATCTACGCCCTGGCAATGACCTTTGCTCAATACGAGCAGTTACATAGAGCCTTTCCAGAACGCACGCTCTACCTGCTCGTCGTGAACCCTGAGGGAGCAGTCAGCTATCTGAGCCTCGACCAGTAGCCTGGCCGCTATGCGCCACTCGGAGCGGATAGGCAGGCCTGGTTGAACAGCCGATGTCTGCCGTCTGCGGAGTTGATTGGTCGTGTTGTGGGCAGGCGTCGCTCCAACTCGGCAGTCTCGCGAAGTTTTCTGTCCATTGGTCGCGTGAAGCGAGTTTTACGTGTAGTGCGTGTTTCAGTGACCAGAGCACGTGCGAAGTCCAGTACCGTGGGAAAGCGCCGTGCCGGGTCTGGATCAAGTGCTGTCAAGAGAATCTCATCTATCGTAGCGGGCAGATCCGCGTGAAACGCACTGACCGGAGTGAGATAGATCTGTGTGCGGTAGCGCAGCGATCGCTGATCGGCGAACGGTTGTTGTCCGGTCAGCCACTCATAGACACAGGTAGCCAGACCATACTGGTCGCTGGCCTGACAGGGGTGGCCGTCATACTGTTCTGGTGCCATATATGCGGCGGTCCCGCCTCTGACGAGTCTGGACCTACTGCTGAGAGTTGGGTCGAGCATGCTCAGTCCGAAATCGGCCAGGAGGGCATGGCGTGTATGCAATAAGAGAATGTTGCCGGGTTTTACATCGCGATGGATTACATGCTGACGATGCAGCACATCCAGGGCGTTAGCTACCTGCCAGGTATAGAGGCGAACCTGGGCGAGCGGCGGTTTGCGACCGAGCGCGTAGTAATGACCGAGTGAGCCATAGGGAGCGTATTGCATAACGATATAGCGGAAACTCGGTGACAAATAGTAGTCGCGGAAGCCTACGATGTGCGGATGATGGAAATTGGCCAGAATACACGCCTCATTGTGCAGGCGCGACTCATAGTGTGGCAGTTCATCTTCCTGTACAGCATTCAGCGCTAAGATCTTCAGGGCAACTGGCGTATGCAGGTAGATATGCTGACCCAGCCAGACCTCGGTCGCATATTTTCGTTCCAGGGGTCGGACCAACTGATAGTGTCCCAGCGTTCGCCCTGTCTGTAGATATGTGCTTGGACCAGTGCTCATATATGTCCCTCCTGCGAACAATGGCTGCAACAGTAGTAGTATAGACAGTAGACAGTGGTTCTGTTAAGAGTATCTGCCACCTTTCTAGACGCATAAACGGTGCGAGAGTAAAATGCCGCAGAGCGTTTCAGGCTATATGTTTTGCCAACTGGAAAACCTTTCCGCTTTTGGCGATGCGCTCGGTATTAGAAGAGTAGATATCCGAAAATTGACCAGGAGGTTGCTAGGTTGGAGAGTATCTTTTTACCGTGTGTAACAAACACAGAAAGCTTTGCACGTTTTCTGTGTTTGTTGCTAGCCTGCGTCCGGGCTACGATTGTCGGCGCTCGGTTCGTCTTCTGCGGCGATCAAGGGTCAGGGAAGACGGCGTTGCGTACGCGCCCGATGACGTATTCAGGCGTTTCTCTGCGACGGCTTGTCCACGCGCCGGCCTCTGGCCTTTGCACGTTCCTTGACTTGAATAAAGAGTGTATTGTCTCGCTCGTCGACGAAAGCCAAGTCGTGAGCATGGAGTCTATCGTGCAGGATCGCCTCGGCGAGCGGGTCGTCCAGGAGGCGATAGATGGTTCTACGCAATGGCCGCGCCCCATAGGCGGGGTCGTAGCCCTGGACGACCAGCAGTTCGCGGGCCGCTGGCGTTACCTCAAGTTCGATAGTTTGTGCTGCGAGCCGTTGACGAGTCCCGGCGATCAGCAGATCGACGATCTGATGCAGATGATCCGGTTCCAGGGGATGGAAGAAGATCAACTCATCAATGCGGTTGAGCAATTCGGGCCGAAAGACGTTTTTCACCGCGTCCATTACGTGTGTGCGCATCGCCTGATTGGTGACCGACTGGTTGCGTGGACCCTGCTGCGTGAAAGCGATCTGCGTCGGCCTGAGGTGTTCGGTACCCAGGTTAGAAGTCAGAATGAGCAGTGTGTTTCGGAAATCCACGCGTTGCCCGTGGGTATCGGTGAGCTGTCCATCTTCAAGGATCTGCAACAACAGATCGTAGACGCTGGGGTGGGCCTTCTCGATTTCATCAAAGAGCACTATGCAATAGGGATGGCGGCGCACAAACTCCGTGAGTTGGCCGGCCTGGTCGTGGCCGATATATCCTGGAGGTGAGCCGAGCAGACGCGAGACCTGCTGGCGTTCCATAAACTCGGACATGTCGAGGGTTAGCAGTGAGTTCTCGTTGGCAAAGAGCGCACTGGCAAGAGCACGGGCCAATGCACTTTTGCCCACCCCAGTTGGACCAGCGAAGAGAAACGAGCCGATGGGACGTTTGCAGTCGCGTATATTCGTGTAGGCCCGGCGCACCGCACGCGCCAGCACCTGCACCGCGTCATCCTGGGCAATAATACGCTGGTGGAGGGTCTCTTCCAACTGGAGCAAGCGTTCCGCCTGATTGAGCGTAATCTGTCCGAGGGGGATGCCGGTCCAGAGCGCGACGATCTCGGCGATCTGCTCCTCTGCCACTATCGGTTGTTCCTGGGTGCGTAGCGTGTGCCACTGTTGTTCGAGCGCGACCAGCGTCCGGCTCAGGCGTAGCTCCTGTTTGCGCCTGTGCAGAGCCAGGGTATAGTTGTGTCCCTGGATCGCCTTTTCCTTCCGACCGCGGACGTGGGCGAGTATATCGCGCAGGCGGCGTACCGGTTGTGGGGCAAGTGCGAGGTGGACACAGGCCTGAGCTGCCGCTTCGTCTAGCAGATCGATGGCTTTATCTGGTTGGTAGCGTTGCTGTATATAGCGGTCTGAAAGGTGTACCGCAGCCTTTAATGCCTCGTCTGTGATAGTTACGTGGTGGTAGCTGGCATAGCGGGGGCGTAGACCTTGTAAAATTGCCAGCGTCTCATCAGGAGTTGTTTCGGCGATGGTCACAGGTTGAAAGCGCCGTTCCAGGGCGGGATCGCTGTCAATAATTTTGCGATAGTCTTCGTGAGTAGCTGCGCCGAGACAGCGGAACTCCCCGCGTGCCAGCATCGGCTTAAACATACTTGCGATATCTACCGAGCCATCGGCCACGCCGCTGCCCAGCAAGGTCTGGAGTTCGTCGATCACAATCAACAGATTACCGGCCTGAACTACTTCGCAGAGGAGCAATTGCAGCCGTTCCTCGAAGTCGCCGCGAAAGCGAGCGCCTATAGTCAACAGGCTCACATCCAGGGAGACCACGCGCATATACTGCAAACTATCTGGGACCAGGCCTTCAAGAATGGCCTGTGCCAGACCTTCGGCCAGGGCGGTCTTGCCCACGCCGGCTGGACCAATCAGTACCGGGTTATTCTTGGTGCGTCGTGCCAGAATTTGCATGGTCCGTTCCAACTCGGCAGCTCGTCCGATCAGCGGGTCCAGTGTTCCTAATAATGCCTCAGCGGTCAGATCGCGGCTGACCTGGTTGAGCAGAGGGGTTTCGGTGTGCCATATGTGGGCTTGCATCGTAGCAAGCGCCTGATCGCTCTCGGTGCGCAAGAACGTCTGTAAATACCGACGTGTGGCAAAGAGCGTCACATCAAAGCTTTCCAGTACACCGACCGCTACGCTTTCGTCATCGTTGAGCAGACCGAGCAGAAGGTGGTAGATACCGATCTGGCTTGCGCCTGCGTTGGCTGCCTCGATTGCCGATTGCGCAAAGGCCGCTTGCGCGAGTGCGTTCCATGCTGGTTCGCTGGTCGTGCTGCGATTGCTCCCGCGCCCAATCACAAACCCGATGGCCTGACTCAGACGTGTGATGTCTACCTGTAAGTGCGCCAGAAGCGACTCCACAACACTATCCTGTGTTCTGAGAATGCCAAGCAGAAGGTGCTCTGGCCCAATCATGCGATGCTGGAATTGCAACGCAACAGCTCGTGCACACTTTATCGCCTGTTGTGCTTGTGACGTATAGTTCTCAAATTCAGCCATAAGTTTGTAGCCTCCTCGCTAAATGAGTATCGGGCTGGT
>DAOTTJ010000018.1:0-3429 GCA_034437695.1 Ktedonobacteraceae bacterium
ACGCCTTGCTGCACTTTTTACTCTGGGGTGGGGCGGTTTCGCCCTACACACAGAAGAATATTGAGAAACCCTGTGTGCAGGTCACCTGCGGTGACTTATATACACAAAAAGTAGTATACTATACCCACTAGAGATAAAGGAAATGCAACACAATGAGCAGAATCTGGAAACTTGGCGACAACATCAACACCGACATCATCATCCCTGGACGCTACAACGTCACGACCGATCGCGCCCAACTGGCAAAATACTGCCTCTGCGAAGTCCTCCCGGCTTTCGCGCAGGAAGTCCAGCCGGGCGATGTCCTGATGGGAGGACACAACTTTGGCTGTGGCTCCTCGCGTGAGCACGCGCCCTCGTCGATCCTGGGATGCCACGTCAGTGTAGTCATCGCACGCAGCTTTGCCCGCATCTTTTACCGCAACGCAGTCAACATCGGTCTGCCCGTCCTGGTCTGTGAAGAAGCCGTCCTGGCCAGCAACGATGGCGACCAGATAGAAGTCGACCTTGAACGTGGCGAGATCAAGAACCTTACCAGCGGGCAAACCTTCCAGTCAGAGCCGCTCGACCCCTTTGTGGCGCGTATTGTAAAGGCAGGCGGCATCCTGGAATATATCCGCCTGGAAGGCACGCTTCGATGATCTTTCGTCATGGACACAACTGTTCAGACGGTCCACTCGTCTGTGTAATCCCCGGTGACGACGCAGCCCCCGAGGTTGTCCGACCCACCGTCGACCTTTTGCACGAACTGGTGCCGGGCATTCGCTTTCGCGAGGCACTGAGCGGAGACGAGGCCCAGACCCGCTATGGCGATCCCTTCCCCAAAGAGACACGGCAGGCTATCAGCGCAGCCGACTGCACGCTCTTTGGCGCGAGCGGTGGACCAAGCAGACCCGTGCTCTGGCATCTGCGCTGGGGAATGCATACGGCGGTCAATGTGCGACCTGTGCGCTGGCAACGCGGCTACCGCAGTCCACTGAGCCACCCCGAACGCATCAACTACGTCATCGTCCGCGATAACCTGGAAGGACTCTATCCTCCGCGTGAGGGCGAGCTAAGCGAGTTGGTCAACCTGCCGAGCAGTTCCGGCTGGTATCTGCCGCCCACAGCCAACGAGCAGGGCGCGTACGCGGTGCGCGTCAGCACCGATGCCCAGATACGCCGCGTGGCCGAGACCGCCATCCACGTAGCTTACGAGCGCCAGTCGATCGGCTTCCCCGGCGTAGTCACGCTGGGAGCAAAATACTCGATCCAGCCGCGCACCGATGGGAGATTCCGCGAGATCGTCCGCGAGCTGGTCGCGGCGAAGGCGGGCCTGACCTACCAGGAGTTTCTGATCGACGACCTCGCCCGACGCATGGTCGCCGAACCAGAGACGCTGGATGTCGTCGTACTTGGCAACGAACACGGCGACATCCTGGCGGATATGGCTGCGGGCTGCATCGGCGGCATGGGTCTTGCGCCCAGCGTCTGCTACGGCGAAGACTACGCGTATTTCGAGCCGGTCCACGGCTCTGCGCCCGATATCGCAGGCAAGCAGATCATCAATCCAACCGCCATGCTGCTCACAGGCGCACTCCTACTCGATTACCTGGGCTATATGCGCGAAAAGCAGCGCCTGGAAGACGCCATCAGCAGCGTCTACCGCCAGGGCCTGATCCTGCCCGTCGATCAGGGCGGCACAGCGACAACCGACGAGTTTATTGCCGCAGTACGTAAGCAGCTTACATAGTTGTTCCCAAACACCGGCCTCGCATGCGTTTGGAGCGCAAGACCTCTTCCACCGCATGCGAGTGAGGTACCTGGATAGCCATCGATCCCCTCATTCTCTGCTTGACGAGTACAAAGCCTTCAAGAATGGTAGTATTTCATATTTTGCTGAAACCTGTAATGTTTCTCCAAGCGGAAAAGACTAATCCCCAGAAGCGTGGAGACATCTGCTCTATTCAACGTCTCTACAGCAAAAAACGAGTAAAGAGAGCAACCTCTATAATGTCGGATGCACAATTTCGTACGGGTCCGATCAATGCCTATCTGAGCAGCTTTTTGCAAGAGCACGCCGCCGTGCTCAAAACCATCCTCGCCGCTTATGTTTTGCGTGCAGGACTGGCAGCAGGAAGCAACGTTCCGCTGGTAGCTGAAGAGATCTTCCAGGACACGGTGCTCCAGGTGATGGATCTCGGCGAACGCTTCCTGGCTGTTCAGCAGCCGCGTACCTGGTTTATCCGGGTTGCGCTCAACATGATCCAACGCCGCCGCGCCACCCTGGCCAGGCGCTCCTGTTTTGAGATCCCTGTCAGCGATCTCGCCAACAAAGCTGGGGTTCCAGAAGAAGAACTGCTGGAACAACTCGCGATCTCTCTCCTGGCGGAACCAGAGCAATCCTTTGAAACCCAGGAACAGGTGCGCGAGATGCTCGCGCTGGTCTCAGCAGAAGATGCGCGTCTCCTCAATCTCATGATCCTTCACGAATGCGATGCAACCACCGTCGGTCGCCGCCTGGGGATCACCCCTCAGGCGGTCCGCGTACGCCTGCATCGCGCACTTCGCCGTCTGCGTACCGCATGGAACGAACACGAATCTCAGCAAGGGAAAGAAGGGAAGCGGCATGGCTAAGTCATCTATGAATGATCACCTTTTACAGGAAAAAGCGGTTCCATCGATAATTATGGCGACCCTTTCCTGGCCACAACCTGCCAGTAACACCTGAGAAACCGCCACCCTGTCCGGGAGACAGATAATCTGGCATGTCTCCAATACACTTTTATTCTGTTTTGCTACGCTTGACATGTTGTCTCGTTGTACAGCAAAGTGTACATGAGAGGAGCATGGAAAGACCGCGTTTTATCTGTCAATCACGTGGGGGTCGCTCAACTGCTGCATCACCTGGCCAATATTTGTTTCGGCCCAATGCTCAACAATTTTCCCATCTGCGACCCGATCAATGGAGATATCGCTCAGAGTCATCTGCTTGCCGCTCGGGACAAGGCCCAGAAAGGTTCCTTGCTGCGTGCCTGTCATCACCCAGCGGGTGGTTACTTTATCTCCTTCAGTTGGTCGGCCACATGCATCGACAGGTCAGGAAACGCCGGGAAGAGCGTTTTGTCGGTTTCGCGCCAGCTTTCTCGTGTGAATTGACCTCCAAAGGCGTGGTTGATGAGACTGGGAGCGATCAGTTCGAAGGATGCATCCAGGTCTTTGTCGTTGGAGCTCTCCTAGAAACGCCGAACTATGGCCTTATTCGCTTCAGTTGACATACTCTTTTCCTTTCTTACAGGAGTGGATTGCTTCTGTTCATAGATCCTAGCACTACTCGTAGTAATTCTACTATAATGGTTTCGTGTCGCCCAGTACGCACCTGTAGGGAACATAGGATTCATCAGGAAACCAGAGGAGAGAAAAGAGCGATGACAGAAGAACAGATCCCCC
>DAOTTJ010000019.1:0-4091 GCA_034437695.1 Ktedonobacteraceae bacterium
GATCTCAACAACATGAGCAGCTACTTGTTAGAGCATGCAGTGGATTTTATCACAAGTTACGGCTATGCCGAATCGGTACCAAAGCCAGCGTGAAATTCCGCCTGACTATGAAGGTACATCCTAAAGTGGTACAGGAGAACTTGGAGCATAGTCAGATCACTACGACAATGGATGTCTACTCTCACGCTATGCCGGATAGGCAAGGTGATGCTACCCAACAGTGGGATGACAAATTTGGCAAACCAGCGAAGAAAAGAGGCAAAAAATAGCCGGTTATTGCATAACTGGTACACAATTGGTACACAATTGGTACATAATTGGAGCGTTTGGGATGAAAGCGAGGATACAAGGGAAAGCTAAAGCGAGGTAGGGAGCCGCTTCACAAGCATACTTCCTACCTCGTTAGATAGTCGGGGTGAGAGGATTTGAACCTCCGACCACCACAACCCCATTGTGGTGCGCTACCGGGCTGCGCTACACCCCGTTTTTCCGACAAAAGGCATTATAACAGAAGGTTCTTAACTCGTCAAGCTTTTTTTTCTTGCCTTCTTGCCTCTTCTTCCCGTTCTATTTACACTACTCACTCGGTTGACACGCCGGGAATTGAGACCGTACAATCACATCAAGAATATCTGCCTGGTTGATAGCCGTTTTTTATGGGCCAAAGGATCTTTTGTATGCAGCACTCTTCTCAGTCACCGTTTCAGTATAGCTTCGAACCGCTACCTGATGCTCGCGAGGTAGTTCCTGGTATCTGGAAGATTACTCTGCCTGTTCCCTTTCCTCTGCGTACTGTCAATGTCTATGCGCTGGTGGGTCGCGACGGTTGGGCGCTGGTCGATACGGGGGTGGGGACGCTTGCGGCCAGGGAGGCGCTGACAGTCGGTCTGGTTCGCGCTGGTTTGAGTCTGAGCAAGCTCCAGGCGATAGTTCTGACTCACCACCATCCCGACCATATAGGCCTCTCTGGCGAGTTATACGCGCAGAGTCGGGCGCTGGTCTATATGCATCCGATCGATGAGCGCAATCTACGCCTGATCTGGGACGGTGGTATAGTGGAGAGTTTCGGTCAGATGGCTGACTTCTTTCGCCTGCATGGTCTGGCGTCTGGCGAACCCGCGTATGTGCAGGACGATGGTCTCCTGCGCGTGCCTCCCCACGAGGCGTTTACTCCGCTCGCAGACGATACACTCATTGAGCTGGCTGGGGAAGACTATCGTGTGCTGTGGGTACCGGGTCATTCGGATGGTCAGATTACGCTCTTACGCGAGCGCGACGGGGTGTTTCTGGCCGCCGACCATGTGCTACCACGTATTACGCCAAACATTGGTCTGTACTCTCCTCTGGACCGCCCCGACCCTCTGGGCGATTATCTTCACTCATTGCACAAAGTGGAGTCGCTTGCGGTGAGCCTGGCCTTGCCGGGTCACGGTGAACCGTTCGTTGAGCTGGGCAACCGCGTACGCGAAATCCTCCAACATCACGTCGAACGTGCGTCCAGGTTGCGCGGCTTTGTCGCAGAACAGCCCCAGAACGCCGCTCGCCTGACCGAGCGGCTCTTTATTAATCGTCGCCTGAACAATCTGGAAGCCAGGCGTATGGCGCTGGCTGAGGTTCTAGCTCACCTGGAGCACCTGCGCTATCAAGGGCAATTAGCGCAACATAGCGACCCGACTGAGGGGATTATATACACAGCCATTTGAATGTTTGAACTGATCCTAAGGGCTATGATTTTTTACTACAAAACGTTTCGCGCCGCCTGGGAAGCCAATTTTCCAGATAGGTGCCAGCTACGGAACGGCTTCCCAGGCGGTTTGCGGATCTCAGGCTAGCTCTCAAGCAGGTTGAGACACTTGTATTTCGAGAATACGCATGCTATACTCGTTTACGGCAGTGAGTTGTGAAGCCGCTCTACAGGCCCAGCAATACATGTTTGGGATGAGAAGCGACGTGTGTTGATCGTTGTAAGGAGGAATTTCACCCATGGCCACAACTAAAAGTGAGTCGACCATCGTCGGTCGGCATGAACTGACCAAGCGTATCGCCACGCAAGCTGATCTCACACAGAAGAAAGCAGGCGAGGTTCTTGAGGCTCTCCTGGATGGTATCCGTGAAGAACTTCAGGACGGTCATGAAGTACGCCTGGTTGGATTTGGTTCTTTCAAAGTGCGCCGGAGCGCTCCACGCAAAGGCGTCAATCCCCGCAACCGCGAAACCATCGAGGTACCTGCGAAAGATCGTGTTCGCTTCTCTCCCGGGAAAGAACTCTCAGAAGCCGTCGTTAAACCGTAGTTTTTGTATTGTTTTGTTCACTGCCAATGGTATACTTTTCTTTTGCCCCTTGCGCTGAGAGCAAGAAACCAGAGCTGCATTGACAAGCATTCAGGTCTCTGCCTGGTTTCTGCCCCCCGAAACGCAGGGGGTTTCACCTTCTCCTCTCCCCAGCAATTACCATTCAGGTATCATCTTGTGTTATTTCCTACCAGTATAGTACTTTCAGGTGGTGGTCAGAACTCTATAGTTAGTGTATTCTGGACTCTAAGGCATGAGGGACAGGAATCTGTTAGCGGGCTATCATGACTCTTACATTCTACCCGGATGATAGGGTAAAATAGGGATATCGACACGTCACAACGCTGTCAGCAACCCCTTCTGGTTGAGGGGTCAGACGGGTGCCTCCACCCTGGATGTATAATGTCGGGGTGTCCGGCACGGGGTTTTTACGCGAATGGCCGTAACAATACAAAGAAGTATAGCAGGCTAATACAACACTGAGAGTACAGAAGACAGAAAAACAGGACAGAAGAAAGAGGGGCCTATGGCGATTAGCAATGCGACGCTAGGTGGACTTACTCGTGCTCAGTTATTGGAAATGCACTACAAGATGATGCTGTTGCGTCGTTTTGAAGAGAAATGCGCAGAGGAGTACACACGCGGCAAAATAGGGGGCTTTATGCACCTGTACATTGGGCAGGAGGCGGTCGGTGTAGGGTGTATATCTCTGTTGCGCAAAGAGGATAAGGTGCTGGCCAGTTATCGCGAGCATGGACATGCGATACTCAAAGGGATGACGCCCAACGAAGTTATGGCCGAACTTTTTGGTAAGATTACAGGGTGTAGTAAGGGCAAGGGCGGCTCCATGCACATGTGGAGCAATGAGTATGGAATGATGGGGGGGAATGGGATTGTCGCGGCGCAACTTCCGATCGCTGCTGGTGTGGCGCTAGCGGCTCAGTACGAAGGACGTGACGAGATTACTATGTGCTTTTTCGGCGATGGAGCAGTCGATGAAGGCGCTTTCCACGAGTCACTTAATCTGGCGGCGCTCTGGCGTCTGCCGGTGATCTATGTCTGCGAAAACAATCAGTATTCGATGGGCATGGCAGTTGAGAAAGCCTGGGCTGTAGACTCTCTGATCCCGCGTGCAGCCGCACATAATATACCGTGCGAACTGGTCGATGGGATGGATGTCATCAAGGTCTATGAAGCGGCCAGGCGGGCCGTTGAACACACCAGGAGTGGTCAAGGACCAACTCTGCTGGAGATCAAGACCTATCGCTTCCGTGGCCATTCAATGACAGACCCGGCTTACTATCGAACACGCGAAGAGGAAAAGGAATGGCGCACCACGCGTGACCCAATCGGCATCTTTGAGCAGCAACTACTCGAAGCTAGTATGGCTGCCCAGACAGACTTTGACGAGAATGACAAAAAGGCCAGTCAGGTTTCGGAAGAAGCCGCTGAGTTTGCGGAGAACAGCGCTTTCCCTGAGCCGGAGGACCTCTACGCCGATATTATGGCTGACGATTCCGCGGCTCTCTCCTACAGATATGAGAGGTAGTAGATAAACAATGCGTACGGTAACATTTCGTGATGCGCTGCGCGAGGCGATTCGCGAAGAGATGCTGCGCGACGAGCGCGTTTTTATCATGGGTGAGGATATCGCCGGGTACGGCGGCACCTATGCGGTGACCAAAGGGTTGATTGAGGAGTTTGGCGAGAAACGTGTACGAGATACTCCACTGGCCGAAGAGGTTTTTACCGGGGCCGGCATCGGCGCTGCCCTGAGCGGCCTGCGGCCCATTGTGGAG
>DAOTTJ010000020.1:0-8660 GCA_034437695.1 Ktedonobacteraceae bacterium
ATGACGTGCTCATTTCCACAGCCGCAAGCAGTGGCAGCCGTTTTTCTGCCGCGAGTTGTTGCAACTCCTCAGCAGTATCCACGCGATCGTGATCGGTAATCGCGACTAGTCCAAACTGCTCCCCCACCAGGTAATCGAGCAGTTGTTCAGGAGTCCAGGTGCCATCACTAAAGGTGGTATGAAGTTGGAGGTCAATAGCAGCATCAGCCGCCAGGATAACAGGGGAAGATAATGGTTTCATGAGTGAATCCTTTCAACAGTAGCCAACCAGTGCGGCTCCTGAAGATCTCCATTGGCTGTATCTGACAGAAACATATCGCGCTAGCTATCATAGCTCTGGTCTGGATACCTTGTCAACCAACCACACGATACATCCAGCGCTCTTTTATGCCTGTGGCCCCTTTTAGGCCAGAGAACTTCTGCTCTTTAAGCTTGCTTCTCTGTCTCTGCTGTCTTATCTCTGGTGTCTGCACAATAATCGAGGAGACGGCGATGCACAAAGGCATATCCCCCACCGGAGCGTTTGAGAAAAACACGCGCCACGGCATCGTCCAGGAAACGCCGCGCATTGAGTGGAAAGGTGTGGCTGCGTGCCAACAGCACGCGCAGAGTATAGTGGCGCAGAATGGTCAACCCACCTATCGTTGCCCAGAGAAAGAACCAGCCACACAGAAACAGGAGCGACACGATGCTCAGCCAGTTGCTCAGTCCGTCACGTAGCCAGTCGTTCAGCCAGCTGTTCAGCCCGAAGCTCAACCCGAAGCTTATCCCGAAACTTAGCTGATCGCCCAGCCCAAAGCCCAGCCCAAAGCTCAGCCAGTCGCTCAGCAGGATTACTCCAGAGAGAAGCCCCCCTCCCAGTACACTCAGAAGGAGACTGTTGCGCAAAGAACGATGAAGCCCCTGATTAAAGCGGCGGCGGTCCCGATCCGCCAGATGTTTCTGGATCATTCCCCGATAGAGACCCAGGAGTAACCAGTAGCTCAGACCAAAGCTCAGTCCGAAACCTATCCCGATGCTCAGCCCGAAGCTTATCCCGGCGCTCAGCCCGACGCTCAGCCCGATGCTCAGCCCGTAGTTTAGCCAGTAGAAACACGCCAGAATCACGGTAATAAGCAGGCTCGTCTGAAGATGTCTAAGGCGAAGCAGTGTCCGCCAGGTCCAGGAAATCTGTTCCGCCAACCTGAGTGTTTTGCTGTTTCCATCCTGGATGACGCAAAGGAGAAAGATGGCCACGCCAAAGCCGAGTCCGTAGATCAACCCGTATCTCAAACCATAGCTCAAACCATAGCTCAGTCCGTAGCTCAGTCCGAAAGAAAGACCCAGGATGACGATGGTCCAACGCGTTTGGCAAACTGATGCTGTTTGCCACCAGTGAGCAAAACGCTTCCAACGCGAAGAGGGCCTGGAACCTGTGACATCCGAGACTGCAACGCAACGAGCAAGCACCACCTGGAGGAGCCAGCCACCAACCAGCAACAGACTTGCAAAGATGACCCCATCACGTATCCAGTCGGATACGCTATAGGAGGAACCGAGGTCCAGACCAAAGCAAACTGAGAACAGGAACGCCAGGCACCCTGCTCTCAGCAGACGACGAGCCTGGCTCTGGAACACGTATCGCCACCGCGATCGCGTCAATCGCGGTGCTTGCGACCCCAGGCAGAGGCACCATCCAAGAAAACCACCGACCAATCCAGCCTGGCAAAAAGATCTTGTATCGTTCACCTCGTTCAGCAGAAATGAGAGAAAGATACTTGCTGCAGCACCCAGAAGTATAGTGGGCAAAAAATCCACGAGCCAGCTAGCTCGCGGAAGAAGTGAGGAAGGCAGCCAGCTTTGTTGGAGATATTCCCCGGAAAAGACGGTCTGATTGTGCGAGCGCATCTGCTGTGCCAGCCAGGCCAACCAGGCCTGCGTCTGTTCTGGATGGTAGCGTTTCACTGAAGTCTCCCCTTCCCCCCGACACTCGGCTCCCTTTTCTATCATCATGCGTTCCATATACTGCTTCCAGATCTGCTGTTCAAGTGCTCTGCTCTGCTGTGGCAACGCTGGCACGGTCGTCCCACGATAGGTCAGCATCAAGATACTGAGCATAAGTGGAGTCCTGGCCAGATCTCGCAACTCCTCGCTCTGCGCGAGTGCCTCACTCAGCGCAACCAGCGTATCTCCACCCTGCTGGACCGTTTGCCTGACGTGTTCCTGCGTCAGTGGTTGGACGATCACTGCCTGTTGAAGCGCCAGGCGGTGACGCACTGAGGCAGCCTGATACTCGGTCGTCCGACTACAGACGACCAGCGATGAGAAGGTAGCTTTGCGATAGGTATTAATGGCAGCAATACACTGGACCCGCGCCGTCTCCTCCATCTCATCCAGACCATCAAGCAATGGCAAGACTAGGTTCTGTTCCACCCACCTGCTCGCCAGATGACGAGGCACACTATAGCGCAAGGCTATCTGTTCAACGAGCCATTTGCCCAGCGGTGGTTTGTCCTCTGCCCAGGATGCGAGTGGCAGAATCACTGGAAGCGGGTGACCAGGGTCTGTTTCCGCACGGGTGACCAGGTGGAGCCCAAGCGTCGTCAGCAGGGTGGATTTGCCCGCTCCCGGTTCGCCTAGAATCAGCAGCGCTTCGGCTGCTTCATCATAGACTTGCAGGATGGATGTCCCCGCAGGGAGCACGCGTTCGCTCTGATCAGGACGGCGTTGCGAGATGCGCGTCAGGACCGCGCCCGGTTGCTCATGCAAGCCCAATTCCAGCCAGACCAGACGCTCTAAGGATTCATCGAGTTCCCTTTGGTAATCTCGCCGGAGCAGGCGCAGGAGTTTTCCTCGATCACTATGGTCCGGCATGCTTCGCGAAGGAGATGGCACCTGAGTCAAAGAGATTCTCAGAAGCCGCTGGAGGTCCAGCACACAGGCATGCCAGCCCTCATCGTCATCCCCCCACGATTTTACCGGGATTTCACTGGCAGGCAAGCACGTGAGCGCACCCAGCGAAGACTCATGCCAGGAGACGCTCCGTACCAATAAGGGCAAGACCTTGACGGTTCCCGCCTGGTGGCGTTGAAGTGCATACTCTATGAACTCGCAACATTCCTCGCTGGCAAATAAATTGGCACTCACAAGAAAGATAATTACCTCGGCCTGATCTAGGTGGGCAAGGAATTGCTCAAGACGATCCTCACCAAGCAGTAGATCATGCTCTGACCAGCAAGTGAGTCGCTGCTGAAGTGGCAGCAAATGGTTCTCCCAGGAAGCAAGCAGAGAGGCATCCTGGGGCGCAGCAATACAGACCAGCGAGTGTGTTTGCACCATCGTTTGCTGCTGCATCCCTTTGCTGTCTCTCCTTCTCGCTGATGATAGGTTCAATTGATAGTATAACCATGAGTATCTATACATGCAAGAGGAAACGCGAAACTTCTTTTTGCACTTTCTTCTCTCTGGGGCGGGGGGATCGCAAGCCAGAGGCTTGCAGAGAATGAAATAACCTAGATCAGTTCTTGCATTCTCTTGCCGTACGTTCGCTCCGTGTTCTATAATACGTGTGTACAAAATGAACTGTACCGGCTAGTTTAGTTTCTGCCCGGAGACAACACTGGTCAATCTAGTTGATCAATTCCACGCAACGTTGAGACAGGGCTTCCCTATGCTTGCGGGGCTGTTCTTTTCTCACCATGCCTGCCACGCGACCCCGCCGTTACGCGGACGTTAATGAGCAAGAGGAGGATAGCATGACAGCGATGAAGAGGCGCGAGAGGTCTCCCGCCAAACATGAGACGGTTCTGAATGGTGCGATGGATGAGTTTCTTGCTCATGGTTTCGCTGCGACTACGATGGATCGCGTTGCTGCCGCTGCTGGAGTCTCCAAAGCTACGATCTACGCCCACTTTGGCGATAAGGAGCATCTCTTCGATGCTCTTGTTCAACGCCTTGCTCAAGACAAGCTGACGGCATTGCTTATCCTGATCGAGGGGGTCCAGTCTGACCACTCTCCCGCTGAGATGCTACGTGCTGTGCTCAATCTTCTTCTACGGGAACTCGGCGGCGACTTCAAGGCGATCTCCTTTCTCAGACTCCTGATAACCGAGTCGGGACGGCTACCAGTAATCACCAATGTCTTCACACAGACTTTTGAGAAGCCTATCGTCGCATGGCTGACAACCTATCTGGCAAACGAGGCGCAACTCCGCCTCGCTGATCCAGAGGCAGTTGCTCAGATCGTGTTCGCGACGATCCACCATCGGGTGATTGTCTATCACCTGCTCGGTGGTCAGGAGATCAACCCGCTGGCATCCGAACGCCTCGTCGTCGCTCTCGTCTCTCTGATCACAGAGCGGGCGCATCCAGCCACAAGCGCAGGAGAGCTTCGCTCGCAGAACATGTTACATCCACCTGAAAGGAAACAGACACCATGACAAAATATATCTTTTTAAACATGCCTGCCTCTGGACACGTCAATCCAACGCTTGCCGTCGTGCAAGAACTCGTCCAACGCGGCCACGAGGTAAGCTATTACCTCACTGAGGAGTTTCGCGACACAGTCCAGGCAACAGGCGCGACCTTCCATCCCTATACGTCGATGCTCAGCGGCCAGATGATGCCAAGTAGACCCTCTTTCGGGTCTTCCGCTTCCCTCTTAACTGGCTTAGGAGCCATACTGGCACAGGAAGCAAACTACGTCCCACCGCAGGTCATCGATAGTATTCGTGCGGAGCAGCCCGACGTGATGATCTATGACTTTATGTGCATCTGGGCGCAAAGCATCATTGAGGCACTCAATGTACCGACGATCTCTGTTCGCGCTACCTATGCTTCAAACGAGCATTTTAATCTCTTTGACCAGATACGCAAAACTATGGTAAACGATCCCGGCCAGAGCGAGGTTTTTCAAAACATGTTCAAGAGCATGGCGGAGCAAACAGGCGGAGCAGGTCACCCCGCGGCGGCGTTCCTCAATATGCTCACACGGGTTGAAGCACTCAATATCCTCTTCATCCCCAGGGAGTTCCAACCAGCGGGTGAAACCTTTGATGATCGATATGTGTTTGTTGGTCCATCCATCTTTCCCCGCCATCAGACGACTCCCTTCCCGTTTGACCAGCTCAAGCCAGAGCTGCCTTTGCTCTATATCTCTTTAGGAAGTATGATCAGCAATCAACTGGCCTTCTATCAGTCATGCTTTGCCGCCTTTGGTGAACAGCCGTGGCAGGTTATTCTTTCGATCGGCAAACAGACCGATCTGGCGAGCCTCGGTCCTGTACCAGAAAACTTCATTCTCTCGGCCTATGCACCCCAGCTTGAAATCCTCCAACGAGCGCCGGTGTTTGTCACGCATGCTGGTACAAACAGTATCATGGAAGGTCTGTACTATGGCGTGCCGATGGTCATGCTTCCACAACAACCCGAACAGCAACTTCACGCGCAACGCACGGTAGAGCTGGGAGCAGGCCTCATGCTAGAGAAAGAAACGGTGACTGCCTCCATGCTTCGTGAGGCCGTTGAACTCATTGCTCAGAATGCATCCTATCGCGCACACGCTCAGCAGATGCAGCAGATCGTCCGCGCAGCCGGTGGCTATCAGCGAGCGGCCGATGCAATTGTCCAGTTCACCGAGATACCAAACAACTAAAAAAGTCTATTCAGGTACAGAAGGCGCGTTTCAGGTGCATGCATGTACCCGAAACACGCCTTCTGTACCTCTTTTCGTTGTTGTACATGTTTTACCGAAAGCAAAACATGTACAGCAGGAGTGCCGTTAAGCGTTGACTGAACGCTTAACAGCATACATAGGGAAGGATAGGGACGTGGCAGAGCAGAGCATTGCATTTAATGGTCTTGGTATGGGTCTGGGCAATCTCTATCACATTCTACCTGGATGGTGATACCGCCTTTCCAGGCCTCGATAAACTGGAAGTCTTCACTGGCGATAGCTCATCCCCAACCTGAGAACCATCGCTTGACTGCGACTGGATTTCTATAGAACGAGGTGGGAGCCTTGTCCGTACCCAGAATAGCCAACGTTTGGGATCAGAGGAAAAGGCTCCCACTTCAAACGTTTAGGAAAGTGCCGATGAGGCTTGACTCTGTATTTTCTCGGACTCCTCGCTCTGTGGCTGGACAACACTCCCAGCCCGCCTACCAGGCAGAAACAGGGCAGCAAACATTCCCAGGAGAGCCAGGAGGCCAGAAACCTCAAGGGCCGGGGCAACCCCATTACTGAAAGCCTGCGCAGAGCCAAAGCTACCCACGCTCGCAAACACAGCTGTCACAAGTGCGACCCCAAACGCTCCGCCAAGCTTGCCCAACATACTGAACACGCCAGACACCTTGCCGATCTCGTTCGCCACCATCGAACTCATAACCACATTTTGCGTAGCAGGCAAGACCATCGAGGCTCCAATGCCCAGGAGGATCAGTGGTGCGATGAGTTCAGCATAGGCCAGGCGGGGTGTAGCAATCCATCCGATCCAGGCGATGCCGATGGCCTGCATAAGCAATCCGACAACCATCAGTGGCCGCTCGCCAACCCGATTGAAAAGTGTACCTGCGATTGGTGCAGTCACAAAGAGCGTGGCAGTCAGGGGAAGCAAGCGCAATCCAGCACCCAGCGGCCCGTAGCCCAGCGCACTTTGCAAAAATTGGGCAAGAAAAAACACTGTACCGATCATCGAGGCCTGAAATAGAAAATTCGCAGTATTACCCGCTGAGAAAACACGCGAGCGAAAGAAACGCATCGGTACCATTGGTGTCCTCGTACGTCGCTCCCAAAGAACGAAGGCAACAGCCACCAGAAACCCTGTTGCCAGGGTCACGACCACCTCAAAACTACCCCAACCCACACTGTTCCCACGCACCAGCCCCCATAAAAGCCCCAGACCGGAGCCTGAAACCAGCAGCAGACCAATGATATCGAGACCTGTACGTGGCCCAAAACTTTCCTGGGTGCGAGCGAGCACCCCCACGATGACGAGTGCTCCAATCGGCACGTTGAGCCAGAAGATCCACTGCCAGGCTAGACCCTGCGTGATGGCTCCACCCACCACCGGACCAGCAAGAACTGCCAGCCCGGCCACACCACCAAAGATCCCCATAGCTCTGCCTCGCGCTTCTGCCGGGAAAGCTACGCTCAGTTGTGTCAATGCCAATGGTGCCACCAGAGCCGCTCCACCCCCCTGAATGGTACGCGCAGCAACGAGCCAACCAATGTTTTGCGCAAGAGCACATGCCGCTGATGCTAATGAGAAGAGCACCAAACCCGCGATAAACATCCGCCGTCGCCCAAAGCGATCGCCTAATGCCGCCCCTAGAATGAGCAACACCGCAAAGCTCAGATTGTAAGCATTCACGGTCCACTCTAATGCCTCAATGGAGCCGCCAAAATCGCGGTGAATCGTAGAGAGCGCGGTCGCTACGACCACCGAATCAAGCGAAACCATAAATGATGCCAATGAAGCAAGTAGCAAAATCCAGGTTTGCTTCGCTTTATCATGAGATGCTTGCATCATGTTTTTCCTCCTTTAATTCGCATAGTCTCAAAAGAGTCAACATACACTGGCTTTAGTTGACTAAAGAATGTATTCTTCATTTATAAGACACTCTTCAGCCTTCAAACTCATCGCATAAGCAAGACCCAAACGAATATCTATGAATTTGCGTCTTGCTCATAAAATGAATATCATCATTATCCACTCTCTACCCTCTCTAACGCGTTCCAGTATACTGAGATGTTCAATCTCATCTTTCGTCCACAAATGTTCCAGCCAGCCGTCGAAACGTTCGATGAGCGTTACCTCTTTGTTGGACCCTCTATTTCATCACGTCATGACGCATCGAATTTCCCCTTTGAGTTGCTCGATCCTGCGCGACTACTGCTCTTCATTTCATTGGGTAGTCTTTTTACCGACCGTCCAGATTTCTATAAACAATGTTTCGCCGCGTTCGCTGATCTGCCCTGGCAGGTCGTGCTGTCGATAGGCAAACGCGTTGACGCACGCTCGCTGGGAAAAGTGCCGGAAAATTTCCTGCTCTCTGCTTATGTGCCTCAACTGGATATTTTGCCACGGACCCGTCTTTTTATCACTCACGGTGGAACAAATAGTATTATGGAGAGTTTGTTCTTTGGAGTGCCAATGGTGCTCTATCCTCAACAGCCCGAACAGTTGATGAACGCTCAACGTGTAGCTGAACTGGGCCTGGGGGTAATTCTGGACAAAAAGTCCATGTCAGTGGAAAACTTGCGTTCAGCGGTTGAGAAACTCACCACAGACAAGGCCTACTATGAACATGCTCAACAGACTAAGCAACTGGTACGAGCTGATGGCGGTTATCAGCGAGCAGCCGATGCTCTGATCCAACTGGCGTTCCCTTCTCATTCGCATTGAGCACATGCCCTCCCATATGGGCGGCTGGTGCAAAACCACTTGAGCAAACCGCTCCACATCTCGGGTAGCAGCAAAAAAGTGTGGAAAGAACTGGTTAGGAACACGAAGGTTCGGAAAGAAGTGAGCGGAAAATAGCAGCGTTTCCGAACCTTCGTGACAGAGATGCTCACACGAAGGTTCGGAAACATGCTGATGCTATTTTCGCTCCATCCGAGAGCATCTCTCCTTTAAGGCAGAATAACAATGGTGGACGTATCAGGAATCTGGCCGGGATAG
>DAOTTJ010000021.1:0-10705 GCA_034437695.1 Ktedonobacteraceae bacterium
TCCCACAATCCGGTCAGAATTTTTTGACGGTAACATCACGTCCGCAAAATGTACAAGTTTGCATAGGTTTTCCCTCTAAATTCAAAACCAGATATTTCTGTTTTTACTTTGTAATACGTAGTGTAACATACTCTCTCCAATTTGAATAGGGAGCCATCGCTCCTTCCCAGGGCTGTTGCAAAGTCGCCCTGCCGCCTGTGGTGGCGGGCACAAGAAGAAAAAGAGGTTTTTCGGGGACACCCCTCTTCCCTGTCCCCCAGACAGGGTGCCAGCAGGGACGCTGCGCTCCCTGCACCCTCTTGCCGTTTTATTCCCGACTTTGCAACATCCCTGCGCTCCTTCCAGGGCTATTCAATGCTCGATGTATGACCCCTCCCCCTGAACAACACGATCCCAAAACCCTGGGGGGATCGCAAGGTTGACACTATCAAGTACAATAGCCAGAGAGGTTCCTCGTAGGGTAAGTCGCCGGAAAAGACGGACATTCCGGGGACTAGCTAGCTGTGGATAGACACACATAGACGGCTTCAGGCGAGCTTTGCAAGTATGTCAGAAGAATTTATGGCAGCCCGACAGCGGGCACGCAGAGCATTTACCAGCTTAACAACTGTGGATGATGCCAGCATTGATCTGGCCCAGGCTGCACTTTTGATCGCAGCCGAAGAGTATCCCGAGCTGGATGCGCTCTCCTATCTTAGCCGCCTGGAAGAACTCGCGGCAAGGGTACGCGTGTGTCTGGAAGAGGAGACGTTCTCCCCCACTAATCTACCCGTTCCCACCAACCCAGCCTTCCATACGCTCCATGCGCTCAACGCGGTCCTTTTCGACCAGGAGCACTTCCGCGGCAATCGCACCCACTACTACGATCCACAGAATTGCTTTCTCAATCGCGTCCTGGAGCGGCGGCTCGGCATCCCTTTGACTCTCTCTCTGCTCTACATGGAGATAGGTAAACGCGTGGGTCTACAGATCGAGGGGATCGGGATGCCTTTTCGTTTTATCGTGCGCTGCTCGGCTGAGGGCAGTTCTGTCTATATCGATCCCTACGAGCGCGGCAAGTTTCTTAGCATCGCCGACTGTCGAAATCGCCTCAAGCAGATCTTCAAGAATGAGCAAGATCACGATAGCATGTGGCTCGAACCTCTCAGCCATAAACAGATTCTAGTCCGCATGCTGATCAATCTCAAACATATTTATATCCACAAAAAAGAGCTTCTACGTGCGTTAGATGCCTGCGACCGCATTTTGTTGCTCAATCCGTCCATTCCAATCGAGCTGCGCGACCGCGGCGCGATCAATTTCCAGCTCAAACGCTACTCGCGAGCGCTCCACGATCTGCACGCCTACCTGGCACTCTCTCCACACGCCGACGATACTCAGGAGGTCGAGCAACAGATCAAGCTCCTACACCACCTGCTCGCTATGATGAACTAACCAGGCTTTTGCAGAGCGACCGGGGACGCGTGCGGATAGACACGGGCGTACAGTTCCAAAAGCTGGCGCTGCTCCTGCTCCCAACACAGCGAACGTCTCACAAGCGCCAGTGCTCGCTGGTGCATCTGTCTGAGGCCCTCTTCGTCGGCCAGCAGTTCGTTCATTGCGGCGGCGATGCCAACAGGCGTCATATCCTCGACGATGCGCCCGACTCCTTCTTTCTCCAGCACTTCACGCACAACGTCAAGCGACGAGGCCAGCACCGGCAAACCCGCCATGAGATATTCAAACAGCTTGTTGGGCAGACACCAGCGCACGTTGAACGAGTAATCAGGACGAAACAACGCCAGTCCCATGTCTGCCCCGGCAGTCCACTGCAAAAGCTCGGCGTATGGCACAGGCGGCAAAACTCTGACACGCTCTGCGACACCTTCGCTGACAATTAATGCAGCCAGCACGCTCTGCACTTCTGGACGCGGCGGACCAAGCAGGACAATGACTATGCCCGGCCGCAGGAAACGCGCAGCTCGCACCAGCAGGTCCAGCGCCCGATTCGCTCCCAGGTTGCCCTGAAAAAGTAAAATCCGCGTCTCTGCCGCAAGTCCCAAATGCTCGCGCAAGATGTTGTTCGGAGCCACAGACTGGTACCAGGGAATGTTGCGCACCAGCGTCACTCGACGCGCACCATACTCTTCCTGCAAAACCCGCACGATCGGCGGGGAGACGGTGATCACTTCAGTGCAGCGCGGGACAATATGGCGCAAGACGACCCGACTCAACCGCTGCACCCAGCGAGCTTTGACGGAAATCTCGGCGAGCGGGAGTTCGTGGGCGTCGTAGATCAATGGTTTGCGCTTTAAACGCGCCGCTACGTACGTGGCAGGCAGCGCATTTACGTCGTGCGCATGGTAGATATCAGCGGGAGTACGTAGGAGGGTGAATACGCCGCGCACAAAGAGCGCCGCAGCCCGCAAGGTGGTCCACCGTCTGAAACGCGTAATCGTAAAATTGCGCGTGACCGGCAGATGTTTGATCTGAATACGCTCATCTACTTCGACCAGCGGCGGGACGTTCTCGCCCGCCAGATCGACCACCGTTACGGCATAGCCCTGGTCGCTCAGCGTCCTGGCCTCGCGCTCAACGCGGATATCGATGCCCAGAGGCATCAGGACGTGCATACAGATGCGCAGCTTTGCCATCTCTCAGGTTTCCTTTCACTCAAACAATCTATTTGCTATTCGGCTTCGCTCTCTTCGTCCGCTAGCTTGAAACCTTGTTGGGGAACCGCAAGCGTCTGATAACCCTGCTCGCGTCTCTTCTGTCTGAGTGTCCAGAGCCAGCCGAGCGCAAACAGGCTCCCCCCACAGAGCAGCAACCCCACCAGCGAGATAAGGCAGGCGATCCAGAACGAGCACGCCTGAGTGAGCCACGCGCTGACTCCATAGCATCCAATCACCAGCAGCAGACCCAGACCAAAGAGGTCGATCTCAAAGGGGACCGGGTAAATGCGCTGGTTAAGTCCATATGTGGCCACTGCCAGCAAGACATAGGCAATCAGCGTGGCAAGTGCCGCTCCGGTCGAGCCATAGAGCGGGATCAGCAGACAGTTTGCGCCAATGTTGACCAGCGCAGCGGTGCTCAGAAAAAGCACTGCGTACCACAGCTTTTTGCGAATATTCATGCCCAGAGTCAGGTAGTTGTAGAGTCCGTAAAACATGGTCGAGAGCGCAACCAGCGGGATAACGTTGAGCGCTCCCTGATAGCTGCGGGCAAAAAAGACGCTCAGGGCAAACTCGGCCACCAGACTCAGCGCGTAGGCCATCAAGAGCAGGAAAAGGCTATACCAGCGGAAGATAGTCGCAAAGGCCTGTTGCGCATCGCGACGGCGAGCGATCAGAAAAAGGGTCGAAGGCCACGCCAGCGCGAAGGGCGAGAGCACGACGACGCTCAATGCACCCCCTAGCGTATAGGCGACTCCATACGTAGCTGTCTCGCCAAGCGAACGCATATGGGCCAGGAGAAAGCGGTCAGCCAACTGTAAGGCCCACGCCGAAGCAAAGGTCAGGGCGTTGGGCAGTCCAAAACTCAGCAACGCCCGCGCGATATCCAGGCGCAGGACAAGCTTGCCAATCCGCCACAGCAGCGGGGGCAGCACGCAGCACAGAACCAGGATATACCCTCCACCAGTCGCCAGCAATGCTCCGATGATACCCATACGCAGGCTCCCTACCAGCACAAGCGTCAGTACGAGGTTGGCCAGCAGGTTGAGGATAGAGAGGAGCGCAAACTGGACGGCCCGACCCTCGGCCCGCATCCAGGCAAAGCCCGGCACGCTGAGGTTTTGCAGCGTCACCGCCAGTGCCGCTAGACGCACGCTCTCTACCAGTCTGGAACTGCCAAACAGGGCCTCAGCCAACCAGGGAGCAGTTGCATACTCGACCAGACCCAGGGGCAACACCAATCCGAGCAGCAAGAGCAACATGGTCGAGAGCACTTGTACACGCTCTCCAGCCTCTTCATAGTCGTAATTGTAGACGCGAAAGAACGCCGAACCCAGGCCTAGCTGCGAAATCCCTGCGATCAAAGCGATTGCCGTGCTCAAAACGGTCAGCGTACCATAGTCAGCTCGCGTCAGGTGGCTCGTGAGGAAAGGCGCAAGCACCAGCGCCACGCACGGCGAGATCATCGAGGCCAGCGCATAGACGCCCGAACGCTTGAGCAAATTGCCCAGGTGCGCCCCGTAGCTCGTCGGTGGCTGAACGACGCTAATCGAGATAGTTGCTGGTACAGGCGTACGCTCGGCACACGCCGGCATGGTCTCGACTGGCTGGCCCCCCACTGGCTGAGCCACCAGGTCTGACGTTTCCGCCCTCTGCACCTTGAGCACAGGTATGCTCGCGGTCAACGATAGCCCAATCGATTGCAAAAATGCATCGTAGTGCTGAGTCGGGACGCTATCGACCTCTGGACTGGCCGCGACTGTCTCTATATCGGCAAAATAGCTGGCACGGTTGCGAGCGACACGCGCAAACAGGCTTTCGTGCTGCTTGATCTCCTGTAAATCATCGGTATGCGGCTCGTCTTCCGGCTCGCTCTCTACCTCGTCTATCCTCAAATCTTTCATCACCTATCCTCCTCGCTTCTCACCCAACATTGTTGTATCTTCCAATGCTGTCTCTCTCTGCCCATCCTGACCAGATCTAGCTATGTACCAGGGCAGGTATACTCAATACCTGCTGTCGTGTCTTTCTGTAAAGCCTGGTTCCAGACTACTTGCTGACCACCGACCCTGCGCTCCGCAGGCAGGAGCAGACTGTTGAGCCGACAACCCGGTAGGTCGATCTGCATTTCTGCGCTCCAGTGCGTACCAGCCTGGCGCTGCACGAGGTAACGATACTGCCACGCCATGCTCCCAGGTATATACATCGCAACGTGCGGCACACTCCAGACAAGATTCAGCGTCACGGTCTGCCCGTAGTGCATGCGAAACGACCCGACCCAGAAGGTCCGCCCAAATGCATCGCTCGTTCCCAAAGGCTCCCAACCCGATTCTTGCAGCAACTGACTCCCCGGCGGAACGTAGATCCGCACGTAATCACGGTAGAAACCGGTTCCGTAGATCTTGCCCGGCGTCATCCACTCATAGCTCAAACGCAAACGATGAACCGCATTCCCCTCATGGTCCAATGTGACTTGCTCTTGCAGGTCGGTCGTAATAAAGGCGTTGGCCTTATTGCCCGCCGTATTGGCGTCAACGACAAACAGGCTATCACTGGCAGGAGCTTGAATGTTATCAGCTATATGAAGGACACGCAGGAGGTCCTCGGCAGCGGGCGCGTTACAATAGATCTGCACATCCTTGCTCTGCAACGCTTCAAAGACTACTCCAACCAGTTTGCTCAGATCGGAGGCCGAAAGCCGATGAAAACGCGCCATAAAATGCTGAGTCAGAACTTCGGTAAAGTGCTTGCGCAGCGAGGTCTGACCATCGGCAGTCAACTGCGAGCTGTTCCCTTCGGTGCCTGCACCAAGCTGATGATAATGGATGAGGTCGATCAGATTCTGCGCTGTCACGGTCTGCTTGTACTCCGGCAAAAAGAGCGGTCCCGTGATCTCTAATAGGTGCTGAATCAGCGCCGGGGTGATCGAGATGACTCCCTGGACCGCTCCCTGACCACCTTCGCGCTTGTAGTTCGCTTCTCCGTTGAGCGCGTCGGTGGGAAAATCTGCGTCAAGATTCGAATCGCGCAAACTCCACGATGGTACGTTGAGATAGGTGCTCAACCAGCTATAGGCCGGGGGAAAAGGAATATATTGCTGACCATCCTTGACGTTCTTGTCCAACAGCAAAACATCCTGAATATGCGCCCCAGCAAAATGTCCACCGGCAATCGTCAGCAGTCCATCGCTGCCAATAAATCCCCCACCCGGCCGCAGTTCGCTGGAATCGAGGATCTCTAACAGATAATTCGTCGGTCGCCCAATACCCAGCAGCGTCGGCAAAGCCGGGAGCAGCGCCGTCACATCGCTCAACACGGTACGCACCAGGGGTATGTCATTTTTCACCGTTGTAAAGGTGCTGCTCAGATGCACGTCAAGACCCAGGTCGCCAGCCTGGATCTGTTCTACACCACTTAGCGCCTGTTCCAAGCCGGCACAAACCTGCGGAAAGAAAACCCCGATCTGGTCAAGGTTGCGCTGTGTCAAACCACTACTATGCATGCTGAGTGGGTTGGCAAAGCCCGGCAATAGATCTTCAAGCAACTCGCTTCCCGCCAGACCGGCATGGCTCAGTCCCAGGGCTGTCTCAACCAGGTTCCGCGCCGCGTCTAGTCGCGTGCTTACTACTGGAAGCTGATTGATGATACCAGGGAAAGACTGTAGGTCCAACTCGACCTGCGTAAGAATAACTCCGCTCACCTGAAATTCCTGACCAGCCTGGCGCACCGGCGCAAGGTTCAAAGGACGCTTCGACCAGCCTGTCAAGAGGTTCAATGCGCTGCGCAGGTGCTGTTCCGCGGCACTCCCCAGCACTTTATCGCGCTGATACTGCTCGGTAAACCCAAGATACCCGATTAGTGTGAATACCGGGAGCAGCACGCCCAGCGCAATTAACCAGAACAGGAAGAGGCGTATACACTTTTGCCTGCGTATACGCCTTTTGCCGTACATAGTAAAATCGTCTCGCGAGAGAAAATGTCTCTGCATGAAGGTCGAGCGCTCAGGGATTTCTAGCATGGTGAGTAGTATGTGCCAGTCCCTTCTCCTGATTTACCGGACTGACGGCAGCAACCGGAACCGGGTAGTCTTTTTTAAGGAGCACATGAGCAAGGGTGGCCGCTACACCCTGCGGGCGTGGCTCTGGATGATGGTATTTAAAAGCCGCAGTCTCTGCGCGGGAGGGCGTCTGTCGGTTTAAGACGCAGCCTACTACGCGAGCGCCAACCCGCTGAAGCGCGGCTTTAACGGCGTGTAGCTGCTCTTTTGTCGGTAGGTGTGGATCGACTACGACCAGTACTCCGTCAACCTTTGCCGCCAGAATACCAGCATCGGCCAGACCCGCTGCCGGCGGCGTGTCGAAAATGACAAACTCGGCCCCACTGGTCGCCAGCAAAGCAATCAGATGCTGCATCGCGTTGGACGCGAGGAACTCGGTAGGGTGCGCCGGCAACGCCCCGGCCGGCATGACACGCAAGTTTGGCAGACCAACGAAATGGAAAAATGGCTCCAATACGAGGTGAGCCGCCGCTGGACCCAGCGCCGGGGTCGCTCCAGTCAGATCTCGACCCAGTACGGCGAACTGACCACTCTGTCCAATCGCGCTGCTCTCAAGCGAGGCCAGAGCCGTGCTCAAGCCAACTTTATCCGTGGCGAGTTGAAATAAGCTATGCAAACCCGGATTGCGCAGATCTGCATCGATCAGCAGCGTGCTTTTGCCTGCACGCGCCAGGAAAAGCGCCAGGTTGGCCGCTACTGTGCTCTTCCCTTCACCAGGTGCCGCACTGGTCACTACCAGCGTACGCAGCGGGTCTCCCTGCTGAGTCGCCACAAGGTTGGTTCTGAGGATGCAGTAGGCCTCTGTATTCATCTCGTGTCCATGTGGATTGAATACCTGCTCGTTTGCCTCGACGTTGCTGCGCCAGATGCTACCCAGCAACGGCCATTCCACCAGACGCTTGAGTTCTTGCGAGGTGTGGACATGGATATCCAACAGTTCATAGAGGATCAGTCCCACTGGACCCGAAACCAGACCAAGCAGAAAACCGATATCCATATTCCGCCAGGTATCGGGACTCAAGGCGGTGTATTCGGGGACCGCAGGCTCGACGATGCGCAGTGTATTGGTATTCTGCATGCCAAGCTGCGCAAGGGTAGATTGCCACTCACTGTAGTGTTGCTCCTGCGCGATCAGCTGGGCCTGCAAAAGCGCTTTATTTGTCTGATCGCTGGCCGCCAGCGCGTTGAGCTGCGCGATTGTCTCAGCAATCTGCGTCCGCGTTCTCGTCAGCTCTTGCTGAACCTGAGCCTGGGCGCTGGTGTTGTTCTGCTTCAACGCCGCGAGCTGTTGTTGAATCAGTGCCGCAGCTATATCGTTCGCCAGACTGGCCGCCCGCTCAGGACTGGTATCCCGCACTTCGATCTCAACCAGCTGCGTCCCCGACCGCGCAAATGCCGAAACCTCCTGGCTCAGCTCATCCTCCGTGAGGTCGATATAGTGCGGCGCTACTTGCTGTAAAACTGCATAGCTGCTGGCTAGCCGCGCTGCTGTCTGCGCTACTTGCATACTGGCCTGCCAGTTGGTCGTCCCCGGAACCGTACTCCCCGCCTGCATATCTACCTGTATTAAGGCCACAGAACCATAGAGCGGACTGACTAGCTTGCTCAGCAAAAGAGCGCCGATGCCACCCGCTAACAAGCAGATAACAAGTACTCGCCACTGCGTGAGCGCAAGAGTTCTGAAGCGTTGCCATGTCATCATTCCACACTCCCCTCCTACCTTCCACGTAAGGTCAAAACCTCCACCACTGTCTTTAGCAAGATCAGCAGATCAAACCGCACTGTCCGCCGCTGAATATACGCCAGATCGTAGCGCAGCTTCTGCAATTCACTGCTCTGCGCCCCATAGCCATATTTTACCTGCGCCCAACCCGTTAAGCCAGGCTTCACCTGCAAACGACAACTATAAGCAGGACAACGCTGTTCCAGATAGCTGGCAAATGCAGCCCGCTCAGGACGAGGTCCAATCAGGACCATCTCACCGCGTAAGATGTTCAACACCTGCGGCAGTTCATCCAGGTGAGTGCGCCGTAAGATTCGTCCAACTCGCGTCACTCGTTGATCGTTGAAGGTCGCCCAGACAGGCCGTCCCTCCGGCTCTGCATCCACACGCATCGAACGCAGTTTGTAGATGCGAAACACTTGCCGATGCTGCCCCAGTCGCTCCTGAACGTAGAATACCGGACCCGGCGATTCTACGACGATACACAGAGCCAATACAGGTAAGAGTACCAGCAAAAAGACCAGGCCCAAACAGCCAAATACGAGATTCATTGCCAACGACCAGCAGCGATAGAACCACGATGCCTGACACTGATCCATCCAGGCAACGACGATCGCCTCCTCCGCCGTTCTGGCGACTCCTTTCGACGCAGCACTCCAGCCAGACCTGATTGTCCCGGCTTGAGGTATAGGTGCGGAGAGACCCGGAGTCTTCTGGCGCAGTTCCGATAACATGCCTGATCTTCCTCGCTTCCCACTTCATCCACCCGCACAGTCTTCAGTCGGTACCGCCAATGATCCTCTCTGGCGTCACCGCACCAGTCCCACACAGCACGTCCAGACGACGGTGCAGGGTCTGCGCCAGGTGCTGATAATCAAAACGCTCGGCCACATAAGCCCTGCCATTCCGACCTAGCTCTCTGGCCCATTCAGGACTATCGCGCAGTTTAACGATGGCCCGCGCCATCTCCAATGCGTCCTCCGGCGGCACCGCGAGGGCCGCTACTGCCTCCTGCTCCGCCCACTCCCTGGCCGTGCCAGCGATTGCCAGGACAATGGGTCTCCCACAGGCCATTGCCTCATACATCTTGATTGGAAGCATCCCACGAAAGAGCGGCAGATCACGCACTGGCACCAGAGAGGCATCGGCAGCATTCAGCAAATTCGGCATGTCAGCGTGAGGCAACGCATCCAGAAAGCTCACATTGGTCAAACCACGCCGCTCGGCCTCGCCCACCAGACGCGCTTTCTCCGCACCATCACCGACCAGCACAAGACGAATATCTGGTTCACTCAACAGGTGCTCGGCCGCCTCTAATAGGGTGTCCAAACCATGATATGCCCCGTGTCCCCCCGCATAGACTACGGTAAAACGTTCATCCCACCCCAGACGAGCACGTGCCTGCACCCGCGAACCCGGCGCGAAGACGCGACAATCGACCCCGTTGGTCAAAAGAAAGAGCTTCTCTTCTTCCAAACCACGCCGGCGCAGAATTGCTCGCAGGTCGGGTGAAACTACCCACACTAGACTGGCCCGCCGATACGTCGACCACTCCAGGCGTTCGGCCAACCAGATCAGCCAACGATTGCTCAACTCACCCATCTGCACCGCAGACTCAGGCCAGAGATCAGCTACCCAGAAGACGTGGGGACAACGCTTCAAACAGGACACGACCCGGCCAGCCAGGGCATTAAAGAGCGGCGGCGAACCGGTAATCACCACGTCACACCGCCCTACCACCGGCGTCCCAAATAGCGCCGCAGTCACGCCAAACGAGAACTGCGCAAGGATACGCCTCACAAAACCTCGATTAGGCACGATATAGCACCAAACACGCACAACTTGAACTCCGTCACACACCTCTCGCTGGACCAACCTCCCACGATAGTCGGACGGCACAATCCCATCGGGATAGTTTGGGACAGTCGTCAAAACCGTCACCTCATTGCCCAGGCGCACCAGGCGTGTGGCCATCTCGCTGACACATACACCCGCAGCACTCACCTCCGGCGGATAATAACGCGTGACGATCAAAATCCTTCTGCCCAAACTACTACCCCCACTCTTCTCTCAACCTTCAGCAAACTTCAGGCCAGGAGTCAAATTTCATCCCTGCTGCACAACACAAGGAACAGCTTCTACAGTCCCATCCCCCACAGCAATATAGTGGATACCCGCTTTCTCCACATTTGTACGCTCCAAATAACCACGCCCGTCAAAGAAAAGCTGGCAATGGGTAAAACGCCGAAAATCAAGCATACGATAGGCCTG
>DAOTTJ010000022.1:0-13060 GCA_034437695.1 Ktedonobacteraceae bacterium
AGTGAACTGTAGTACTATGTAGTCTTTTCAATTCACGATTGTTGGTTGTCCCTGCGCTATCTCAGTACATGAGCTGAGATAGCGCAAGGACAACCTGCTGGAGTCTAAACGCTCAACTGGATGCTGTTCCAGTTGAGCGTTTGAATGTGATTTTCCTTTGATCCATTTATTGATCCATTTTTGAGAAGAGAACTGCTGCTGAGGATTTTGCGTAGCTGGACATGGGGCAAATGACCCTGTTAGTGGGAGGGGAAGCGATGTATAACGTTTGTGAGGAATATACGATGTTTCTATTTTGAACAGGGGAGACGGCTATATGAATGACAAGCGGCGCAGAGAGACGGTGGAACAGCCCGATCTGCACGACGAGCAGGTACAGAGGCGAGGCGGGCGCAAGCGGCGTTTCTATGTGGGACGCTGGCTGGCACGCGTTTTGCTGGTTCTCTGCTTTCTGGCAGGGTTTTATCTCTCGGTTTTTCCTTCAGGGCGTGCTCTGACCCGCGCATTTATGATCTTACCCGGTCTGCTGGAAGCGGCTCAACCGGCGTGGCAAGCGCCTGTCAATGAGCCGATCAAGCACGTACAGACGACGGTTGCCTCGTCCGCCGGGACGGTTTACCTGGATATTTACGCACCCATAGATGGTGCGCCGGCGATTCCCGGAAGTCGCGAGGGGGTGGTAGTTATTCCAGGGGTGGGCGATGAACGACAGGAACCGCAGTTGATCAATTTCTCGGAGACGCTGGCCCACGCCGGTGTTGTGGTGATGGATATGACGACGCCAACGTTGATCGATTACCGCCTGGATGCTGGCGATAAAGAAGCTGTCGTGCAGGCGTTTCAGACTCTACAACGCTGGCCAGGCGTGGGAAGCGGACGTGTGGGAATGATCGGGTTCAGTGGTGGCGGACCCCTGATGTGCTTTGCGGCGATAGATCCACGCCTCAAGAATCAGGTAGCATTTATCACGCTGTTCGGTAGCTACTTTGATACTCTGACCTTTCTCAGAGCGCTGGGACGGCGGGCGCTGACGGCGGATGGAAAGACGCAGTCATGGCAACCGGTGGATGTGCCGATGCAGGTGCTGGCCAATACGATTGCGCCCTACCTGCCAGGCAACGATGGTGCGTTATTGACAGGTGCATTTGATCCCGGTGGGAGCGATAGATTGAGTTCCGACCAGATTGCGCAACTGGTTCCCAGCAGCGCGGCGGCCTATCATCTGCTGGCGGGCGATGAGCCGACTGAAGTAGACGCCAATCTGGCGGCACTCTCGCCAGCGGTTAAAACGCTGCTTGGTAGTCTCTCGCCGATCACGATTGTGAGTCAGCTCCATATGCCCATCTACCTGCTCCACGATCGGAGCGATCAGTACGTGCCGTATACGGAATCGCGTGCATTTGCTGCGGCTCTGGCCGGTCTGCACGACCGCTACGACTTTGCCGAGTTTGGGATTTTCCAGCACGTCGAGGTGCGTGCGGGGCTGGATACAGGTCAGTTAATAGGCGACGGAAGCAATCTGCTGCGTCTACTCAGCGAAACCATCCAGGCTGGTTCTTAAAAAAGATTTTAAAAGCTTGATGAGAGCAGCCAGATGGAGTTAAAGGAGAACCGTAGTGACGACGTTTTTTCTCATTGTATTATGGATTATCATTGGATTGATCGTGGGTATACTGGGTCTGGCAGCGCATCTCAAGCCACGCGCCTGGGGTCGACCTGGCTGGCTCTGGCTGCTGGGTCTGAGCGTAGGAGCAGCACTGCTCGGCGGTGCCACAGGTGGGCTGCTCCTGGGTCGAGTTTTTGCCACGCCAACGGCACTCTGGTTAGCGGTACTAGTGGTCTGCGCACCAGCGATCTCTACCTTTCTCAAGAACAGAGGTCAGAGAAGTGCTTAAAGCGGGCCAGGTCCACCAGGGCGCGAATTGAGCAGACTTACTCGCCGTGGATCAGAAAGTTCTGCATCAACTGGTTGACCTTTGGAGCCTCGGAGTACATAAAGAAACGCTCGCCACCGGGGATGACGGTGTATCCTGCGCAGTTGGGTAGGTGCTCAGAGAACCAGAGTGTGCGAGGTTCGGGTGAAAGAACATCGTCGAAGCGATTGATCAGAAAGATCGGCATTTGCAAGGTTGCAAGGCGTTTACGGATATCAAAGCTATGGATAATTGGTAGAACCGAAAACTTATAGACGCCGGGCCAGGCATGAATCTTAGCAAATTGTCCATCGATCAGGGAGCGGGGCAAAATATGCAGTGTCGCCTGCTCGGCGGTGGTCAGGTGCGACATATCGCAGGAGACTATGTAGTTGACGACAGTACGGCGCAGAAAGGCGGCGGGCAGAACGCGCTCGACGGGTAGACGCAGATAGAGTTCGTGCAAGAGCCAGATCCACGGGTGAGGTGCGATACGGTATTCTGCGCCCTGAGCAATGATAATCAACGAGCGACAGCGCTGAGGATAGAGGAGAGCGAACTCCAGCAGGACCATCGCGGCATCGCCGTGGCCGACAAAGTCGGCTTCAGTAATCTCCAGGTGATTGAGTAGATCGCGCAGTTCCTCTACACGAGCACGCATACGGGTAAAACGTGTGCGTGTCTCGTGGCGACGATAGAGAATGACCCGGCGCTCGCTACTAAAAAAGCGCACCTGACGGGCATAGACGAATTCAAGGTTTTCAAGAATAGGCACAAAGACCAGTGGAGCACCCTGACCGATATCAATGAGTGGCATCTCATTGTTGCCAACTTGTTTCCGTTGGAAAAGCGCCTCCAGATAGTCGACATCTGCTTGAAAAGCTTCCGCATCGATATAGGCCCCGGATACATGCGTTGTGGCCATAGATAATCAGTCCTCCCTGGCAATAAAGAGGCGTGTGCTTGCGCCACGCTCAGCAACAGGCGATAGAGATGGCGTTCTCCCATCAGGCATAGCTTCTATTCTACTATATTGACGGTGGGAAAATTGTGTTTCGGGGTATGATAACGATTGAAAAAAGGGGAAGGGAGAGAGCATATGGTACAAAAGATGCTGGTTCTTTTGTGGTAAACTTTTGAGGTAGTGCCAGAAATTTTTGAAAAGAGGTGTTTCAATTATGGATATTCGTTTGCAGCGCATGGCGCGTGTTCTAGTAAATTATTCAATTGGCGTTAAGCAAGGCGAACGTCTGGGGATTCGTGCTCCTTCGACTGCTACGCCGCTGATACGCGAGATCTATCGCGAATCCCTGCGGGCCGGGGCGTTGACTGAGCTATTTGTTATGCTGCCCGGTATGTCTGAGATTTTCTTTAAAGAGGCTTCCGATGAGCAGCTCGCTTATATACCAGCAGCTCAACGGGTGCTATTTGAAGACTATGAGACGATGATTTCGCTCTGGGCAGCTACTAATACGAAAGAGCTAAACAATATCGACCACGCGCGGGCGGCGCTGGCGCAGAAAGCCAGTCAGGGGATAATGGATACCTATATGCGGCGCACGATGGAAGGTTCGTTCCGCTGGGTAGCCGCACTGTATCCCACAGATGCCTTTGCCCAGGACGCAGAGATGTCGCTTGATGACTTTGAGGATTTCGCGTATCGCGCCTGTTTTCTTGACGACGAAGAGCCGGTAGCGCGTTGGGAAGCATTGAGCGAGCAGCAGCAGAAGCGTGTGGATTGGCTCAAGGGCAAGCACACGGTTCACCTGCGTGGTCAGGACACCGACCTGAAGTTGTCAATCGAGGGGAGACCTTTTATTAATTGCGACGGTCATCTGAATTTCCCCGATGGCGAGTTTTTTACCTGCCCAATCGAGAATTCGGCAAATGGCTTTATTCGCTATAGTTTCCCGTGCTCCTTTAATGGCGTATCGGTCGAAGACGTGCGCCTGCGCTTTGAGAACGGCAAGGTAGTTGAGGCCTCGGCAGCCAAAGGACAGGACTACCTGGAGCAAATGCTTGGTCTCGACGAAGGCGCACGCCACCTGGGAGAGTTTGCCTTTGGCAACAACCCGCTGGTAGATCGCTGCATCAGGCATACACTCTTTGACGAAAAAATGTTTGGAACTGTCCACCTGGCACTCGGCAAGAGCATTCCGCAAGCGTTGGGCGTCAACGAATCGGCGATACACTGGGATATGGTCTGCGACCTGCGCCAGGGGAGTGAAATTCGCATCGACGACGAGATCTTCTGTAAAGACGGCCAGTTTATTGTCTAAGAACTCTGGCGGAGCTTTACCCGCAGCGAAGAGCAAGCAGAGAAGGTAGAGAAGAATTGTTGCATTACCCTCTCTGCTTTATTCGTTTTTCTGTCGCCAGGGGCGATTGGGCTGTCTAGTAGTGGCAGCTAAAGTATTGAGCGAAGCGAGCGGATAGTATAGGCCGCAACCCCGCCGGGCGTCGAGACCTCGATAGTATCTCCCACTTTATGGCCCATAAGAGCTTTACCGACAGGGGATTCGTCAGAAATGTGGCCAGTTTTAGGATCGGCCTCGAATGTTTCGACGATCTTAAACGTGCGGTTGGCTCCTGTAGCAGTGACCAGATCGACCTGCATACCCACGCGTACAACATCGTGGTCCATCGCTGTCATGACTTCAGCGGAGGCAAGCAAGCGCTCCAGCTTTATGATTTCACCCTCCACCATAGCCTGCTCGTTTTTCGCGTCTTCATACGCACTACTCTCGCTGATATCACCGGCCTCTTTGGCCTCGTGAATATAATCGGCGATTTCCTTGCGCTTGATAGTTCGCAGGTATTGCAGCCGCTCCTTATTTTTTGTAAATCCTTCGGGAGTCAGGCGATACACCTTCTGCTCTGACTCACTCTGTCCACCAATACTCATATGTAACTCCTCCATAATCTGAGGGCAATGGGAATGATCTTGAGTGGCGAGACGCGCCCTCATTTCATCCACCTGTAATACAATAAACACGACAAAGAAACGAAAAGACCACACCAATATATCCAGCACTGTCTAAAAGGACTCCTTGGGATTCTTCTTCCCCGCCCATAAACATGAAGGTAGCAGGGGGGTACCCTCTGCACTCCTGTTATGCATGTTTTGCCGCAGGCAAAACATGCATAACAAACGAAGAAGGTTGTTGGGGACACCCCAAGCCCCGGCAAAGGGCTGCCGCCCTCTGCACTCCCGCTTCATTTCATACCTATTGCTCTGTCAAGCTTCCTGTGACGCGTCGCCTGCGGCGACGCAGAGGGAGAAGAAGACTGGGGCGCAGCCCCAGACCCCAGTCAAGGGGTTGCACCCCTTGCATCCCTGCTGTCGTCAGTCGAAGCGTGACAGAGCAATAGGCATGAAGGGAGCAGGTGGAAAGCCCTCTGCACTCCTGCTTCACTTCATATCTATGGGACTACTATCCTCTACCGCGTTCCCTTCCTTCTTTTTGGCTTCCTTTAGTTTGATCGACGCCTCACCACTGTGTTGAAAAGCAGTCGCGCAGACTATTTTTCTGAGAATAGTGACGAGAGCGCGATCCTACAAGTGCGCGGTCCGCATGTATACCCATCCATCTCCACACGAATAGCAAGCCGTGAAAACTCTACTCAATAGCACAGGCAAGCGATCGGCTGGCTGGAATATCCTCAAAAGTAATTGCTTCCTCTCGCTTTGTGTGCCTGTCAGCATTGTTTTTATCGTATATCGCTCGGCCAGTGGGTCGAGTGTGGGATATTTTAATCGAGGTCGTGTCTATCATGACGTTGCGATAAAAGGACACTCTACACGCCAGATGGGGCGGATGTGTGTCTTTTTTAGAATCTACTTCTGCGGCGAGGTTACTGACTGTCCGGTATTTCGGTGATTTTTGGCACTTTTGCGTCTATCTGTTTCAGACACGAAGGTGATTATACTTTCTCGCTTGATTGCCGTCAAGTGATTACGTTCGACTTTTTACACCCCACGTGAAAATTGATCATGAACTAGTTTAGCTGAGTCCTCCTATCCTGGTGATGCGAGTACCACAGGTTGAGCAGGTGCCGCGTATTGCCAGCCGACCGTTCTTCATGATAAATTCTTTAGCGTCCTGCACGATGGTTTTTCTTTTGCACCTGACGCAGTAGGCTATAATTGCTGGCTGAGAGACAGGAGTCTCCACACCAATCGCTTCTTTGACCGGCGAGAGAGGTGTAGCAATAGCATCAGGCAGCGGATCGGGCGCTACACGTATCTCTGGCTCAACCGGGGTCGGAGAGACATCTGAAGTCAGAGCGGCAAGCCAGTTTTGCATGGCGATAGCCACGGGCAACGGCTGCTCCAGGTGAACGGTGAGACCGGCATTCGGGATCATTTCGACTGCACGGGTCTGACAGTTCTGCGTCGGATTGCGCAGGCTGGTCAGGTAATGATAGTTCTCAAGCGCGTGAGTCCCCCAGACCAGGAGAACCGGTTGCTGGAGTTGCTCAAATTCAACAAGCGTATCGATGCTAAATTTACCGGCCAACGAGGCAACTGCGGCATGCGCAGCCCCCAGTTGGTGTGTGACCGCGTGAAATTGCGCGAAATCGGCCTGACTGTTCTGGCCACGCTTGTGCGTCAGGAGAAAAGCCAGACGCGTACACAGCAGTGGATAGAGCAATGTTTTGACAAACGGTCGCTCAATCCAGGCTTTCAAGGGAGACGCCTGTGGATCACCGCGCAGCGCGAGCGGCGAAATAAGTACCAACGCCGCACAGAGTTCAGGCGTCCGCGAAGCCACTTCGACCGCGGAGTTGCAGCTCAACCGGCTAGCCACGAGGGTAGCTGGTTGCTCGACCACGTCATGCAAGAAATCCTGGCATAGTTCAGCATACAGATCGGATGTATAAGCGATATCGGGTCGATCTGAAAGGCCGAAACCCAGGAGATCAAGCGCATATATACAGTAATCCCGCGCAAGCTGCTCAATGATGGGCTGGAACTCCTGCGCAGAGCAACCTGTCTCGGGTGAATGTAGAAATACAAGCGGCGGGGCAGTAGCGTTACCAACGACTTTATAAAAGATGCTACGCTGTCGCCAGGGATAGAGACGTGCCTCACCCAAGAGTTGACTTTTAAGGGGCTGGGGAGTCTCAAGTGCGTGCCGCAATGTAACTACGCCAAGCGGGGCTACTGTGGTCGCGGCGCTGATCCCCATAAATTGTGCTAATGTTCGACGTACTGAATTTTTCATTGACCTCGCCATTCCAGACTACTCTGCCTGATCGCTCTAGTATAGCATTACTACGCACAGAGGCAAATCTGGGTTGTAAGCAATTTGGTGTATGTCTTTTTTGGATGAAAGCCTGTGGCTTTCATCCCCCCTACAGGTAGAGGTTTTTGCTCTTCTTTGTTCATCGGACGAAATCGCCTCACCCCAAAGAGTAAAAAATGCCTTGCTGCACTTGAAACATTTGCTTCGCTGTGGCGAAGCATTTATAAAAAAACCTCTGCCTATAAGTTCATCCCCACCTCAGTTTTTTGTGAGAGCGAGGCAAGCCCCGCTTGAGAAAACGCTGTTTTGGTGTCTTTTTGGGTTGCTCTTCCCAAAGGTGCAACTAATCCTTTATACTAGTAGATAGAAATCATATATTCAACAAATCAATAGGTACCGTGCATCAAATTGCTGCTAGGGGAGCTGAGAGGCTGAGAAGTAACGTCTGTTACTGACCCTTTTGAATTTACCTGATCTGGCTAGCACCAGCGGAGGGAAGCAGCGACGGCTTCTGAAGCAGATTTTTTCTCTCCTATTCAGACCGCGTCTCTACGCAGGGCGCGGTTTTTTTGTGTGCGCGGGTATTGTTTGAGGAGGTTTTATGGAATCCCCCCGACTGGTTGTTCAAGGGGTTACAAAGGCGTTTCGGCAGGGTCGCCAGGTTCTTGCTGTGCTGGATGAGATGGATCTGGAGGTTGCGCAAGGTGAATTTGTCTCGCTGATTGGTCCGAGTGGCTGTGGCAAGAGTACGCTCTTTACGATTGTGGCTGGACTGGAGGAGGCCGATACCGGGAGGTTGATCCTGGATGGCGAGGAGGCGGGTACGCGGGCAGGGAAGACTGGATATATGCCGCAACAGCCGTTACTCTTGCCGTGGCGCACGGTTGAAGAAAATGTGATGCTCGGTCTGGATGTGCGCCGGGTGCCGCGCAGTCAGGCGCAAGCGGAGGCGGGGGCGCTTTTAAAGCGCTTTGGGCTGGCGGAGTTTGCGGGAGATTATCCGTCGACGCTTTCGGGCGGTATGCGGCAGCGGGTGGCGCTGCTACGAACGGTGTTGTTTAATGCGCATTTCTTATTGTTGGACGAACCCTTCGGCGCGTTGGATGCGCTGACGCGCTTGACATGCCAGATGTGGCTGCTGGAACTCTGGCAGCAGGTCCAGGCCAGCGTGCTCTTTATCACTCACGATGTCCGCGAGGCCATCCTGCTCTCAGACCGCATCTATGTGTTGAGCGCCCGCCCGGCGCGGGTAGTGCGTGTGGCCAGAGTGCCACTGGAGCGTCCACGCCGGGCTGCGCAACTGGCAGACGGTGCGGCGCTTCACCTGGAACAGGAACTCATCGAGCTGTTGATGAAGGGACAAAGACTATGAAACTGCGTTGGCTGGTCAGCTATGGTCCGGCGTTTGTACTGACAGTGGCGTTGCTGGCCATCTGGGAATTGATTGTGCGAGCCAATCTCACGCTTGTCGCGATTTTGCCTGCGCCGACAATGATCGCGCAGGCGCTCGCGTTGAACGGTTCGACTATCTACGACAACACCATCCCGACGCTTTTAGAGACGGTGCTGGGCATGGGTGTCGCGATTGCACTGGGACTGTTGCTGGCGATCTTGCTCGACCTTTCGACGTGGACGCGGCGGGCAATTTATCCGCTCTTGATTGTCTCGCAGACGATTCCGATTATCGCGCTTGCACCGCTGCTCTTGATCTGGTTTGGCTACGATATCAATCCTAAAGTGATAGTTGTGACGCTTTATTGCTTTTTTCCGATCGCGGTAGCCACGGCAGATGGACTTGGCAGCGCCGAGCCGGAGCTACTCAAGCTACTCAAAAGCATGGGGGCGTCGCGCTGGCAAACGCTCTGGCTGGTGCGCCTGCCCGGTGCCATGCCCGCCTTCTTCTCGGGTCTGCGCATCGCGGCAACGTATAGCGTGACGGGAGCGATTGCTGGAGAATTTGTCGGAGCATATAAAGGATTAGGCATCGAACTGGTGACTGCGACAAACTCGCACGCGCTCCCGGTCGTTTTCGCGATCATCGTCGTGACTGCGCTACTTAGCCTGCTTTTGTTTGCCCTGGTGAACTGGATTGAACGCCTGGCCCTGCCCTGGTATCACATGTCGCGCACTGGATGGCAAGCAGGATATTTTCCTGGCAGATAAGTTTATTTTCTATGAATGGAGGAAGACTATGAGCCGTCAAAAACGTCTGTTATTGAGCATAGGTATCCCTGTGCTCCTGCTGCTGATCGTGGGTACGCTCTACTGGCGAGAGCAAACGACCGGCATAGCCAATGTATCAACGACGCCTGCGCCCAACTGTCACGGCGTACTGACGCCTATGAAGTTTGCGTTGGACTGGACGCCAAATACCAACCATACGGGGATCTATGTAGCGATGGCCAAAGGCTGGTACGCTGCACAGTGCATCGATCTCACCATCCTGCCGTACTCATCGAGCGTCTCGCCAGACACGCTGGTCAGCAGTGGACAGGCGCAGGCTGGCATCAGTTCGACCGAGAGTATAGTTGCCGACGCGGCGGTCAATCAACCAGTGGTTTCGATTGCAGCGATTATCCAGCACAACACCTCGGCGCTAGTGGCGCTGGCCAGGCCGGGCATCAAAAGTCCCAAAGATCTCGATGGGAAGGTCTATGGGGGCTTTGGCGCACCCTATGAAGGCGCGGTCGTAAGCGCAGTCATCCGCCACGCGGGCGGTCAGGGAACGTTTAAAAACGTCACCTTGAGCATCGACACGATGCAGGCCCTGGAGACCAGACAGATCGACTTCGCCTGGGTGTTTGAAGGCTGGGAGGTCATTCAAGCCCAGCAGGCTGGCTTTCAGCTCGCTGTCTTTCCAATCACAGCATATGGTATTCCAGACTACTATACGCCCAATATTATCGCCAGCCCGCAGGAGATCCAGAAACAGCCCGCACTGCTCCACCGATTTATGACTGCGACCGCCGAGGGTTACGCCTTTGCGCGGGCAAATATCCACGACTCCGCGCAGATGCTGATCGATAAGGCGGGAGCGAGCAATTTCCCGAATCAAGGGCTGGTCTTTGCAAGTCAGGCTTTTCTCAGCAAGCACTATACAGACCCCGGACACGCCTGGGGCTTGCAGGATGCCGCAGCGTGGCAGGGCTATCCGGGTTTTATGTTACGCAATCATGATATTCTGGACGCCAATAACAAACCACTCACCAGCATGAATTTTGCCGCGCTCTATACTAATCAGTTTACTCCCTCGGCTTAACTCTGCGTATATTGGTGGGTCTGCTCTGCCTTGTTCATAAGGCAAAGCTGCCCCACCTTCAAGAATAAAGAGTGCAGTAAGGCGTTTTTCAGGCACATAGGATGCGCCTGAAAAGCGCCTTACTGCACATGAAACCTTTGTTTCGACTGCGGTGAAGCGCCTATGAAATATTCCATCGTCCTGGATCAGCGACACAGTATACTTGTTTTTATTGTGAAACTTCTGTATTATTAGGGCGGCATCGCACTTGTAATGCTATTCTTTGAGGATGTTGCTTGTTTTTATCTTTAGTATATGTAGGGTGTGTATAGTGGCTATTGCTTAGTCTATGTTGGATTAATTTAGAATATCTTGACATCAGAAAGGTATGGAAACACCTATGATTTGTGCCAGGTGCGGCAGGCCTGACCTTGCCGAATCTGCCTATTGTAGTAATTGTGGAGCACCTCTTACTCCGCCGCTGGCAGATGAAACGCCGAACCAGACCTCTGAGACGGTTCCTCCAACCGCGGAGGCGACCCCTGAGCCGACGGCGTTCTCTACAGTTGAAGACTCGCCGACGCTGCGCATCGCTCCGATATTTTCGCCTGCTGAGGCGGTTGCCGATCCGGCAGCGTCCATACCCACGAGCGCACCCGTTAGCGTAGCTGAAATGCCCACTGAGGCAGCTACCGATCCGGTCGCAGCTATGCCCGTTAGCGTAGCTGAAATGCCTACTGAGGCAGCTACCGATCCGGTCGCAGCTATGCCCGTTAGCGTCTCCGATATGCCTACTGAGGCATATAGCGAACTGGCAGCGTCGATGCCTGAGAGCGCACCTGTTAGCGTCTCCGATATGCCCACCGGGGAGATACCTGTAGTCAGGAAGGGTTCGGTGATTACCGCCGTTCTGGCTGGGCCAGCGACCGAGGAGGTCGCGCAACCGGCGACGGTACTCATGGATAATGGTGGAGCGGGGTATATGCAGCCGGGAGAGTACATTCAGTATCCCTATCCGGCTGTGCCGGACGCGTCTGGCATATATGCTCCCGGCTTTCAGTCCGGCGCGTATGGTCCGCTCCAGAGCGCAGAGACACAGCAACCAGGCTGGCCTGGCGTCTTCACTGCGGTAACCCCGCCACCAAAGCCGCCGAGCCGGTTGATCAAGCCGCTGCCACTCCTGGCCGTGATTGGCGGGATAGTGCTCGGAGCGATCTTGCTGGTTGTGCTCTTCTTCTTCAGTGGCTCCGACTGGGCCGCAGGGACACAAAATATGGCCCTGTGCGCCAGCATTCTGGGTGGCCTGATCGTCGTGGTCTTTCTGGTCCGCGCCGCGCTTGGACTGCTTGCACGCACAAATATTCATCGACGTATGCAAATTGTATGTGCTTTCTTGCTGGCGCTGCTGCTCTTTGTCGTAGCACTGCTCGGTTTTACTCAGCAATCGACCGTCCATAGCATGCAGGGACGTTTCCTGGAAGGCCACCAGCAATGGGCCAACGCGATCAGCGAATATCAGGCGGCGGGAGAGAGCGCTCCAATGGGGACTGATATCGCGGATAGCTACAACGGCTGGGGCGAACAGCTACAGGCGCAGCAAGACTACGCGCCCGCGCTGGATAAGTTTGACCTGGTAATCAACAACTATACGCAGGTGGCCGCGCAGGTCCAGCGAGCCGAGACCGACGAGGTCGCGACGTATCTGAAACTTGGCAGCCTGGCCGTGCAACAGAATGACTACAAAAAAGCGACTGGCTACTACGATACGCTGCTCAAGCAGTCGTTCTGTGCCTTAGATAGCACGTGCGTGAGCAAAGCCGCAGAGCCTGATGCGGCCGCTTATCTGAAACTGGGCAGACAGCAGAGCGACTCACAGGACTACAGTGACGCAGCAAATAGTTTCTTAATACTGACCACCGACCATAATCTGGCCCAGACCGATGAAGCCAAACAGGCCCATCCCTATTATGCGACGGCCCTCTGGGGGCTGGCTCAGCAGACGTTAACTACAAATTGTGCCACCTCGCTGCCGACCTATCAGCAGCTTGCCAGCGGCTTTGCAGACACCACCGAAGGTGAGAAAGCCGCCACAGCCCTGAAACAGCCAGTCCCGGTCAAAGGACACTTCACCCAGGGCGTGCCGAGCGGCAGCAGCAGCGGAGCGGTCGGCCTGATGCAGGGAGTGACCGCGCAGACAACCACCGACCAGTTCTTTGCAATCCTGAATAAATCCCCGCTCGTGCCGGTCGGAAGCGACGGATCGTTTACATTCAAATCGATCAAACAGGGAACCTACGGTCTGACATGGGGAACCATTGACAGCGCGAGCGGCTCGATTATCTTTTACGGCAAGCTGAACGATGGAACATTTATCTACAATGCAACGGTTGGTCCGCTCTGCGCGTATAACTTTGACAACCTGGACGAACCTTTTCCCACAGCATAAGGGACACCCCTATCAATCAATAAATCTAATCAAGCATCGGGCAGTCGCCCGATGCTTGATTTGACTTGAGCCATCTCTACAATTGCTGAAGCATGCGGTCCGAGAAAGGGATTGGGAGTTCGGGGGCTGCGCCCGCGACAAAACAAGTAGGATGTTTGTCCTGATTTGACAAAATCTGGGATGATTCATATAATTTGACTTATTGATAAAAAGG
>DAOTTJ010000023.1:0-8214 GCA_034437695.1 Ktedonobacteraceae bacterium
TCTGCTCCTGGCACATGCCGCGCTGCTGGATAATGTCGTTGTCGCTCAGCAAAACGACCAGGAGGCGTTTCGTCTGGTCAAGGCCAATAGTAGAGAACTGGAACAATGGCACGAGCGGTATACCGGCTGGCGTGTTCAGCGTGGATCGACGTCTTTTCGCCTGGAACGTCACCTGCATACGATCCTGCCAGTCTTTGCCGACGAGAAACTCAAGGAGGCGCGTGACTTCGCCTGCCTGGCCTGGATACTCTGGTTTGCCGAGAAACGCCACCTCGCGGGCGGTGGGAAGCACCAGCAATTCTTGCTCTCTCAGCTTACCGAAGAGATCCAGGCTCAGACGCGCACTTTGAGCGAGGCCGGCCTGGATATTCGCAAGGTTCAGGATCGCCATAGCATGCGGCGTTCATTAGAGTATTTGATCGACCTGGGATGTTTACAGACGTTGGAAGGCGAGATCAAAAAGTGGTCTGACGGCGATAACCAGGAGCAGTCCGAGGTCTTGTTTGAGTTTACGCTGCTTGCTCACTCGCTGATTGAAGCTGTGAACGAGAAGCGGATCGCCGCCTTGTATACACTCCAGCGAGAACATCCCTGGCCAGCGCCACCGCAAACGCTCCCGCCGCTGGCCAGCGAGGTCCCACCGTTGGTTCGTGCCTGGCGCACGCTGCTGCTTGGTCCGGCTCTTTTACGTTACGACGATGCCGAGGCCTTTCGCATGCTTACCGCCCAGACCGAGCAGGTTCACGAGGTCCTGGGCGCGACCTTTGGCTGGGCGCTTGAACTCAACCGCGATTATGCCTGTATCGTGCGTGGGGGAGGAGGTTCGCCTGGGGCAGGGTCTGCAATCAGCTTCAACGGGGCCTCTGACCAGATTTTGCTCTTGCTGTGTAGCAAGTTTCGCGAGCAGGTACAGGAGAAACAATGGCTGCCCGATACCTACGGGTGTATTGCGGTTACCCAATGGCAGATCTTGCCGCTTTTCAACGACCTGCGCCAGCGCTATGGCGCGTACTGGGGGACAACGGTTCAGAATATCAATGCCGAGAAACTGCTCGCGGAGGTCTATCAGCGTATGCGTCAGACCGGCCTTCTGCGTGGACCCGATGCCGAGGGCAATCTGTTGATTCTCCCCACGGCTGCTCGTTATAGTGTCAGCTATACGGCCCTGCCGGAAGCTGATGGCGGTCCCCGCACACGCAGCCGCGAACGCAAAAAAAAGGACGCTATTAATGCTGTGGAGAGGCAACCTGCACTGTCTGGTTTGTCTGACTCCCTTGTGGAAGAGGAGTAAGCGAGAGTTATGGCCTATAGTCCAGAGAAACCAACGTATGTAGATGAAACAGGGATACATTCAGCGGAGAAGCGAGCAATACGCCTTCAGCAGGTCGCGGGCGGTCCTCCCGGCTATCGGCTGCGGCGTATTATCCTGACAAATTTCTGGCTTTATGACCACCAGGTGATAGAGATTCCTCATGGACGACTGTTTCTGGCCGGTGACAATGGTTCGGGGAAATCGACGGTTCTCACGGCTGCGATTACGCTCGCGCTTGATGGCGACCATCGCCCGGAACGCATCGATACCTTTGGGAAACGCGAGAAAAAGATTGAGTACTATATCCTCGGTGGCGAGTCAAACACCCCCTTTTCCCGCGAGCAGCGCACCAGCTATATCGGCCTGGAATTTGAATGGTGCGAGATGCAGGAACCGCCCTTTGCCTCCGAGCTTCGTGCGCTCTGGGAGAAGGGCGAGTTCGAGAAGGCGCGTTTCTTGACGATTGGTCTGGGGTTCGCGGGCAATAAACACCGCGCCGATCCGATCACCGCTATGCGCTTTCTGATTACCGATGGCACGCGCCTGGATAGCCAGGAGGAACTATCAACGCTGGTCAGTGTTCCCGGCGAAAATCCGCACGCGTGCGACCTCAAAACCTTTAGGAAGGCCATCAGTGCGCACGGCCTCGTCTGCGATAGGCAGACCGATTACGCTCAGAAAGTCGCACACTATCTCTTCAACTTTCAAAAGACCGAAGACCTGACGCGCCTGACGCGGCAGTTGCTCTATCTGCGCCAGCCAAACTTGAATAGCGTCCTCTCGCTCGACTTGGTTCGTTCCTATCTCGATGAGTCGTTGCCGGAACTCCCGATCGGCTTGATCCAACGGGCGGCCGAGATGCTCGACAAGATGCAAGAGATCCAGGATACGACGGCCACGCGCCAGTTGGCCTTTGATGCCGCCGAAAAGCTGCACCATGCACAAAAGATCGCTGCGATGGCTCGCGCCCGTCTCTCGGCCTGCGACTCTCTCTATACACTCGCACTTTTCGAGCAGAAGCGGCGAGAGGTGCAACGTCTGGAACGCGCCATCAAAAAGAGCGAACGCGATGTGGAGAACCTTCAAGCGCATGTCAAACAATTGGAAAACGAAGCGCTGGAACTGAGCGGCAAAATCAGCGCGTTAGAGAAGAGTGAGGGCATCCAACTGGCCCGGCGCTTCAGCGACGTGCAGGCCCAGGTCCAGAGCACCGAGGAGAGTCTGGTCAGGAGTGCGAGTGCGCTGGTCGCAGCCACCAATCGACGCGAACAAACAGAGGTCGATCGAGACCATCTTACCCAGGTCTTTCAGCAATTGCAGCGTGAAACACTACAACTGCTCCAGAGCATGCATACCAGCGCGGACACCGAGGCACGCTGGTTGATCGCCGCCGAGCAACTCCTCGCGGCCAGCGAACGCGTGAGGGAACTCGCCCTTGAGGTTGCGCAACTCGATATTCCTGAGGCCCTCTCTTCGCTGGGCGAACACGCGATTGCCGAACGCCTTGATTGGCTGAATCGTTTAAAAGCGCTGCATACCGAGCTTGAGGTGGTGGGCAACAATGTGCGTGTCGCGCATCAACGCGAGCAACAGGCGTATAATGGCGTCGACGAGCTGACCAGGGAATTCGAGCAGAAGCGCACCGATGTGTGCATTGCTCAGCAGAAGCTGGCCGATCACCTGACGCTCTTGCTCGATGCCACAAACTGGGCTTCTCTGCTCCCTTCTATCGAGCAGGCGGCCCAGATCTGGAATGCCTCGCAGCTTGCCGCCGAGAGCGTTCCTGCTCTGGCGCAGGTTTATCAGACCTATATCGAGGCCATCAAGCGTGTGCTGGGTCGCATTGGCCGCGATGAGAGTGCTCTAAGCCAGCGTCTCACCAGGGTTCATCGCGAACAGGGGGCCAGAGAGAGCGAGCTTGATGAACTGCGAAAGATCTACCAGCAGAAACTGCTTGAGCCAGAGTTTGTCCCCTGGCGAGCCACTCACCGCAAGCAGGCCAGGGAAGCTCTGGCCGCAGCAGGTATTCAGGCACTGCCATTCTATATGCTTATCGACTTTGCCGAGGAGATCGATAGTCAATCGCCGCTGGCCGGGGGGATCGAGAACGCACTGGCCGACGCTGGCCTCCTCGACGCCCTGGTCGTGCTGCCCGCTGATAGTGCTGCGCTGGATGCCTACTGTATAGCTCAAGGACTGAGCGATTGCCATCTCGACCTGACGTGTCTGACCGACGAGCGCATTTTCGCTTACCTCTCGCTGACGCTGACGCGTGCGCTACGCGTCGATCCAGCTCTGAGCACAGACGGTGGCGAGAAAGCCGCTGCCTGGCGCGAAAATGGCCAGCTCCTGCTAGCAAGCATCCAGGCGACAGCAGTCGCGGTGCAGGAGGATGCGAGCCGCTGGACTCATGGTCTGCTCGCTGGAACTGTCGGTACGGGCGAGGCTCGCTGTATTGGCAAAGCGACACGTGTACGCATCCAGCAGCAGGAGCTGGCCCACCTATGTGCTCAGGAAGAGCAGCTTGCTCAGGAGTTGAGCGGGCTGGCAGTAACCATTGCACAGATTGAGCACAATAGACAGGAACTCATCGATCTGAGCAAGGCGCTAGCTGGTCTTGTGCCTGAGAGCAATGTGAGCGAACTCAGCGTAACCTTACAGGCGGCGCTGGAGAACCTGCACCGCGCCCAGATCGACTACCAGCAGGTTCAGGAGACTGCACGCACTCTGGGACAAACCTCGCGGGAACTCAAAGTGCGACTGGAAAAAGAGGCCGAGCGCACACCGCTCTTTGCCGCTGATCCCGCCAGAGTCGAGCGAGCACGCGAGGCGGTCCAAAGCTTGCGCAGCGAACACAAAACGCTGATCTTCCATCTAGCAAATCTCCGCCAGACCTGGAAAAACTACCAGCGTGTGCAGCGGCAATTGGTGCAAGATGCGAGCGAAGAGCGCAATGCGACGATCTCTAAGCAGCGCGACGAGAATGCGGTCACTCGCTCGCGGGCCGAGCTGACGATCCTGGAGCAACTCGCCCAGGAGACGGGCGGCTCGCGGCTTACCACGCTCCAGCAAGAGTTGGCAACCTGGAAGTCGCGTCAGGAAAGCCTCCCGCGAGAGGTCATGGCGGCCACTACCGATGCAATCCGCGCCCAATCCGCGCTCGAAACTCATAGCACTCACTATACCGAAGCGCTCACCGACCAGAAGCGGGCCGAGAAGCAGCACACCAACTCTCTACAAACGTTTACTACCCTGCTTTCTGACTACCCGGTCGAGATGCTGCTCGATATCCAGAAACAGCTAGAAACCAGTCCCATGCGTCCACAGATGCTTCAACAGGTGCTCGGACAGGAATTGGAGCAGGGTGTCGACGCGTATGACAAGCTGAAAGGCAATCTGGAAAGATCCATCAGCAGGACGGGGACCGAGCTTTCAAGCGCGTTTGTCGAAGTCAACAGCCTGCTTCACGAGTATGGTCCTCACTTTGACGAGGCGGGCGTCGTACGTTTTACCAACGCCGAAGAGGTCAACGCCTATGAACTGTTGACGCGTCTGGGCGCAGAGATCCGCTTGCAAGAACAGTTGTTGGAGGCCAGAGAATACGAGCTTTTCCGCGATTTTCTGTTGAAGGAGATGGCGAATACCGTCGGCACGCGTCTGACCGATGCCGAGGCCTGGATCGAGCGCATGAACGCTATTCTGGCCGACACGCCGTTTATGGAGGAACGCTACCGCTTAAAATGGGTGGTAAGACCCCACGACCCCCTGCGACCAGGCAGTCATCTCGCACTCTACCGCGATGTTCTGCGCAGGCAGGCCGAGACTTTTAATCAGGAAGAGATCGAAAAATTGGTCGATGCCTTTAAACAGGAGATTAAAAATCAGCACTCACAGCAGACTACTAGTACCTTCACTGACGCGCTGGTCAATATTCTTGATTATCGTCGCTGGTTTCAATTTGAGATCGATATGCTGCACGCCAACGGCACCGTTCAACACCTGACTACTAAGTTTTTTCGCTCTGGAAGTGGCGCAGAGCAGTATATCGCGCTGTACATCCCCTTCTTTACCGCCCTCTCAGCTCTCTATGAAAGGGCAGGCAAGGGAGCGCCGCGCCTGCTGGCCCTGGACGAAGCCTTTGAGAAGGTCAGCGCGACCAATACCAAAAAACTGCTCAACTTTCTTGCCCGGCAAAACTTTCAGTGGATCATGACCGGGCCGCGTGTCACAGGCGAAGGCACCGAGCTGCCAGCGTGTGTGAAATACACCATGTTTTGTCGGAAAAGCGAGGAGTTAGCGGCTGGCTTTCCAGCGTTCTGGAGCAATGACCCGGCAATCGCGCAAGAACCGCAGAGAGAGCGATGACGCAGGAGACACCGCGTGCTTCGCGTCTGCCAGAGGCGGTGGCCTTTTTCCAGCAAGCGGTCTGGGAGCGCTTAATGGCAGCACTTTACGCAAAATATATCGAGCAAGGCCAGGTCAGAGGTCAGGTTATCCTGCGTGCGTGTACATTCGACGAACAGCGAGCGATCGCACGTTTCCTCGGTAAATCGCTCGCGTTATCGAGCGATCTCACCGTGCGCCTGGCCGATTTTCAGGTCGCTTTAGTCAAGAGCTTTGCCTGCGATTTCCCAGGTCTATTGCGTGCGCTCTTTCCCGCACACACGCATATCACCAGACCGCAACAGAGAGCGCAGCAGGCCCTTTTTCAACAGACATTTGCCGCAAAACTCGATGCGCTGGTCGAGGATCTCCCAGACGATGCTCCTGGACGCGCCTGGCTGACGCACGGCAAACACGGCAGAGAGGCACTTTTTCGCCAATACAAAAACTCCTCGCTTGCTATCCAGGAGCAGACCTTGCAGACGCTCCACACGGTTGTGCAGGCACTCACGCAACTACCTGTACCCTCGGCATTTCAATCGATCTCTCACTTCGCGTTGCGGATCAGCGGCGACCCGCATTTCTTTGATCTCAATACAGCCGGTGGACGGCTTTTCCTCACCGCCTTGACCGATCTGCGTCTGCTGGAGGACGACGGAACGGGGACGGTACTCAACGAGCGACCAGACGATGAGGCGCACGCGGGCGAGCAGGATCACTGGCGACACCTCCTCTACTATGAAGCGGGCATCCTTCTGGATACCATTTCGTCGACCGTCGCGGCCTTTCAACTCAAAGAGGCGCAGGACGAGTCCGGTCAGAGCGACGCATTTGTGACCTCGGCGGGCGCACGTATCCTGATTTTGCCGCTCCGCCAGTTGCTTATCTGGAAAAAACTCTGGCCTTTTTCCAGGCATGTCTATGTCTTTGAGAACCCCCAGGTCTTCGAGGTTGTTGTCGATAGTTTGCTCCAGCGATCCACCGCCACGCAGTCAGAGCATCTCCCGACGCTGGTTTGTACTGCCGGTTGGCCGAGTATTGCCGCACTGCGCCTGCTCAGTCTGCTGATCGACGCATCGCCAGAGGTGCAGCTTCACTATAGTGGTGATTTCGATCTACAAGGACTGCGTATTGCCAGCCATCTCCTTGCACGTTACCCCCACAACTGCCGCCTCTGGCGCTTCGATTCCGCCGCCTATCTGACCGCGCTTCATCGTCGCGGCGCAGCATTTGGCGTCAACGAACTGGCTGGATTGCAAAATCTCCCGGCAATTTTTTCAACTCTGACAGTAAGCATGCAGCGAGAGCAGCGAAAGGCTTACCACGAAGGGATTACAGATATACTGTTAGAGGATATTTACACTGCTAATGGATAAGCACTGGCATCGTATCGCCTTGTTACTCTTGTGGTTTGAGTCGTATTGCGATCTGCCCTCCTTTGTGTGGCTGCGTCTGGAAAAGCTGCGGATATTTCTGAATCAGATCTTTGAGTTTGGCACTCCCATACGTTTTTTGCGTGAACCCAGGCTCTAGCTGTTTCAGAATTGTTCCGAGCTGGCCTGTAGGAACCCATTCGCTTTTCCCTTTGTCGGCGGCCATTGCGTATGCTTTGGTGAGAAGGTCTAGCAGCTGTTGTTCTTTCTTTCCGTCCAATGGCGTGCTGTCGGTTGGAGCCTCCTGAGCTTCGGTAACCGGAAGCGACGGCATCGCTTCGGGTTCTTTGCTCTCCTGGTTGACGATTGGAGGCTGAGCTTTGCCGGTTGGAGAGAGCAATTGCTCGGTCGTCAGAAAAACGGTATAGGCATCTTTTACCTCTTTACGTGTCGCGTTTTTCCCGATACCCAGGACAAAACATCCCGAATGGCGCAGATGCCGTATGAGCGGAATATAGTCTGTGTCGCTGCTGACCACGCAGAAGTGACGGATGCCCTGTGCGAACAGTGCCATCGCGTCGACGGTGAGCGCGATGTCGGTAGCATTTTTCCCCGACACAGGATGCGCATAGTGCATCGTGCGAAAACTATAGCGGCTCGCCGCTGCAACCCAGGGATGGAGCGTCGAGTGGCTCCAGTTGCCATACACATAGCGGATGGTCGCACCACCAAAGTCGCCTACCGCAGCTAACAGGTGAACCGCGAACTCTGCCGAGACATTCTCGCCATCGACGAGAAGTGCCAGGGGTGGAAGCGTGTAGTGAGCAGGCATACGCATCAATGAACGTATACGGCAAATCTGCAACAAGAGCCGGGCGGCGCGTGTAGATTTCCACATAAAAGATGCTCCAATCTATTGAACAAGCTATGCTGTTATAGAGGCTCTTTTCTCCAAAGAGAATAATATTTATCTGGTGAGTCTCTATGCAAGAGTACAAGAAAAATCGTCAAATTGCAATGATTAAGGACGAATTTTCTACTATGAATGAGGCTATATACTAGAACTATCTAAAATAAAGAACGCTATATTTTATTAATTTAGATATATATAATTGTAGATTATCTAGAAAGTATCGTATCTGCCTA
>DAOTTJ010000024.1:0-5780 GCA_034437695.1 Ktedonobacteraceae bacterium
TACTATCGATCTTTCCTGGCGTAAAGAAGGGTCGTAGAATGAAGCAAGATGCGTTGTAGAACGATAGAAGAATAGGATGAAAGATCGCTTGTAGAAGCAGAGAACGCGGGGAATGATGCCATTTCTCTGACGTGTGACCGCTGGTCGCCTGTCACAAAACTGCCGCGAGCTGCGCGCTGTGACATCCGGCTCCTGGTCACTGCTGCATAACTGTGACGCCTCGCCTTCTGTCACGCTCGCGACCTGGAGTTGCCCACGAATTGCGCAACGAGGTTGAAGAACGGTAAGGGATGGGCTTATCACGCGGCTGGTTGACAAGCTATCCAGGCAAGGGTAATATATCCATCGATGATATATCCATGTCGGATACAGAAACAGAGATTTTCAGATAACCGCATCGATCGGCTGACATTGAAAGGATTCGCTCATGAAACCATTCACTTTCCCTGTTGTCCTGGCCGCTGACGCTGCTATTGATCTCCAGATGCATACCACCTTCAGCGATGGCATATGGACCCCTGAACAATTGATCGACTACCTGGTACGCGAACAGTTTGGTCTGGTCGCTATCACCGATCATGATCGTGTAGACACCGCTGCCGCGCTGCAAAACCTAGCGGTGGAGAAACAGCTTCCACTCCTGACTGCCGTGGAAATGAGTACCTCGTGGAGAGATGAACTGACCGATGTGCTCTGCTACGGGTTTGATCCGGAACAGAATGCGTTGCAAGATTTGGCACAAGCTATTGCGCGCCGCCAGCGAGAGAACACCAGGGAGGTCTGTGAGAACCTCCGCAAGATCGGGATCTCCTTTCCGAAGCCACACGAACTGGATGCCCTCCTGGCAAAACCGAGTGCGCAACAACCACACGCCCTGGTGGCCCTCTTAAAAACACTGGGCGACGGAGCAGGAGAACCATCTGCTGGCAAGATGATCACAGATGCAGGGTTCTTCTGGGCCACCAACGACCTGGCTTCGGTCTGCGATGCAGCTCACCGTAGTGGGGCGGTCTGTCTCATCGCCCATCCTGGACGAGGCGATGGATTTACCCGTTATGATGCCCACTTGCTGGATGAACTGCGAAGGGAGATTCCCATTGATGGCTTAGAGGTCTATTACCCTGCCCACACACCTGAGCAGATAGTCATGTATCGGGAATATGCCCAGACCCATCGGTTACTGACCAGTTCCGGTTCAGATTCCCATGGTCCTGAGAAGAAACCCATCAAATATCGAGCAGAGTTGAGCCGGAACCTTCTGGAACGCCTTGGTATCCAGATCAGGTAGAAGACTTCTCAGATGTCGCGGCACAGACCTGTTCTCCATACTCACCCTTAAGTCGTCAGCAAACCGAGCAAGGTTGCAAAGTCTCTGGGGACTCCGAACAGTCTAATCGTCACCTGGCTTGCTGTTGGTGGTAAATGACATCCGAAGTGAGCGTGTTTTGCCCTCCGACGTAAGCACTTGCCCTCCAATGTGAGCGACTTCAACCGATGTACTTGAGCAAACCGCTTCACATCTAGGATCTCATCAGAGAAAGTTGTCAATACCCCAAATAGTGTTGGCAGTCGCCGAATCCTCGTTGTCCGGGAATAGAGAGGGAGAGTATGACTCTTTTATCTCTACAGCATGGGCCGATACTCGAACCAGTCGAAATCAGCCAGGGCGCTCCGTTCCTGGCTGCAACTGGTGGCATAGACGCCAAAATAGACGCCCGTATAGCCTCCCGCGACTTCACTCCCCAGATAACGCGCCCGGCCAGTGGCCAGGGTACGCTCGCTCTGGCCAGGCAAGGTGCAGGCGAATGTGTACGTATCGGTATCAGCCTGGATACTTAATTCGAGTACTTCAGCATCGACTGGCGCTTTCGCGACAATGGCACAAAGGTCGCCAATGCGCCGACGCACAATGATCGTGCGTTGGCCAGCCAGGCGAGTGAGGGCAATTTCGTAGTGATGCTGCTCGTTCATCAAAACGGTCAAGCCAGCCTCAGCTCCATCCCAGGTTGGGAGAAAGCTCAGGCGGGTGCTGGCGCGACAGACAAAATGCTCCTGACGCCGCCCCAAAAAAGCCGGTGAGGCCAGGTCATCCAGAGTCAAGGCAGAACCAGAGAGGCGCAACCAGCCGGGACGCTCTGTCAGTGACCAACTCGTGGGATCAGGATTGCGCAGGAAATTCCAGCAGAAACGGAGTTCGGGTGTGTCAAAATCATCGCGGAACGTTTCCTGCGGCCAGGGATGGGCTGGCAGGGTTGCCGTTTGCATGGTGGGGGTGACCGTCTTCTCTGGAGAAACCTGGAGCCAGCCGTCTGGCGTCCAGGAGATTGGAGCGAGAAACGTTTCCCGGCCAAGATGATACTGGCCATGCTGTGGACGCACACCCAGAAAGATCAGCCACCAGCTCCCATCATGGGCCTCCACCAGATCCGCATGACCGACACCCTGAATGGGGTTGGTCTCCCTATCTCGGTGTGTCAGGATAGGATTGTGCGGGCAGGACTCAAATGGCCCCCATGGGCTTGTGCTCCGGGCGAGCGTTTCCATATGCCCGTAGGACGTCCCTCCTTCGGCAATCATCAGGTAATAGTACTCGCCCAGATGATACAGGTGCGGTCCCTCTGGCATGCGCCCGCCAGTCCCGCGCCAGATCATACGGGTCTCCGTCAACTGTTGGCCAGTGGCTGGATCAACTTCGCACTGCACAATCCCTTGCGGCTCCTTTGGCTCGGCGCTGGTGAGATACACCTGTCCCTGATCAAAGCAGAGCGACGGATCAAAGCCCCCTTGTTGAAAGAAGATGGGCTCGGACCACGGACCGGCGGGATTCTCTGCGGACACGACAAAATTTCCACCTGCAGACACATTCGTGGTAACCAGATAAAAGCGCCCGGCATGATACCTCAGCGTCGGCGCGAAAATGCCCTGTGAGCTGGCAATACCCGCCAGCGGCACCTGGCTGGCACGCGTCAGGCAGTGCCCGATCTGCCGCCAGTGAAGAAGATCTCGACTCTGAAAGATCGGCACGCCGGGAAAATATTCAAAACTACTCGTCACCAGATAATACTCGTCCCCGACCCGGCAAATGCTTGGATCAGGGTGAAATCCTGGCAGAACTGGATTGGTATACCTCTGCATTTCTGTCATAAAACACTCATCCTTATCAACTCTCTCGCTTTGAAAACCCTTTCCTTTCCACAACTATCGGAATGATGTCCATTTACACATTTCAGAAGGAGTATACCAGATGCGGAGCGCTTTTCTCAGGAACCTTTGTCCCGGTGCTCACATTGGAGGGCAAATGCTCATGTCGGAGGGCAAAACCCGCTCACTTCGGATGTCATTTACCATCTGACAAGCGAACTTTCGGAGCCAGTTTAGGCAGAGCTCGGTCCAACGATTCAAGCGCTGCAATCATCTGGCGCTGGAGGGTATCAACAAAGTCCTGCGCCTTCTTCGGCTGATCCAACGCCTGGTAGTATTCTTCCCGCTTTTCCTCAAAATCTTTCGGCAAATCATCGTCCGGGTTGCGATACTTGTTGGCACCGGCCACCCACAGCTCCCGGCAGCGCAAACCATCCCGCAGCGCTTCCAGGACGCAGAGTTCGTAGTTGACTCGGTTGATGCGCTGCTCTCCCTCTTTATCCTTTTCGACAACGAGCGCCTCCCACATAGGGGGTACCACCCCGTCAAGGGGGATCGTTTCTTCGACTGGATACCAGACACCAGGAGTACCGATGTATCGTTTGATCACTTCCAGCGCACGTACAACCGGCTGAAATGAATGTAAAGTGTTCAATAAGTTCTTCGATATCCCACTGCCGTTTCATAGATCTCTACCCATCCATGTTTTCTTTCGCACCAGCGTTGGCTCAAACCGGGATGTGTCTTCAACCGCTGATCGCTTTCGTCTCAACATAGCAGTTTCCTGGGCTACGAGCAAGTGAAGCCATACAAAGAAGTACTTTTATGCTAAATAATACACAAGAAATCATTTTGAGTTCTTGTGTATTATTTAAGTCGCTTTCCTCTTTTAACTCGACAGAAATGTATATCTCGCAATAGATGGCATTTTCTGCCACGAGTTTTCTGCCGCGAGTATATCTGAGTAAAAATCTGATGGTATAAGGAATAAAGCCTGGTTATAGGAAAAAAGAAGAAAGTAACCACGGAAGCTCTACAGGACCACTTTGCACTTCATGTCAGTCTCGCGCATTTCACCCCTTCTTCAGCAGCAGCTTCAAATCCGCTTGCGTGATCAAGAACACCTTCCTTTCGCTACCCAACGTGTGTATGTAACACTTAGACCAGTATAAAACCAAATAATGCCAAAAGTTAATATGATTTGTACCAAATTTTTTGACGTGTGGACCAGTGCGTTTGATTTAGTACAACTGACTTGTATTCTGTCCAAAGCGTGATAGAATAAGGCGATTAAGACCAATGGAGGCTAAATATGAGTGAGGGCAGGTGGGTACTGTTACAAGAGGCTTTACAACTTGCTGGCAACATGAAAGCGAATACATTCTCTTATCATGTTCGTGCTGGCCATGTTCAGATACGCGATGGATTTGGCACACGCGATCATGAATATTTTGTACCAGATATTATCAAACTTAAGGGCCGGAGCCGCAAACAAAACCAGGCACAAGAAGAAAAGCAGGAAATAATTGATTGGTCAGGTGTGCTTGACGCTGGTGCTGGCTTGAGGCTCTCACAGCAGCTTTACGGAGAACAAGTAGACATTGCAGAATTAGTCGTCTATCAATCCTGGCGCAAAAATAATGGCCAGCTCACGCTCTGCGTATTCTCAGATGATCGAAAAGACTGTTTTGCAGAACTCCAGGTGCTTCCGCTCGATGAGCCACTAATTTTAGATATCCTGACTGGCAAGCGCAAAGAGTCGAGTATCCAGGCAGATGAAATCCGCTCTTATAACGATCCAGGTCCATACTCACTGTTGGTGACAAACGCCGTAACCTTACCTGGTCGTCCAGAATTGCTGACTCAATTGCTCCTCCGCTACATGGATTTCTGGCTAGAGCAATATCCCATAAGGTACATCAAGCGCATCTATACTCAGGCAGTGAGCGAACGTGGATTTATGCTTGCTCAACACTTTTTTATGACACCACGCTTGATCTCGATTTTGACGCCTATATGCTCGATTTGTCTTATCCATCTGCATCAAAGATTGTCCAACGTTTCAAGCGGTTATTAGAAGAGAAAGCCCCGTTGCCTAAAGAGCTTATCCTGCCTGCAAGACCCGATAATATTTAATGCCAGCACAGTCAAGCAATAGAAAGACGACCAGGTGAAGCGCCTGGTCGTCTTTCTTCTACTATTGGCATGCTACTCAAGCCAGTGCAGAGCCTCCTGCTCTACGCGCTCATCCGCTGCTGGCCAGCTCCTGGCGAATGTCCCCTGGTCGAGATCTACGAGCAGAACCATTTCGAGCTGAGCAAGATATAGGATGCTTTATTAATTTATGAAGCCTAACTGGATGGCATTGCGGCTGAAAACCTGGCATAGCCGTTTACGGTAGTAGGGGGTCGAGTATTAACGGACCGGGAAACAACGATAAGCTGTAAAGCCGCTTCTCAAGTCGATTGAGAACAAGACTTTGGAGAAGAAGGAGGCAAGATCTCTCTTAACATGCGGCATCTTTTACACCTTATAAAAATTGAGGCGGTTTTTGCTCGCATCATTCGATCCTCATAGTTGTTTCCCGGTCCGTTAATAATAGGCCCCCTATATAGTATCATTTTGCTGTAACTGCCTGC
>DAOTTJ010000025.1:0-24439 GCA_034437695.1 Ktedonobacteraceae bacterium
GGAGACGCTGGCTCTTTTTTTCAAAAAGAGCGTGATTGCGAGCAAACTCACCCAGAGTGCATGACTTCCGGCTGACAGGCGCTCAGTCAGACCAGTAAGCGGTACTAGACCGGCAATTGTTCCGTTTGCACCCAGGATGAATGCTTCCCAAAAGATCAGGATGAGTATGCCAGTCATCAGCGAGTACACGAACCATCCACGCCAACGCAGCAGTACGCACGCGTAGTGTGCAAAGGCAAAACAGCCCAATTCCAGGGTAGGCATCAGCACCCACGCCAGGATGCTATGCAGCGTCCCATGCATCGTCGATGCCGCCAGGGTAGACCCCGGTGGGTAATCGGGAAAGGGGTCCATTGAAAACACCCCAGCACCAATCAGGCAAAGACCACTGATGCCCTGAATGAGCGGAAACCAGATTGCAGCACGCCCCGGCACCAGGAACCGATACCAGCCAATAGCCGAGAGGATCAGTAGAATACCAAAGATGACGAAACTGACCTGCTGCACCCAGCCACCAGGACCCAGGCTCAGTGCGCTAATAGGTTGAGTCATTGCATCATAACCAGGTCGCGTGATGCCTTCCACCACGTAGGTTACGGTAAAGAGGAACGCTCCGATAGCACCACAGCTTACCAGCCCAAGCGTAAGCGGGGACCGCAAGCCTTGCTGCCCACGCGCGGACATCTCCGATCGTTTGACTATCGAGGATGGCTCAGATATAGACTTCATAAGATTTCCTTTCTTTACGTGCGTTTACTGCACTCGATCAAGGCATTCGTGAAAGTGGTTAAACGCCTTAAAAGATGCCGCCCCTCGGTGATCTGCGCTCTCTCACTTCCGCTTGGGGGAAGCGAAAGTCTCAAGCTCCACGGCTTCCTGGAAGAGCAGGTACGCTTCTTCCAGGGTGGGAGTAGCCCGGATGGCCTGCGGATGAGGCTGACGTGCAGCCAGGATGCGCGTCTCAACGTTGCCCCCACGGGGAATGGCGCTGCTCACGCGGTAGCTTGTACGCACATGCTCAAATTCGGCCTGGGGAACTATCAGGGTGAAGACGGCTTCAGCAGCATCCGCCAGCAGTGCTTCCGGCGTACCCGTCCAGCTCAGGCGTCCATGATTGAGCAGCGCCAGGTGGGTCGCCGTCGCCTCGATATCGCCGATGATGTGCGTCGAGAAAATAACTGTGCGTTCGCCGGAAAGTGAAGGGAGCAGTTCGCGAAACCGCACGCGCTCGGCTGGATCGAGGCCCACGGTTGGCTCGTCAAGCACGAGCAAGCGTGGTTCGTTGAGCAGCGCCTGGGCAATGCCGAGGCGGCGTACCATGCCGCCTGAGAAGGTCTTTAAGCGCCGGTCTGCATCCGCAGAGAGGCCGACCATCTCCAGCACCGCTTCAATCCTCTGACGCAACTGTGTCCCGCGCAGTCCCTTGAGTTCGCCAAGATAGCGCAGCAACGCCCGCGCACTGATCTGCGGGTAGACGCCGAAGTCCTGGGGGACGTAGCCCAGCACGCGGCGCACTCTTTCGGGGTGGCGCAGAATATCCTGACCATTCCAGGTAATGGAGCCTTCTGTGGGATGTAGCAGGGTCGCCAGCATCTTGAGTAGGGTCGTCTTGCCTGCCCCATTGGGACCCACCAGGCCCAGCACACCAGCCTCCATGCGCAGCGAGAACTCGCGCAAGGCCCAACGGTTGCGCTCATAGCGTTTGCTGATAGGCGAACGAAAGTGTGTCCTGCGGGAGCGAGAAGAACAGCGTTGCATCGCTTGATCCATTTTGTTCAGCCAGGGCAAGCAAACCCAGAAGTAGCCAGGGCATACCCCCAAACAATGCAGCCAGGCGCACACTGCGCAGGAGCGCGAGGGGCAGCGAAATGGCCGTGAGCAGCAGCAGCGGAGCCAGCCAGGCCAGTAAGAGATTCCAGAAGGGGACGAAGTGCGCCAGCGCGAAGCCAAGCGTAGCGACGAGACCAAGCACACTGTCAAAAGCCAGCAGAGCCAGACCCAGGCTCATGCTGGTTTGCACGAACGTGACCGGACAGCTTGCCTCCACAACACGCAATCCCGCCGATGGCGTGCGTAACGCGCCGACCAGACCAAACACCGCAATTAGAGGAAGCAAGAGAATTAGCAACGTGGTGAGTTCAGAGACGGTAAAAGACTTGGAAAGCCCGATACCAACGAGCAGGAGCAAAACACCAGCCATCCAGAACCAGGGGCCGAGCAAGGACACACGCCAGCGGGTTAGCACAGCAAGACGCCAGAAGGGGGCGTTCCCTTTCTCATGCATGTCTTGCGCTTGAAAAGCGACCTCTGTCAGTAGTGTATGGATCAAGCGCGATGTCTCGCTTGAGGATGGGCGTGGAACCGGCTGGCTGCATAGCTGAGGGCCGTGGCTTGCAGGTCAGCAGGGAGTTCATCGCCCTGCATGGGAGGCTGATCGAACAAACGGTTATCCATGATGTGGTCCTCCTTGTTTGCTCCCTATGTCGCAGGCTTCCTCCTTCAACTGAGTGCGTAGCAGACGCAGGACGGTGAACGTCCGACTTTTGACCGTGCCGGGTGGGATCGAGAGAATAGCGGCAGTTTCCGAGATGCTCAAACCATTCCGCCGGATCTGGTTCGCGAGCCTGAATGGCGGGCATTTGAGCACGCAGTTCGACACGGCGAGCATAGGCGCTGGTGTAATAGTGGCTGGCCAGATGGTGAGCGATAGTGTAGAGCCAGGGACGGAAAGGGCGCGGATAACAATAGCTCTGCGCATCGCGGATGAGCCTGAAGAATGTTTCCTGAACGAGATCTTCGGCCAGGTGTGCATCGGCCAGAACCCGATATAAATGAGCGAGTAAAGGGGCATGGTATCGCTGGACAAGTTCTTCCAATGCTCCCGCATCGCCGTGCTGCTAGGCACGAAAAAGATCTTCGTCGGTGACCATGACCTCTCCCATATCCGTTGAGCACTACAGAAGAGCAAGGGTGTTTACTCTTCTGTACTCTATACCGGACAGATGGAGAAAAGGTTCATCACCTCCACCTCAGGGCTATTCAATGCTCGACGTATGGTCCTCCTCCTGAACAAAGAAGCGGGTTGTGAGCATGGAAGCGGCGGCCTCTACGCTCACAACCCGATCCCAAAACCCTGGGGTGGGGATCGCAAGCATGCATAGGCATGAAGTGAAGCAGGAGTGCAGAGGGCGGTAGCCCTTTGCCGGCACCCTGTCCGGGGGACAGGTAATCTGGGGTGTCCCCAACAACCTTTTTCTTTTGTTTTGCGTGTTTTGCCTCCGGCAAAACACGCAAAACAGGAGTGCAGAGAGCACCTCTCTGCTAACTTCATGCTTATGGGTGAGGGATCGCAAGCATGGAACAAGCTACCAGGCGTGGCTCTTCTCATAATAGTAGGAGAAGTTGCCTGGATACAGGCGCACTTGACCATCCGCACCGATTGCGACTATCCTGCTGACTATCTTGTCGAGAAAGTAGCGATCGTGCGAAACCGTCAGGATGGTACCCTCAAACTCTTCAAGCGCGGCCTCCAGGACCTCGGTCGAGGCGATGTCGAGGTTGTTGGTCGGCTCGTCGAGCAAGAGAAAGTTGGCGTCGGCGAGCATCAATCTGGCGATCTGCAAACGACTCTTCTCACCACCACTCAGACGCGCAATGGGCGTGTGCATGTCGTCCAATGAGAAGAGCAGACCGCGCAAGAAGCTGATGGCTCGTGGTTCGGTCATTGCTTTGAGACGACGCACGAAGTCGAGCGGCGTGCTCTCAAAGGGCAGGGTCTCCTGTTCCTGCGCGTAGTAGCCCGATACAACGCTCGCTCCAACTTTAACTTCGCCGGTCGCCGCCGGGATTATGCCGAGCATGGTTCTGAGCAAGGTAGTCTTGCCGCTACCGTTGGCCCCGACAATACCGACGCGTTCGCCGTACAGGATGGTCAGGTCAAATGGCTCGAAGAGCACTCGCCCTTCGACAATCTGACCCAGGTCGCGCACCTCCAATACCTTTTTCCCGCTGCGCTCGGCCTCCAGGTTGACGCGGATCTTGTCGCGATCCATGATCGGCTTATTGACTCCGCTCTCTTTCAGGCGCTCGATCCGCTTGACCATGTCTTCGGCCCGCCCAGCGAATTTCGGGTTGAGATTTGCCCACTCTTTAAGACGGTACATGCTAAACTCAAGCCGCTTGATTTCGTCTTGTTGCAACGTGTACGTCTCGTATTGTTTGAGCAACCGGCGCTGCCGCTCCTCAAAGTAGTAGCTGTAATTGCCCGCATAAGCCGAGATACTGCCATCCTCGATCTCGTAAATCTTCTTGACCGAGTGGTCGAGCGTCTGGCGGTCGTGCGAAATGATCAGGACGGTGCCAGGATAGGTGCGAATGTATTGCTCAAGCCACGCCTTCGCTTCCAGGTCGAGATGGTTGTCCGGCTCATCCAGCAACAAGAGATCGGGCTGGCGCAGCAGAATACACGCCAGGTTGACCAGCTTTTTTTCGCCACCGCTCAACAGGCCAACCTCGATCTCGTACCACGCGGGTCCAAAGCCCAGACCAGCCAGGACCGTTTCGACGCGGTGCTCCTGCGTGTAACCTCCCAGCGCTTCAAAACGTTCCTGCACTCTTCCATAGTCGGTCAGTACACGCTCCATGCGCACAGGATCTCCGGCAATCGCGGGATCGGCCATCTGTGCCTCCAAGGCGCTCAGTCTGGCCGGTAGACCCTGCAATTCGGTCGAGGCGGCCGAAACGACTGCAAAGACGCTTAAATGACTCTGCAACGGGTCGGCCTCCTGCGTCAGGTAACCGAGAGTTAAATTGCGCCTCCGCGAGACGCTCCCGCTGGTTGGTAGCTCCCGCCCCGCCAGCAGCTTCATAAGCGTCGACTTGCCGCCACCATTCTCGCCGACCAGTCCGATCCGCTCGCCGTCCATGATCTCCAGGTCTATCTCGTGCAGGACGGGATTGCCACCGAAATCTTTTGAAACCTTCGCCAGACTTGCCTGTAACATCTTTTTCCTTCTCTCTCTTCTCTATCCATCCAGGGCCGCTCTGTTCGCGCCCCCGAAACCTATCAATGCTCGCCTCTCACCTGGCGCAGCAGCACAACGAAACAGAGCACAACCAGCGTGCCGACCAACAGCACAAGCGCGGTCCAGCGAATCACCGTACTATAAGGAATACTGCTCACTCCAAGACCAAACAGCGGAAAGAGTACTATCATTGCCGCGCTAAACATGCCTGTCTGGAGCGAGAGTACCGTCGCTCGCTGGGCCTCAGGACTGCGTTCGTTGATGTATGTACTGAACGCTGGCAGCAAGATCGAGATCGCAGCCTGGAAGAAAAGCAGATATCCAATCAGGTCCAACCACGTCTGCGGCAAACTCATCAGCCAGAAAGCCAGTATCTCCCACGCCAGAAAAACGGCAATCAACCAGCCAGTCCGTAATCTGTTCATAACGTGCGGCGCAAGCGCGGTAAAAGCGAAGCTGGAGAGCGAGCCGATGCCGACGATCAAACCAACCTCCGCCAACGAAAGACCCTGGTTGTGCAGGTAAAGTTGATAGAAGAATGCAATCGTCTGCCAGCAGCTCTCGCACAGTCCGCCAATCAGTAAAAGGCCCAGCAGCGTCGGCGAACGCCAGACCGCACGCAAGCCCTTACCCAGGTGCAGCAACGCGCTGGTCCGTTCGCTCGCGGCAATCTTTTGCTCTGGGATAAACAGGAGTGGAATTATCCCCAGCAAGGCGCAGAGGCTACGCAGCAGAAACGGCAGGACCAGCAGGAGCGTACTCAGATATCCGCCGGTCGTCGTGCCGATGAATTCGCCAAGCATCGCCAGCAGATACATGCGACTGACCATGCGGCTGTATCTCTGCGTCTGGTTGTCTGGCTCGGCGCTGCCAGCGATATTCCACAGCAGCGCCTCAGCGGCTCCCCCGCGAAAAGCGTAGGCGGTGCCGGAGATGATAAAACTCAGCGCAATCAGCGGCACAGCAGGGACCAGGAAAAGCAGCGTCTCTACGGCGGTCAGTAGACAGTAGAGCATCAAGCTTTTGCGCCGACCCAGCATGTCGGCAAAGATGCCCGTTGGCACCTCGGTGAGAAACTTCGCAAGATGGAAAAGCGTCTCGAAAAGTCCCAACGCCAGTGGACTATACCCGCGATCTGCCAGGTAGATCATCCAGATTGCGCCGGTAAAAAGCATATTGGTCGAGAGGTTATGCACATCGAAAGCCCATAACCAGCGCTGCCAGTTCACCCTAGAGACATCTGGCACCAGCACAATCTCTGAGGCGGGTAACTTATTCATAGTCATTTCAAGAGAATCCTCGCGTGAAAGAAGACAGGGTTCAACTACGAATCAAAAATGCGTTTAGCGTGGATTCCTGGCAGCAGCCGATGCAGTTGAGAGTAGCGGGAAACGAAGTGAGCAGGCGGGAGGAAAGCAAGTGGTGACAGGATATTCCTGCGCCAACGGGTCGGGACTGTCTGTAACAGCCGCTCGCAGAGCACAAAAAACTCTACAAGCCTACCCAACGCGGGCGCTCATATCGGCACTACTTTCCGCCGCATAAGCAAAGGTGCCAGGCTTATGCGGCGAGCACATGCGAGAGACGTGTCTCCGGTATGCGTTCAGCGAGAAGGTGCGCAATCTTTTCTTGCCCTTCTCGACAAGGGGTAATCTTGCTCATACATTAATGGTAACATATCCGATCCATCAGAGTCAAGTGGCACATTGCAATTTTATAAATTCCACAAAAGCTACTTAAAACGGGTCTGCCAGGGACAGCAAGCTCCCAACCAGCACTAGAGGATATGTCCTCTTAAATTCTCTGCTTTGCAATCGGCTACGGAAAGTCCATAGGCTAGCATACCAATCCAAGCGCCTCTCTGCGTGGTCGGTCCTGCCGTTCCCTGCGCCAGCAATTGTAGGGCCTGCGTCCGCGTCAGAACCTTATAGTGCAGCTTCATGGCAAGGATAAGCTGCACTGAAGCATCGATCTTAGCCAGCGCAATCGTCCCGCTGTTAACCGCCTGGGCCAGACCCGCAATCATGGTCTGCGTCTCCTGAAGTCCGCGCGGACCCAGCAAGAGGTTCGTTCCCGCGTTAACTGCCAGCACCGCCGCCTGCGAAAGATTGTACGTGTTGCTGATCCCACCCATCCACAGAGTATCGCTGATGATCACTCCCTTGAAGCCCAACTGGTCGCGCAGCAAACCCGTAATAACGTTCGGCGAGAGCGAGGTGGGCAGCTTGGGATCAAGCTGCGGGTTTAAAATATGTGTGACCATGACCATAGGCACTATGCCTTCGTTGATCATCGTGCGATACGGCACAAAGTCAACCGCGTTCATGGTGGCCACGCTGCGATCCATATAGGGCAACGACTTGTGTGGATCGACGCTGGCACTGCCAAGCCCAGGAAAATGCTTGAGGCTACCAATGATACCACCTGCCGTCAGACCTTTGAGGTACGCCTGCCCCATGCTGGTGACCAGCGCCGCGCTGCTGCCAAAGGTACGATCGACGAGACCCGGATTGTTCGCGTTGGTCAATACATCGACAATCGGCATAAAATTTACATTCAAGCCGAGCGCGGTCAGGTCGCTGGCCGCACTTTTGCCAGCGTTATAGGCAACCTGAGGATCTCCCGTGGCCCCGATCTGCGTCTCCGAATTCCGCTCGCCTGTAATCCGACGCAGTTCATTGACAGCTCCACCCTCAAAATCGGTACTGATAAACAACGGAATCGAACTTGCCGCCTGCATATCAGCATTTAACTTGACCAACTGCGCCCGCGTCTGAGCGTTGCCATTCCCGTTCTCGATCAAGACTCCACTGATCTGACTAGTCTTGACCATCTGTGTCAGATCACTATTGAGCTCCGCCCCATAAAACTCAGAGATGACCATCTGCCCCAGCTTCTGCTGAAGACTCATCCTCTGCACCAACGCCTGAGCCACCTCAGCATCAGTATTTAAAGGCAACGCAGTCGGCGTCAGCGCAAGCGTGGGTGCAGGCGACACCTTCGCAAGCACTAGCGGTGTCGCAGTCGGCACCCCACCCAACAGAGACACACAGCCACTCAACAGGATCAGCAAACAACAATATAGCAGCGCACAGACCAGCAAGCCGCCCGGCCTCTTCCGCCAACAATGCATCCAATAGCGCGAGTTGACCATACCAAAAGCCTCTTCTCACGATTTTTTCGAGGGGCATTCCGCTCTCCCGTCTATATAACGAGAAAACTTCCCCTAAACTAACTACACCCACCAGATGCCCATCCTCCACCATCTCACAAGCAGGGCTTGCCCTGTCCCTCCACTAATAAGAGAGGAATGATATTGTGTATCGAAGACACCATTTTCTGTCGCGTCGACCCCACCCCCAATCTATAAATGGGCGGGCGGGCGGGAAAAGAAGCGCGAAGAATTCGCCAATAGAATCATCAATCAGGGTAGGGGTCAACTACAAGCCTGCGGCTTGCCAAAAAACCTACTGAAGAGTTTTTTTGCAGGGTGTACAATAAAAACAAAGAATAGAGAAATAGAAATAGGAGGGGCAGAATGGATCAGACAAACGACCTCATCAAGGCACAGCACATCATGGACACATACCTCGCCGACCTACAGGCCATCGTTAATATCGACTCAGGTACATATACTCCCGCAGGCATCAATCGCGTGGGAGCCTACCTGGACTCACGCTTTCAACAGTGGGAATTTCTCACGCGTCTGGAGCACCAGGAGCAATACGGCGATAACCTGATCGCCACGCGCAAGGGACGCAACCTTGCGGGTCCGCGTCTGCTCTTTATCGGCCACCTGGACACCGTCTTTGCCGAGGGCGAGGTAGAGCGTAGACCCTTTGCTCTGGGTAAGCGCGACGGCGCAAATATTGCGACCGGTCCGGGCGTGCTGGATATGAAATCGGGGGTCTTGCTCGGCATGTACGCGCTCCACCTCCTGATCGAAAGCGGTGCCGACAATTATCAGTCCGTCACCTTTCTCTGCAACAGCGACGAAGAGATTGGTTCGCCAGCCAGTAAAGAACTGATCAAAGAGCTGGCCGTGCAGCACGACGCGGTGCTGGTCTTTGAGCCAGGTCGGAAAGAGCATACGGTTGTCTCGGCGCGGAAGGGTTCGGGCATCTACAGGGTCGAGGTCTGGGGTCGCTCAGCGCACGCTGGCGTCGAACCGCACCTCGGGCGCAACGCCATCCTTGAACTGGCCAGCCAGGTACAGAAACTTCATGCAATCAACGGTACCATCCCCGGCGTAACCGTCAGCGTTGGCACCATTCGCGGCGGCGAACGCACCAACATAGTCCCCGACTACGCCACGTGCGAACTGGACGTACGCGCCACCGACCAGGCGGGCATCAGAGCCGTCGAGAAGGCGATGCGCGATCTCGCCACCCAGCATATCCTGGACGGCACACGCGTCAAGCTGAGCGGCGAGATGCGCTGTCAGCCCTTTGAGCGCAACGCGCAGAACACCCCACTTATCGACCTCGTGAAAGCGGCTGGTGCAGAGTTGGGCCTGGAGATCCAGGATGTCGGCAGCGGCGGCGCATCCGATGCCAACTCCTCTTCATGGGTCGGCGTTCCCACCCTCGATGGTCTGGGCGCAGGCGGCGGACACGCGCACAGTCCCGACGAATATATCGAACTCGACTACCTGCCGCGCCGCCTCGCGCTCGTCATGGGTCTTGTGCGAAAGCTCGGACACAGCCCGCAATTCGCGCAAAAGCACGGAGCGGCTAAAGCCCCCGACTGACCTCCTGGCTTCCAGGGACCTCAGGCTAGGAAATGGACCCACGCTCATCATCTATAGGCGACAACCCCATAAGCTTCGGCGTGGCGGACAACGCGTGCGAAGCCCGACTCCTGCAAACGCCTGAGTGCGCCACGCGTCACACCGCCGCTGGCCTTACTCTGAGGATCGCCCACATAATGAAAGAGCCGCCCACCGCGTTTAAGTAGCCGATAGAGTTCACGATAGAACGCACCCGAATACAGTTCGCCAGCCAGACTAAAGGTCGGAGGATCATGGATAATCGCGTTAAAACTGCCGCTTTCGAGCGTCGTCACAACTTCATAAGCATCGCCCATCACCTGCGTAATGCGCGGATTCTGAAAGAGATCCTGCGACCACGGATTGCAGCGAGCCATCTCCTGAGCGCCCGGATCGAGTTCAATTGTCGTCACGCTCTCGGCGGTCTGCGCGGCCATGATCGCCGTATAGCCCAGACCCGTAGTAGTGTCCAGCACGCTGCCCGCGAGTGGAGCGATGGCCGCGATCTTGCTGCGCGTATCCTGCCAGGGATCGGTGTCCTTGATGCGGTGCATGACAAAACCAGCGATCAGCATGCTTGGAGCGCCACGCGTAGGCATCAGACTACACACGCGGCTGGTCTCTTCCGAGAAAACCTGGATCGCCTGAATACCGTCATCATTGACGCGATAACAATTGACCTCCGAATGGCTGATCTTCTCAACGTCGGGCCATTCCAGACGGAAGCCAGCCGGCATTTCAACCCCATCCGACCACAGCGTAACGCTCGTCGTAGTCAGACCCAGGTCGAGAGTCGTCTCACAGAGCGTTTCCCCACGTTTACGCGCCTCCAACAATGGACGCGCCTGTATATACGATAAGATAGGTGGTAAAGACATCGCAACAATCCCCGCAAATCATACAGAGCATTCCAGGCGAAGACCAAACAGTCCCCAGACGACCAGGGCAGAAAACCAACACACCCTGACAGATCACCAGAGACGCCTTGAACGCGAAAGTTATTATATGCTCACAAAGCCCCAGGCCGCAAGTCCATCCCAATTCTTGCCGAGTAGCCCCGCATCCCCAAAACATAGGATCGGGTTGTGAGCGTGGCAGCGACCGCCGCCACGCTCACAACCCGATCTCAAAACCCTGGGGTGGGGGATCACAAGCCAGAAGCCTGCCGACGAAGTTTGCACAAATCTGACAGTAATGCTACTATCTGTCAAGCTACTATTCCCTTTAAAATGTATGCTGCATACTAGTGGACTGTTCCCCTGCTTTGCAAAGCGAGGATACAAGGGGCTGTCCCCCGGCGGGATGGTTAAGGGCTGCTGCCCTTAACCGGCACCCTGTCTGGGGGACAGGTAATCTGGGGTGTCCCCAACAACCTTTTTCTTTCGTTATGCATGTTTTGCCGGAGGCGAAACAGGCATAACAGGAGTGCAGAGGATGTCCCTCTGCTAAAATTTGCGCTAATGCCCTCTTCGCCGCCGTAGGCGGCATTAAGAGGAACAGAGCACTAGAGACTATGTTTTCATAACATCGAGGTTGAACATGTATATTCTGTCCCTGGCCGCAACGGCCACTCCGGGAGGTCTGGCGACCATTTCTCAGGACTTTATGATCGCGGGTATAGGTCTGGTAGTCGTTATGTCTCTGACTTATTTCTCGTACACGCTTGGATCAGCGCGACTCGCCGGGAAGCTAGCCAGGGAGGTCGCACTTAACCGCAAAAGCAGCAGAGCCGATCAGAGCGCGGCCCAGGCGAACGCGAACGGTGGCGTGGCAACCCTGGTGCGCAGCGAAGTGATCCTGCACGAACAGCCCGACGGCGAAGAGCCAATTCCGCTCAACCGCAGTCTGATCGCGATTGGCCGCGTAGGATCGGCGCTCGGCTGGTTGGCCGTCTTCGCGTTTTTTCTAGGCCTGGTCCTGCGCACAATTGTCGAGCAGCACGCGCCGTGGAGCAATCTCTACGAATTTAGCATGAGCTTCACCACCGCGCTCCTTATCTGTTATCTGGTCTTCGAAGCACGTTTCCACGAGCGGGTGCGTGCGTGGGGACTCTACATCGGTGTACTGGCCATCATCACGTTGGGTCTGGCCCTTTATCTAGGCATCACCTACAACATGATCAACGACTCACAGGCGTTGATACCCGCGCTACAAGATAAAACGATTATGACCGTCCACGTCTCTGTAGCCATTTTCGCCTACGCACTCTTCTGCGTCGCCTTTGGCGCGAGCCTGATCATGCTGATCCAGGGCGATGAGGGCCAGCGCTTCCGCTGGTTGCCTTCGAGCGAAGCAGCCGACGCACTGGGCTATCGAGCAGTAATCGCGGGCTTCCCACTGCTGGCCCTGACGCTGATCATCGGCGCGTACTGGGCCAATTATGCCTGGGGCCACTATTGGAGTTGGGACCCGAAAGAAACCTCGGCACTGGTAACATGGCTGATCTACGCGGTCTATCTACACGCTCGCGGCATTCGCGGGTGGCGTGGAAAGCGCGTTGCCTGGTTGCTGGCACTAGGTTTTGTGGCCACCCTATTCACCTACTACGGTGTGAGTTTTCTCGTACCGAGCCTGCACAGCTACGCCACTCCCCATTAAAGATGCTATTGGCGAATGCTATGTTTTTGCGAAGAGGCCATTTTCTATCGCATCAACCCTACCCCAATCACTAGATGAGTGAAATCAGGCTGTGGACGACTTGCCCACAGCCTGATTTCACTCATCTATAAAAAGGGCGTGTAAGTGGGAAAAGAAGCGCAACAGAATCCTGCGATTTGAAAACTCGCGGATTAGCTTTTGGTCTGAGCTACCTACTCGGTTTTCAGGCGTAAGAGAAAGTGAGGGTTGTACCTTTTATCACAGTTACTACACGAGACGGCCTGTGAATAGCGGCGCGTACGTGGATATTCTTTCCCACAGATCGGACATTCGTAGTGATAGCGAATAGGGCGGCGAGCGCGGCGCTGCTTCTCACGGTGCAGACTCTCCTCACTGAGCAACTGGCGCAAAACCTCCAGACTATACCCCGTAATCGCCGCTTCATCGGCGGCAATCGAGTCATAACCGTGGTGGTGGTGGCGACGTGGAGTCCCGTTGACCCGGTCGGCTAGGTGTATAAGTTCGTGTGCGATGGTGACTTCGATTGAACGTGGCTGCATATCGGGTTCGATAAAGATCAGATGGCGATGCGCTGAAGTCGAGCGAAGTTCACTGGAGGTGGGAAGATGAGCCAGCCGCGCACGACGAGCGGCCAGAGGGACGGGTAGATAGCAATAACAACCTAAAGCCATAGTATTCAGACGTTTGCCGGTCCAGCGGGCAAACTCATGGCGATCCTGGGTGATTGCCAGATGGCTGAGTTCATGGGAGGGAAGGTGTAACTTCTGCCAGTAGAAATCCAGCCAGTTCACCAGCACTGTATCTCCATGAATAATCGCATCAGCCTGCCTGAGAGGCGGCTCTGGGACAGATCTACCTGCCTTGCGTGCGGTGACCATACCGCGTACTAACTCCTCACTAATCTCGATTTTCACCAGATTTTTTGAGAGGGACAACATTCCCTAGAAGATCTCTTCTCGGCTGAGTCCCCTGTCTCAAAGATCTGGTTCATCCTCTATATAGTATATACTCTTCATGATACGCTTGTCCAGACAAGTGTATTCTACGTGGATAGGTGAGGGTATTTTTGCCAGCTTCTGGCTGGCGATCCCCGCCCATAGACATGAAGGTAGCAGAGAGAGTCTCTCTGCACTCGCGTTTTGCATGTTTTGTCGGAGGCAAAATATGCATAATATAATAAAAAAATTATTGGGGACAGCCCAAGTCCCGGCAAAGGGTTGCCGCCCTCTGCACTCCCGCTTCAATGGGACTGCCGTCCCCTACCAGCCTGTGGGAGTCCTGTTGTGTACAGACACTATAGCAGATGTCTTCAGGTGTTGCAAGTTTTCAGGTTGTATGCCACTTCTCGTCGAGTTCGCGCCAGCGCTGCTGTATTCCCTGTAGCTCACCTTCATCTGGAATAGTACCTCCATAGCGCACCAGCGTGTAGGCCTCGGTGATGGTGCTTAATTGCGGTTCACTGGCGGGCATAGTCTCGTCCAGGCGTTGGCGAAATTCGTAGGGTGTCTCATCCCTTTTGCGTACGTGTCCGAGGATGGCGGCCCTTTGCAAGAGAGCGCGATAGACTTCGCGAATAGTGCGTGCCTGGGGAGCGAGGTTGGCCTCGCTGACGAGTTGTGACTGCGCCTCCTGGGTGGGAGGTGTTGGTAGTAGCCGTCCGAAAAGTGTGCGCCAGAAGAGGCTAAACTGCTGCCAGAAAAGCTGCCAGGACCAGATACTCTCGTGTGTATCGTTACTCTTGCGCTTCAACACGATGCGCAGACGAGTGCGTCCGCGCAGGATCAGATAGATCATCAGGCAGAGAAGCGCTAAGACAAGTACAGGCAACAAGATCTTGATAGCCAGGACCAGGGCAGGGGCAGGCGAAAGACTTGATACGTGTCTGACGGAGTTCTGAATGGGTCCCTTAGGCGCAGTCAGATTGGAAGTATTGGACGAACCGTGGGGCAAAAGCCAGGTAATCAGCCAGAAGAGAGGGGTCACGATAATAACCACGATTTGACTGAAGGCCAGGACCAGCCAGTTATAGGCGATGCCGATGGCCGCCCAGAGCGGTTGGACAGAGTGGAAGAAAGATGAGCTAAAGAGTACGCCACAGATCACGGTCAGGACGAGCAGAATACATCCGATAAAGGTGATGATGCTGAACAGCGCACGCTCCTGTTCGCGAGTGCTGCCATCGAGGCCGACCGGGTGTTCGCGGCGCACAAAGATGATGCGGGCCAGCGCGTGGGCTGAAAGGGTGAGATAGAGGAACAGCGGGATCATGAGGAGCAGGACAAGGTTCTCCTTGTTCTGAGCACTAGTAGTCGCACCAGCCCGCAGAAAGACCGCAATGGTCAGGATCAGTAGGCCGACCCAGAGCTGGCGAAAGATATGCGCGGGTTCGATAGTCATTCTGGCAATCTGCATACCGCGACGGCAGAGATAGAGGGTGAGAGCGACCATGAACAGCACTTCATAGGCCGTGAGATCGAGCGTTAGTAGATCGTTGAACAGTGCCAGCAGCCAACGTGGATCAAAGAAATTATATGTAGTGGAGTAGATATGGAGCCAGCAGAGCACCAGGGTGAGCAGAGCAATCAATCCAAAGAAGAAAGGCAAACTGATCCACTGATCAGATCCCCCCTGCTCTTCTTCAGAATGGCCGCGCCGAAAGACCCAGGTTGTCAGGAGCAGCAGCACGAAAGGTCCCCAAATAGATAGCAAAGCTGTGCCTGAATTAAGAAAATTGACCCCGGCCAGGCCGAGCAGGATACCATTGAGCCAGCACGCTTCGATCAAGGCCAGGAAGAAAGGCAATAGATATTCACCCGGACTCTTAATCGTCTCGTCCGATGCACGGCGTAACCACTTCATCGGGCTGATGTGCGCGGGTGAGTCATTGCCCGCGCTGCTCGGTTGCGATGTAGGTTGCATAATTTAAATCCTTTCACATTCCTGCACGTACCGCTCTCCTGCAAATTGAGATTGTTACCAGCAAGCATACAACAAAAAGTTGTTTTTGCCGAGTCTTTTCCCTGGATTGTCCAGGGTTATTTCATTCTCTGCAAGCCTCGGGCTTGCAACTCCCCACCTATAAGCACGAAGGTAGCAGAGGTGCTCTCTGCACCCCTGTTTTGCCGGAGGTAAAACAGGCAAAACATAAGAAAAAATGTATTGGGGGACACCCCAAGCCCTGGCAAAGGGCTGCCGCCCTCTGCACTCCCGCTTCACTTGATGTCTATTGCTCTGTCAAGCTTCCTCTGACGTGTCGCCTGCGGCGACGTGGAGAGGGGAGGAAGGCTGGGACACAGCCCCAGACCCCAGTCAAGGGGTTGCGCCCCTTGCATCCCTGCTGCCGTCAATCGAAGATTGACAGAGCACTATACTGACTTGCAACTCCCTACCCCAGAGAAAAGACCTACGCTGTATGAGTTATTGACCAGTGCTCCTATGCGAGGTTAAAAGCGCTTTAGACAGCCATTGTATGCAGAAACTCTTCAGTGGTTCGTTTTCCTCCTCTTGCGTGGTCAGGTACATAGTGATGATCCAGCGCGTCATAGTGATGAGCATCTCCATCACCAGTTCGGGATCGTAGGGGCGTAGAAAGCCTTCGCCGATCAGGTCGCGGATGATCGCGATGCCTATTTCAATCTGTGGGCCGTGCGTTACACGAATCTTCCGGCGTCCCGCCCTCAAGCCGGTCTCAAGGTTGAAGATGAGGATCTGATCGCGATGTTCTTTTGCGAAGACGAGGAGGATATCGACAAACTGTGCGATATCCTCCTCGCCGTGCAGATGCGTCAGCACCGGTCGCAACTGTCTGAGTAAGATCTGCTGGTTCTCGTGGGCAATGGCGCGTACCATCTCTTCCTTTGAGTCAAAGTAGAGATAGAGGGTACTGGTAGACACCCCGGCCCGGTGAGCGATATCGGACAGGAGTGTGTCGCTAAAGCCCTGTTCGATGAAGACCTCCGTTGCTGCGCGTAAGATCGTTTCGCGTCGATGCGGTTCGGCGATACGGGCCATCTATGATACCTCTTCCTTTATCATCGCTGCTGTCACTGCCTGACGCTCTGTAGGTCCATCTTCCGACGGTCTAGTTGTAGTGCGCCGGGTTTGCACGACCCAGAGGACCAGCAAGCCATAGAGAGGGAGCAGGCCGATATTCCAGGCCAACCAGGCAGGCATGGGCGGAGGCGCAACCGCCGTCAAGGGGATTGCAGCCTGGCCCTGGCCAGCAGGACCATTGATGACAATATGTAGTGTCCATGATCCACGCGTGACCAGCGTAATACTTCCTGGCACGCCGTAGGGGGTATTTTGCTGAGAATTGATATCACCCTGTGCCAGTGAACCGCCGGGGATAGCGGGACCAGGGCTGGCCGTCACCTCGTAAGTGAGGGGTCCCTGCGTGCCGGGTGCAACCGCGATATTGAACGGGATAGCGTCACCTGCGTTGATAGGATCATTATACAAAGCGAGCTTTATCTGGTACGGTCCCGCTGTCGTCTCGACGAAGCGTACAGGTGCGCCGTGGATGGTCGAGGCCAGCACTATCTGATAGAACGCCACCCCAGTCACGATAAGCGCGACAACCGCGAATAGACACAGTAGGAGCTGAACAGTTTTGCGCATAATTTACCCCCGTAGTGTTTGCAAGGCATCGCCAAGCTTAGAGGCCAGCCAGGCCCCAAGCAGACTGCCAGGCACCGTCAGAATGAGCGCGAGCACGATTGCCAGCAGATTACCGCCCGCGTGGCCTGCGCGTGCGGTGCGTATGCTCAGACCGATCTGCACCAGCGTAAAACCTGTCACTATCAAGATACTCACCGCAGCAGCAACTATCACCCATGCTTGCTGCCTGGTTGCTGTCCACCGATTGCGCCGGGCCAGCCAGACCACGCCATCGATGCTGAGAGAGGTCAGCAACAGCAGGGGCGTTTGTCCCAACAAGGGGACGATTGTTGAGCCGATGCGGCTTGCTCGCGCCAGGTAGGTCTGATGTTCAGCCTGGGCAAGGATAGTCATCAGTGGGGGAATGAAAGTTTTCAGCAACAACAAGAGCACAAGCGAGACCACCACCACCATCGTGGCCGCCCCTACCCAGGGCAATAGCCTCACGGCCAGCACACAGATGAAGATGGCAACTAGCGCGGTCAAGAGCGGAAAAAGGTTCACCGTAAAGGCTGCGAGATGGAGGCTATAGCTGGCTGAAGTGATGGTTGGTGTCACAAAAGTACTGAGCTTGGAGAGCAGGATACCCAGAAGCACAGCCACGCATGCATAGCTGAAAGAGGCAGTCCTGTGGTCCTGCTGCATCTCAGACAGGTGTGCAGTTGAGAGCATGAGGTAGATTACGCCGAACTGGCTGAGTATGCCACCCATATAGATCATCGTGTGGAAGGGTGCCCATAAGCTGACATCGATGCCGTAGAGCGAGTGCCAGTAGGTGTCCAGTGGAAAAGCTATAGCCGAGCAAACGGCTCCAAAGCCAACCAGATAGTAGCCGAGCGAGCTGTGCAGTACACCGAGAAAATCGCTGCTATACGCTCGCAGCTCGCGTTGGCGGCCCAGCCAGCGCGTCTCGATCAGAATACTGATCAGCGCAACGATGCCCGACAGACCGATCCCGATCAGGATCAGATCGTGTGGGGGAGTAAAAGTGCGATCGCGTCCGATGACAGCGTGCCACTGAATATCCCAGTTTCCTCCAAACCAACCAACAAGTGCCACAAGGATCAAGAGAGATCCAGTCACGAGACGCAGGAGTGCCAGATCTCTTATACTTTTTGTACTCTCTCCCCTGGCAGCGGCGTTTACCTGAGGGAGCGAACCGGTTAAATGAGCCATAGTGTGCTCCTGGCGATTAATTAATAAAATTTATTTACTAATAGAAGTATACGAAAAAGAGAGAGAGAAGTCAAGGCTTGTTTTTTGAGAAACCCTGATGTGAGCGAGCGTAGTAGTTGCTTCTCGCCAATGCATTTGTTACAATGTTGATACCAATGCGCACGTACGAGTTAATGTGAGCTGCGTTTCAACACAAGAGACCGGCTCTGGCGCAATCGGATAGCCTGGCCGGGTTTTACACAGCCATTGAGGCCAGATGAAAGGTATGGAAGCGGCCCGTGTCAAAAGTATATGCGATTACAAACCAGAAAGGGGGCGTGGGTGTGCGTCCGTAAGGCGCTTTTTACAATGCTTGAACAGAGCTACGGGTAGAGAGAACCCGTATGGTCAACTAGCTTACCGGAGATGGAAACGTCACAAGGGAACATAGCACGCTAGAGACGCGTCAGAGCTGGCAAATCAGCCGACAGCTAGTGACGCCAGACCAGAGAGTGGCATGGCCAAAGCTAAACTGCTTGAAGCCCAGTCTCTTGGCCCTGACCCGCGGGGTGTACGGATGCTGATTGAGACGTACACAGAGGCAGTTTACAGATATTACTACCTACGATGTCTGTACTCTCTAACAGCCTCTCGGCGCATCAGAGGATGCGTTAAAGGGACGAACGGGAGCCTAAACCACTTATAATGTGTAAAAAGAGAGCTAAACGGAGATAGCCTGAACTGGGAAGCCCGTCAGGGCTATGAGCAAAGACTCTGAATACCCACTATGGCTACGGAGCTTCCATAGTAGTCCGAGGCAGTTAACGTCTGCCACATGGCGAAGGGAAGCAGGTCATTCGATTGATAGGATACGGAGGTATGCGTAATGCAGAGCGCTGAAGTAGTTCTGTCAATGCTAGGCCAGAAGTCGATCCAGAACAGCGATTTTGTATTTGACAGACTGTACAGAAATCTGTTTAATCCTGACTTCTATCTGCTGGCTGCCAGCACAATCTCTACGCAGGCCGGAAGCGCATTGCAGGGGAGTTTTGCCGCCCCTGAGGTTGAGAGGCTTATCGCTCACCTCAAGCGAGAAACCTACCTGCCTCAGACGTTTCGGCGTGCTTCTAGTCCCGCCCGCAAAGGCATAGATCAGTTCTCAGCCGCCCTACCTTTGCAGGACAGACTGGTGCAGGAAGTTGTGCGCATTCTACTACAGGCAATCTACGAACCACTCTTTAAAGACAGTTCCCACGGGTTTCGGCCTGGCAGGGGTTGTCATACAGCGCTGGTTCAAGTAAAGACAGAATGTAAAGGGACGAACTGGGTGATTGGCGGGAAGATTGTGGGGCTTTCTGAGACGACCAATCGTGTCAGGCTGCTGGCAATCCTCGCTAAAAAGATCGATGACGGACGGTTTCTCAATCTCATCAATATGTTTCTCGCAGCAGGATACCTGGAGTTGCTGCCCGCACACAACTCCCCGACTGCTCTGTCGCAAGGCGGATGCGTCGGCCCTATCCTGACCAATATCTACCTGCACGAGCTGGATCTCTTTCTGGAACAGATAGGCAGACGCACGGACAGCAGAAGCGCCGCCAGGGTTCCTCAGCAGAGAGCAACTTACGTCAGGTATGTCCGGTTTGCAGGCGATTTTCGGGTCATGCTCGTCGGTGATAAAAAGCTGGCGCAAGAGACCCGCGAGGCTATCACTACTTTCCTCACACAGGAACTCCAACTAACACTGGATGAGGCAGAGATGCTGATAGCCAATCTCAGGGAGCAGCGAGTACGCTTTTTGGGCTACGAAATAGCCCGAAATGGGCAGAGAGCTAGCGTTTTGCCGCGCGTCGCTGAGAAAAAGCGCGTGGTAGAGCAGGCCATTCAACTGCTTGTCCCTGGCGAGGTTGTGCATGAGAGACTCAAACCATTCGTCAAAAATGGCAAATCCGTTCATCACAGAGCACGGGTCAACATCCCTTTACCAGAGCTACTCGCGCAATACAACGCCGAGATGCGCGATCTCTACAATTACTATTGCCTGGCGGCAGATGTACATTTGAAGTTAGGAAGATTCAGATATTACCACTATCACAGTTTGCTCAAAACGGTAGCTCGTAAAGAAAGATGCTCGGTTGCCCAGGTCTTGAGTAAGTACGGAGTTGAGATCAAGGTAAAGCAGGGGACTGGTACGCGCAGGATATTTGGTCTTGAGTGCCAGATGCAGGCAGGGAGAGAGATAGTCACCTACTTTAACGCATCCTTGAGGAGACAAGTGTTTACAACAGAGGCGAGAGGTGAAGGGGGATCGGACTGGAAAGAACGCGCAGAGGTCTAGGAATGACTGGAGAGCCGGATACGCGGAAACGTGTAAGTCCGGTTCGGAGGGGGGTAGCGGGAAACCGGGTCTGGTGACAGACCGAGGCGCTTGCTGCCTACCCAACAAAACCACAACCGCTATTAACCTTGCTACATACCTCGCAGCAGCGGGTCAGAGGGTTCTGCTCATCGATATGGACCCCCAGGCCAACGCCACCAGCGGGATTGGAGTTGCCAAGAACCTGAAGGCTTATACAATCTACGACTTGCTGGTTCAGGAAGAGGAGAAGATCACGATTTTCGACGTGATTGTCCCCTCAAGCCGACGTGAGCTGGTAGTTGCGCCCTGTACCGTTGACCTGGCGGCAGCGGAGGTCGAGTTGGTCGGAGCGTTGGCGCGTGAGAACCGCTTGTTGCAGGCGTTAGAGCCAATCAGGCCGCGCTGTGATTACATTATTATTGATTGTCCGCCGTCACTGGGTCTGCTGACTATCAACGCACTGGTAGCTTCCGATGGTTTGATCATTCCGATTCAGTGCGAATACCTGGCCCTGGAAGGGTTGACCCATCTTTTGAATACTATTCAGATCGTGAAAAACAAACTGAACCCCAAGCTCTACATAGCCGGGGTTGTATTAACTATGTACGATCCGCGTACACGTCTTGCTGGTGAGATTGTACGCGAGGTGCGCAGTCATTTCCCCAGTGAAGTTTTTCAGACGATCATCAATCGCAACGTAAGGCTGAGCGAGGCACCGAGCTTTGGTCAGGCAATTCTGGATTATGATGCTGCATCTCCGGGTGCGATCTCTTATCGCACGCTGGCAGAGGAGGTAATGGCCCGTGGCTAAGCAGAAATTTGGCCTGGGGCGCGGTCTTGACGCGTTAATCTCAGGTGCTTCGGATGTGATTGGAGCGCCACAACCGGCCCATACGGGTGAGCCGGGCCTTTTAAAAGTCCCTCTGACGAATATTGTACCCAACCCTAACCAGCCGCGGAAGATCTTTAACGACGATGATCCCCGCCTGGCTGAGTTAAGCGCATCGATCAAAGAACACGGTTTATTGCAGCCTCTGGTGGTGACACTCCTGCGCGAGACTCGTGCCTCCGATACGCCTGTGGCGAAGGCAGGCGCTGACGACTGGTTCGGCAACGGACCAGCGGAGGCGGGGGTGAGCGCGAGTACCGAGGCACCAAAGTATCAGATTATCGCGGGTGAACGGCGCTGGCGAGCCTGTAATCTCGCCGGCCTTGTCGAAGTGCCGGTCGTGATTAAAGATGTAACGCCCCAGGAGATGCTGGAGCTGGCCCTGATCGAAAATATCCAGCGCCAGGACCTCAACCCGATCGAAGAGGCGCTGGCTTATCAGTCCCTCACAGCCGACTACGGACTTACCCAGGAGCAGGTAGCCCGGCAGGTCGGCAAGGATCGCTCGACGGTGGCCAATGCACTACGCCTGCTTCAGCTCGCACCGCGCATCCGCGAGGTTCTGGTTAACCCACAGCAGTACCCGAGCTTTACCGAAGGCCATGCGCGTACTTTGATCGGCATCAGCAGCGAAGAAGATCAGATTGCCGCGATGAATAAGATCATCGCGCTCAAATTGAACGTACGCCAGGCAGAGGAACTGGCAACACGGCTCAAGAGCGCGGAAGATCTGGCCACCACCGCCGAGGAGATCGCGACCACAGCCGCGCCCGTACGCCGCTCCGCCGATATGGCTGACCTGGAGACGCAGTTTCGCGACGCATTGACAGTGAAGGTGGACTTAAAGTATAACTCTAAAGGGAAAGGTACACTGGTCCTGCATTTTAGCAATCAAGAAGAATTGGAGCGTCTCTACGGTCAGCTAGTCAAAAAAACCGAGTAAGAAAGCGTTATTTGGAGGAAAAGGAGAATTGTATGGCAACGCTGGAGAACCCATTTGAAAAAGTGCGTCCAAAAATGGTGGCGGCACGCATCGAACTATTCAGTCACCTGGCGAAATTCACGCACGAACAGCTGACCATGTCACCTGCGCCCGACGAGTGGTCGGCCCTGGATATAGCACATCACGTCTATTTGAGCGATGGTGAAGCTCTGGAGCAGATGCATCAAGTGCAAGAAGAAGAAAATCCCCAGATTCAAGCGTTTGACGATGAGAGCAATAGGCGTAAATTGAAAGCCGAGAAGCCGCCAGTCTCGCTTGAAGCAGTACTGGGCGGTATGGCGGCGCGGCGTGAAGAGATTTTTGAATATCTCAACACACTGCCGCCCGCAGACTGGGAGCGCCCTTTGCGCCATTCCAGGTATGGTCCGCTCCAATTTTACCAATTGGTTAATATTCTGCCGCAGCATGACCAGATACATGCTCGTCAGCTCGCTGATCTAAAGGCTGCAATAGCCCTAACTCGTTCTTAAATTCGAGCAAATAATTGCGCATAAATTCACTACGGCGTTTCGCCAGTAAGCGGCCCGTCGCTGTCCCCATGTTTTCCTCAAGAATGAGGAGTTTCGTATAGAAGTGATCGAGCATATAATGCTTATCGTCTGGCTGATGGTGTTCGGCAAAAGGATCAGCCGGATGATAGCTCCGCGTCTGAGGCTGGCGTTTCAGCGTACCTGTGATAGCCCAGCGCAGAATACCGATTGCGCCCATACCATCCAGGCGGTCGGCATCGCGCATGACACGCGCCTCTAAAGTGCGCGGCTCAACATTCCGGCTAAAACTATGGGCGGCGATGGCGTGAAGAATAGCCTCGACCTGTGCTACCTCAAGTGGATATCCAGAGAGCAGAGTACGCGCCACTTCCACCGAGATTTCAGCGTGAGGTCGGCCTTTTTGCTTGTGCAAACGGCCAATATCGTGCAAGAGTGCAGCGATACCGACTATCAGCAGATCGGCCCCCTCTTCTCTAGCGATTAAGAGCGCCTGATTGTAGACACGCAAGACGTGTTCCCAGCCATGAGCAAGATCGTCAAATTGACTGAAGCGCTCCTCAGCCTCGTGGTAAATCTTCGCCAGAATCTGGCTCGGCGTCAGGGACATAAGTGTTTCTCGGTCCGTTTGGGGCATTTTCACTTACCTTTCTTTTCGTTCTCTCCGGTCACATTGCCAATCAGCACGGGCAATTGCCCACCGGTACTGGTTTGGATAGGACCAGGTGCTTTCGCCCGTAAGGGTTGAGAACCAATTCCCTTCATTTCTTGACACGTATAGGCGCATCTGAAAGAGATAACAACATACCAATCCTTTTATGTGACAGATAGCGGCTTCCACAACCGAAAAAATCCCCCAGGTGAGTGATGTTTTATAGAGTCTGGTTGCTCATACTACTGGTAGGATTGTTTTCATTAAATCACACGCGTAGCCAATACACAACCATAGATCTGAGGAGCGCGTATAGGAAGAACGGGAGAGTCGTTTGTGCCACACAATCCATTACACCCACGACCAGACCATCCATCTGTGCCAGTTGTAATAGAGGCGCACTCACGTGTGGAGACAGAGGTTACTCCGCCGCACGCGAGCATGCAGCAACCGGACGTTATTGCGCGACAACGCGTTCATGCGAGAGCTATGCAGGTCGAGACTATCAGCATTTTACTTGTCGACGATCACGCGTTGATGCGCGAGGGCTTACGCCAGATACTTTCGTTGGAGGCCGATTTACAGGTAGTTGCCGAAGCGATAGACGGGTTTGAAGCCATTCAAAAGGTACGTCAGTTGCAGCCAGATATCGTTTTGATGGATATCAGTCTGCCCAGGATCGATGGCATCACCGTCACACAGCAGATTACCCAGGAGTTTCCAGCTAGTGCGGTGATCATGCTGACCATGCACCGCCAGGATCGCCAGGTCCTCCAGGCGATCCAGAGCGGCGCACAGGGCTATCTCCTCAAAACGGTCTCTT
>DAOTTJ010000026.1:0-8004 GCA_034437695.1 Ktedonobacteraceae bacterium
AGAAGCATATAATAAACCTTGTACCAGCGCTGGCAAAAGGGGAATCAGTGCCAATTTAATGAAGTATGCGAGGATTTTATGGTTATTTTAGAGACGGAACACCTGTTGTTCCGCCCGTTGACAGCCTTTGACCTGGACAACCTGGCGGAACTCTACGCAGACCCGGAAGTGATGCGCTACCTGGGCGGACCACGTAGCAGCGACGAAGTCAAACTGATCTTAAACCGCTATATGAAAGAGTACGAACTCAACGGCCACTCGTTCTTTGCAACTATACTCAAAAGCGATCAACGCTTCATTGGGCAGTGTGGACTGCTCAATCAGGAGGTCGAAGACCAACCAGAGGTCGAACTCGGCTATCTGCTGGCTCGCCCATACTGGCAGAATGGTCTGGCCCTGGAAGGCATCAGAGCGTTGAAAGACTACGGCTTACAACAACTGGGCTTTCCACGCCTGGTCTCGCTGATCCCACCAGATAACCGCACCTCTATCTATATCGCAGAGAAGATTGGCATGCAGTACGTGCGCGACGTTGTGCAATGGGATCAACGCTTTAACCTCTTTATGGTCAAACAGCCCCGCCGCACAAACGCCTGAGCACCACACACAGCTAACGCAGTCCACATGCCGGCAGGATTGGGTTGGCGGTATCAGTGACCCCTCTGTCACTTTTATCCGCCACCCACTCACCTCTTGTGCAAGGCTAGAAGTGCTCGCGTAACTCGCCAAAACTCCTCAGTTGTAGCAACTGACCCTTCCCCGTGTAGACCACGTCCTGCATCTCCGATTGCCAGGTCTGCGGATGCGGAACGTACACGGCATTGATGCCAGCCGCAAGCGCGGGATTGATGTCTGAGCGCGGCGAGTTGCCGATCATCCAGGCATCCACGGGATCAAGCTGGAAATCCTGCACAACACGCTGATAGACCGCCTGATCTTTCTCCGCGACTACCAGCAGGTGCTCAAAATATCCCTTGAGACCCGAGTTGTCGATCTTCAAGCGCTGCTCCTCCTCCTCGCCTTTGGTCAGCAGAATAAGCTGGTGGCGCGGAGCCAGGTACGCCAGGGTCTCCTCGACCCCACGCATTAGCTCCAGCGGATATTCCCTGATGGCCGCCCCAAACCTGCGAATCTGCTCCTGGTCGGTCTCACTGATCGGGCGCTCGGCCAGACGACGATAGGTTTCGAGCAAGCTCCGCGTGAAGTTGACCGAACCATACCCCATGTCGTGCTCGATCTCGGCGAGTATCTGGAGCACCTCGGTCGGTTGCAGCGAGGAATGATTGAGAAAGGCGAGAAACTGGTGTATGGCGTGCTCGAAATAGATGTTGTTCTCCCAAAGCGTGTCGTCGGCGTCGATCAGTAAATGTTGACGCATACTAATCCCTTTCTGGACGAAGGCCTGCTTGAGTAGCAGGGAAAACACAGCCGTTTATAGGTAGTCTATCAGTCTTACAGACCCGAATGCAAGCAGATAATGCTTGAGTAGCAGATCGTTCTCGTTCGCGCAGCCCGATCTCTGTCCATCAGACCAGGGCTAAAGCGCGGGTCAGAAAAATATGATACGATAGAAAAGAGCACAAGACAAATCACAAAAACCCTGAAACGCTGCTGCAAGAGAGGAAATCCCCATGCCTGAAATCGATAGCGACCATATTTTCGGCTTCGATACTCTATCCATCCACGCGGGACAACGACCCGACCCGGCGACGGGCGCACGCGCGGTCCCGATCTATCAGACGACTTCGTTTGTCTTTGATGATACCGAGCACGCAGCCCATCTCTTTGCTTTACAGCGCTTCGGCAATATCTATACGCGCATTATGAACCCGACGACGGCGGCCTTTGAGGAACGCGTGGCCGCGCTTGAAGGCGGGACAGGCGCGGTGGCCACGGCTTCAGGGATGGCCGCGCAATTGGTGACGATGATGACTCTGCTGCGACCAGGCGATGAGATAGTCTCGTCGAGCAGTCTCTACGGCGGTACCCACACGCAGTTTGACATCACACTCCGCGCCTGGGGCATCCAGACTACGTTTGTCGAGAGTTCAGACCCCGAGAACTACCGCCGCGCAATTACTCCACGCACCCGCGTGCTCTACGGGGAGACGATCGGCAATCCACGCGGCGATGTCCTGGATATCGCTGCGGTGGCCACGATCGCCCACGAGGCCGGTCTACCCCTGGTGATCGACAATACCTTCGCGACTCCCTATCTCTGCCGACCCTTTGAGCACGGCGCTGACCTGATTGTGCATTCCGCGACCAAGTTTATCGGCGGTCACGGCACGTCGATCGGCGGCGTGCTGGTCGAGGCGGGCAAGTTTCCCTGGGATAACGGCAAGTTCGCCCATATCGTCGATCCCTCGCCCGGCTACCACGGGGTACGCTTCTACGAAACCTTTGGCGACTTCTGCTTCTGTATGAAGGCACGCTGCGAAACGGTACGCGATATGGGACCCTCGATCAGTCCGTTTAATTCTTTTTTACTGCTCCAGGGTCTGGAAACTCTCTCACTACGCATGGACCGCCATACCCAGAACGCACTGCACGTCGCGCAATTCCTAAACGCGCACCCCGCCGTCGCCTGGGTGCGCTACCCCGGTCTGCCCACCGATCCCTCGTACGAGCAGGCCCAACGCTACCTGCCACACGGCGCAGGAGCCATCTTCACCTTTGGCGTTAAAGGCGGCTACGAGGTCGGCAAAGCCGTTATCAACAACGTGCAGCTCTTCTCACACCTGGCCAACGTCGGCGATGCCCGCAGCCTGATCATCCATCCAGCTAGCACTACCCACCAACAATTAGCTGAAGCCGATCAGTTGGCCGGAGGCGTCACGCCCGACCTGATCCGCCTCTCGATCGGTCTGGAAAATATCGAGGATATTCTCTGGGACCTTGATCACGCCCTCCAGCTAGCTAGCTCGGCCGGGGAAATTTCTTTGCCATGATCACTCCGGTATTGAGACCCACCGTATGTAATCCACCAAAGAAACGCGCATGCTCCATCTTGATGCAGCGGTTCTCGACAAAAACCAGACCAGCCGCCTGCGCCCTGCGACCCGCTTCGGCGTTGCTGATCCCGAGTTGCAGCCAGAGAACCTGCGCCCCGATGGCAATGGCCTCGTCGGCGATCGGCGGCGTCTCCTCGGCTTTGCGAAAAACATCGACTATCTCAATCTGCTCACCAGCCTCATGAGCCGCTGCGAGGCTGGCGTAGACGGGTCGCCCCAGCAGAGTCTGCCCGGCGTAGCGCGGGTTAATCGGCACAAGCGTGTAGCCCGCCGCCTGCATATAGATCGCGACAAAATGACTCGGACGATATACGTCCGCCGAAATACCCACAATCGCAATCCGCCGGTAACGCTCCAACAACTGCAATCGCCCATACATATCCATAGTATACGCTCCTCTCTTCTGCTCGCCCACACAACACGCGAGAGCCAGACGCGGTGGACAAGATCCACCAGACCCGACTCTCGCAACTCTCTACCAAGCAACTCAACCAACCCCGACTAGGCCCGCGCCATAAATTCCACCGGAGCGATAGGCGTCAGGTTGGACTCGATCTCCCGCCGATGCTGCTCCAGGAAAGGCGGCAGCGCCAGCTTCTCTCCCAGGGTCGCCGCGTCTTCATCAGTGGCAAAGCCCGGACCATCGGTGGCGATCTCACACAGTATTCCACCCGGCTCACGAAAGTAGATCGAATGGAAGTAGAAGCGATCGATGACCGGCGTCACCTGACTGCCAGCCGCCGCCAGGCGCTCCCTCCACTCCTGATGCTCGCTATCGTTGGGCGTACGAAACGCGACGTGGTGAACGCCACCAATGGCCGCCCGACCAAACGCGAGGTCCGGGCGCACCTCCAGATGGACCTCCGTGCCAGGACCACCCGCCCCAGTCTCCAGGACGCGCACTTCATGTCCCTGCACGGTCTGATAACTCCCCGCAGCCCGGAAATCCAGCACGCCAGTCAGAAGCTGCTCCGTGCGCCCGGCCTGCGCAACCGTAAAACGGATGCCATAGAGACCGCGAATGCTCATCTCAGCCGGCACTGGACTCCCCTGCCACGGCTCTCCTCCCATCTTGCCCTCATCGTCCAGCAGTTCAAGCCGCTGACCCTCAGGATCATGAAAAGCCAGCACCGCACGCCCATCTTTTCCGCTCTTGACAATCCCTTCATGCGCAATCCCAAAAGACTCAAGCCTCTGCTCCCACCACTGCAAACCCTCGCTCCCACGCACCCCAAGCATAATCGCCGAAATCATCCCCGTACCCGCTCGCGATGGACCCGCACCAGGCCAATCAAAAAATGTCACTTCTGTACCTGCATGCCCAATACTATCACCATAAAATAGGTGATAGGCCGAGACATCATCCTGGTTAACCGTCTTCTTCACCAGGCGCATACCTAGAATCTGTGTATAAAACGCTACGTTGAGCGACGCATCGCCCGTAATCGCCGTCACATGATGGATACCACCAAGTTGCACTCTCTTGCTCCTTCTTATCCTCAACACTTTTGCAGTCTGATCTTACATCTATCGACAAAGACCAATATTTCGAATTTAAGACTTTCTAATTTAAGATAACTAATCTATGTGAGCGCTTTATTCCTGTTGAAAACGCGCCTGTGCGGACAGGCCAAGCTTGCGCAACAGGCTGATCGTCTGGAGCTTCTCCTCGACGCTCAGTCCACTCAGCGCTTTCTGCAATTCTGCAATATGTAGAGGAAAGATCTCATCCAGAAGCAAGCGACCCTGCTCGGTCAACTCAGCAAAGATCACCCGGCGATCGTGGGGGGCCGGCCTGCGGACCAGCAACTGCTTCTGTTCCAACTTATCCACCGCATACGTAATATTGCCGCTGGAGATGAGAATCTTCTCGCCAATCTGCTGAAGAGGACGCGGTCCCTTATGATAGAGCAACTCAAGGATGCCAAACTCAGTGGGGTTCAAACCATGCCGCCTGATATGGCGCGTCGAGTACGCATTCATCCAGATATACGTCCGCGAAAGCACAGCAAAAAGTTCGAGTGTAGCATCCCTGGCTACATTTTCGGCATCTGACATGATAAGCTCGCCTCTTCAACACACAAGAATATCTTAATTTGGAGATAATTGTACCTCAAGAGATATCAACGTGTCAAATCACCTGCCTGTACGCGACAGGGCTTACACACAAAAAGATGCCCCAGTCAAAAGCGACATGGAGCATCTCTGGTTCTTACTGCGCCTCTCCCACCCTTTTCAAGAGGATGTGCGTGTGCGGCGCTGAACGCCGTACACGCACATCCTCTTCTTTCTCCCGAGAGGTGGGGTCTGGCTCATCTTGCCATGATTTTACAAAAGTAGGACAGGTGCATAAATGCACCTAGATGGTGCGCCCATGATAAATATTATCACCATCGACAGCCCCAATCAGTCCCTCGTCATACCATGTCTGCAACCGATCCAGATTACTCTGATCCTCATGACATGGACAATTATCTTCCCAACAAAAAGGCCGCGCCTCCGTGTGATCCTCGTAATCGAGATCCACCCGGAACACGTACTTGTATTCGTCCATCGTCAGGCCTCCTCTTGATCTCGTCAGCGCCCGATATACCCATCAGATGCGCTTCCCATTTTTTGCCTGCACTCGCCCGTCCAGACAAAAATACCTTGTCTTCCTATGTCGCACAACAAAGCTCAGATCATCAAACACTCTACTCTATACAACGCACCAGATCAACAAACAACTCACCCGTTAAGCAAACAACCAATGTTCAGTTCTGATCACCATCTACCCTCAGAGCCTCCCTATCTACAACACGTCGCAAACATCGCAGCGAATGCAAACCAACCAACCTGTTTCATAGTCACCATAATCCCCAACTTATCACCCAACACAAGAGATCTCCCCCAGGTAGAAGTTTTTTCACAGTCCCTTCGCCGCAGCCGCAAAACCTTTTTCATAGGTATGAAGTGAAGCAGGAGTGCAGAGGACACAGCCCTTTGCCGGCACCCTGTCCGGGGGACAGGTAATCTGGGGTGTCCCCAATACACTTTTTATCTTGTTTTACATGTTTTGCCGGAGACAAAACATGTAAAACAAGAGTGCAGAGAGGTGCTCTCTGCTACCTTCATGCTTATGGGTGGGGAAACCACCTATGGCCTTGCCAAAAAATCCTTGTCATCACCAGAACCACATGGTATACTTACCATGTCTATCCATAACTTTGATCGATATCTACAAACAAGTAGCTCAAAAGAGCAACACGGCTAACCGTAGAAAGGTGTCCATCATGGCCCTGAGAAGCGACGAACTACACCATAATTTGCAGCATCTCAATGGTATGCTCACCACCCGTGAGGCGGCCAGACACCTCGGTCTCAGTTACTGGCACTTTATGCACCTCGTCGAAGCTGGACGTATCCCAGGTGTGCGCGTAGTCGATCGCTGGCTCTTTGCTCCCAACGACCTCAATGAGTATCGACATAGCCGCTACGGCGAACTCGAAGATCTGGCGCGACTGGCCCTCGACCACCCGAATGTGGATCTCACTGAAAAACAAGAAGTCATCTGCACCCACCTTGCCAACAGCGCAAGACCTTCAGACATCGCCCGTACACTCCAACAATCCCGCCAGGCCGTACACTCCCAGATCTCGCTGATACGCGAAAAAGTCTCACGTACACAACTACAATCACCCACCGCTCACGATGCCACTATCCCTCAACCTCTCACACGCACCAGGAAAAAACCAACTCAGCTACGCCCACCAACCACCAACTAACCGCCGCTTCCCTCCCTCGTCCCACTCACTCCCCACCAGACCGCGTGCTGCTGCTTAACTCAGTCAGGTGGTCCGGGTTTCGTGGTCTAAAGCACTATCACGACTTTCAGGGCCTCGCCGGGGTGCGCTACCAGGTCGAATGCTTGCTGGATCTCGTTCAGACTGAAGCGATGTGTGATCAGGTCCTCGGCGCGTATCCGACCGGCAGTGAGCAGGTCGAGCGCCAGCCGCGTCTCATATGGACCAGCGGAATAGCTGCTACAGATGGTGATCTCTTGAAAAAAGAGGCGGTTGGGCGCAACCGGCAAGAGTTCGCCGGGCGCTGGTGGCGCAAAGAGCAGGACAGTTCCGCCCTGTCCAACCAGTTCTAATCCCTGCTGCATGGCGGGAATCTTCGAGGGGGTGACAATCACAAGATCGGGCTTGCGTCCCTGGTTGAGCGCTCGTAGCTGCTGCTCCAGGTCGTCGGTCAGGTCGAGCGCAAGGTCGATGCCCATCGCCAGCGCGTGCTCGCGCCGATAGGCGATCGGGTCGACTATGATCACCCGCGCCGCACCGCGCTGCTGCGCCAGAAGCGCGAGCATCAGTCCGTTGCTGCCTGCGCCCAGGATGCAGACCGTATCGCCGGCCCGCAGTCGCGCCCGCTCGATGCCACGCAGACAACAGCCCAGCGGCTCGATCAGGGTCGCGCTCTCCAACGAGAGTTCGTCGGGCAGGACAAGCACGTCGCGCTCAACGTTGGGCGCTGGCACGCGCACATACTCGGCCAGCCCACCCGGATAAAGTCGCGTCGTACGAAAGGTAGTACACTGCGAAAACGCGCCGCGCTGACAGAAATGGCAGACCATACACGGCACATGATGGTGGATAAAGACCCGCTGCCCCACGGCAAACTGCTCGACTCCTTCTCCCAGCTTGACAATCGTTCCCACTGGCTCGTGACCCGGATAGAGCGGCGCACGCGGCTTCATATACCACTCCATCACGTCCGACGCACAGACCCCGCACGCCTGCAATTGTAACAGCACTTCGCCCGGCCCAATCTCCGGCACCGGCTGCTCCACTATACGCACATCATTGTTGGCATGATATTCAACTACACGCATTATTCGTCCAATCCCCTTTTACCTTTTCGCCGGTACAACACACAAAAAACCAAACGGCTCGTTATCAGATGCAAAAAACTGGTGAACTTCGTTGCCGCTGATATACACAACATCGCCAGC
>DAOTTJ010000027.1:0-18415 GCA_034437695.1 Ktedonobacteraceae bacterium
GGTGAGGGTGAGGATGTAGATATAGACGGGGTGCTGGTCTATGCCACCAGGAGTATAGCGTTCGGGAGTGCTCAGACCGTTCGCGGGGCCATTGTACCAATCGAGTATAGTGACGCTGGTTGAAGCCATTGAGCCATCGGTGTAGCGTAGCGTCATGGCCCCGCTGACGGGTCCCCAGCTAGACGCGACAAGCAGACTGACCTGGTGGTAGTTGCCTGGTGGGAGGGCGAGGGTCTGGCCAGCGGCAATGATATTATCGTTAGTTTCTGGTGTATGGTTGGGAAACTGGTAAGTCACGCCAGCGAGCGTCAGTGGTCCACCGGCTGGCAAGAGGCTGCTCGGATAGCAATAGCCAGAGCCATCGAAGTTGGCCTTGCCTGGTCCACTGCCGATCCCGCTATTATTGAAGTACGAAGTCAGCGCGACGCTCGTCTGGGTGGGCGTTGTGGGCGTACTTACCATTGGAGGGAGAACCGACGATGTCGCCGTAGGCGAAGGTGTCGGTGTAGGGACCTGGAGCGCGATCATAGTGCCAGCCTGCGCGGGCGTGCTCGTGACTTCAGCCGGAGTCAGAAGCACGGCCGGGGAAGAACCGGGGGTGAGTTTGCTCACGACCGGGCGAGCAGGATGCGAGGTATCCGATAGAAACAGCCAGCGGCCAGTCAACAGGATCAGGAGCAGGACCAGCAGGATCATGGGAAGCAGCACGTAGCGTTCGCGTCTGGCGCTTGATGAAGTTGAATGCAGACGGCCGGGAGCAAAGGGTTGGAGCGACGAGGTTGTAAGTGTAGACGTTCGCGCAAGTGCGGGTCCAACGGTCTTCACCGGTTCGTCGTCACTCCACGTCCAGACCTGGTCGCCGGACGGCATCCCGTTCGTTAGGAGAGAGCCGCTAAAATCCTGACCCAATGTTGCCTGGTCGGCCAGTGCCTTCTCTCCAGCAATATCCAGCGCTCGCAGAAACGCCTCGATGCTCCGATAGCGTCCGGCTGGATCGCTGGCCAGCGCTCTCAGGATAGCTGTCTCGACGTGCAGCGGGATCGCCGGATTGAGCAGGGTGAGCTGCTGTGGCTTGCCCTGCTGGTGCTTCTGTAACAAGGTAGCTCGCGCCGAACCGGCAAACGGCACGCGCCCGGTCAGCAAGACATAGGCCAGGCAACCGAGCGCGTACTGATCGGTGCTGGCGTCGAATATGCCGGCAAATTGCTCGGGGGCCATATAGAAGCAGCGCGGCAGCTGCTCATCCAGACTTGCTTGATAGCTGGGAATGCTTGCCAGAACACTGTGGAGCAGGCATTCCCCCACATACACCTGCCCTGAATTGCCGAGGAAGACGGCCTGCGGCGTGAGATTGCCGTGGGTGATCCCGTGCGCGTGCAGGACCTGAAGCGCCAGCGCCACACTTTCGATTACGTAGAGCGCTTCGGCCAGCGAAAGCGCCTCCCCGCCTTGCTGACCCAGGCGCTCGTTTAACGACTGCCCCTCGGGTCTAGTGCTTACAAGGATAACTTTGTGCTCGTCGGCCTGAATCTCCACAAGCGGCAGCAGGTTTGGTTGCTCAATCGCTTGCAAGGTCTGAAATTCGCTCTGGATGCGCTCTTGCGCCTCTGCCGTAGTGACCTGGGCGGTTAACCAGAGACGCAGTAAGACCCGTCGTCCAGTTGCTTTGTTTGTACCAGCACACAGGACGCTATACTGAGTCTGCTCTAGCGTCTCCTGCACCTGGTACTCATCAGCGAGAAACTGGTCGTACTGCATTATAGTGGCTCCCTCCTCTAATCCTAGAAAAGTAGATTGGCAAAAAAACAACAGGCGCATCATTATATACGCTGGCCAACGATAGTCAGTCGGAACCAGGACAAATGGGGGATAGTCTCCACAAAAACGGCTGGCCTTAGGTGTGGAAAAATGGTCACATTCCATGACTGTCAAGCTGTTTGACTTATTTCCAGAGCAGAGAGGATAAAACGAGAGGTGTTCACAGCTAACATGCTGTGGACACCTCTCTGATGCTTGCTCGCGTACAAGAATGCGAGGTAGAAACGTAATTAGCTACAGGTTACGCCATTGAGCTTGAAGGAGGTTGGTACGCTATTGGTGCCGCTCCACGAGCCATTGAAGCCTGGGGCTGAACTTGCCGACGCGCCTGGCGGGATAGACCCGTTGTACGAGAGGTTGGTGATAGTCACCGCGCTGCCCGACTGCGTGAAGGTGCCGTTCCATCCCTGGGTGATCGTCTGCCCATTGGCAAACGAGAACTGGAGACTCCAGCCATTGATAGTCGTCGTACCTGTGTTGGTAATCGAGATGTTGGCACCGAAGCCGCCCTGCCACTGCGAGTTGATCGTGTAGGTGACCTTACAGGAAGAGCCGCTGGTCGAGGTTGGCATGGGTGTGGGTGTCTTGCCGACTGTTGGAGTTGGCGTGATGCCAGCTGTCGGTGTAGGAACAGGGGTGTGGGTAGGCGTGGGAGTCAGGCCTGCCGTCGGGGTTGCGGTTGGTGTAATACCAGGCGTTGGCGTTGGTGTGACGCCGTTTCCTGGCGTGAGAATGACAGTTGTCAATGAGTAGGGAGCGACGGTCACGCTGGTAGATGAGCCAGATGCGGAGGTGATCGCGCTGCTGCTCTCTCCATAGGTATAGACCGTTGCGTTTGACGCGGCTGTATAGCCCTTCAGCGCCAGCGAGACCGTATAGGAGTTGCTGGGATCTTTATTGATCAGCAAGACCGCCAGGTCGCCATTGGCCTGTTTGACCGAGTGGACGGCAATCAAGCTCTGACTGGAGGAAGAGGAAACCATTGTGTCGCCCGCTTTGCCGAGGTAGTTGAGCATCTGCAAACCGTAGTAGGCTGGGAAGGGTGTATTGGCTGCTGGCTCGCAGATGCCCGAGGTTGTACTCGTACAACTGCCGTTAGCCAGGACGCCATAATCGCCATACCGTGCGGTTCCGTACAGCGAAGAGCTGGTGTTGCCGGCGACTGCCCCGTTGTGCAGCGTCCACCAATCGACATTCGCGACGCCATTTTCCAGCCAGGACATATAGTCGTCGGTCTGGAAGAGGGCATTGACCGTGCTTACGGTCTGCTTGCCCGGATCTGAGGAGACCGAGTTGGTCTCGGTCACCATGATCTGTACGGCGCTGGCATGCGAGCCACAGTACTGAGTGAGTTCTGAGCGCACAGTAGAGACCATGCTGGCGATCTGGCTGGTATCAGAGAGCAGGCTTGCATCGGACTCACTGCCGGGGTTCTGGGGGTACCAGTGGACAATCGCAAAGTCGATCGAAGAGCAGGCCGTGCTCAGTACTGTCTGGTTCCAGGGCAGAGGCGACGCAGAGTTGGTCACGCCGTCGGGCCAGTTACCGGGTGCAGTCAGGACTGCGCCGATCTGGATGCTGGAATCGACGGCCTTCATCGCTTTACTATAACTGACGACGTTGTTGGCGTAGGTCGCGGAGGTATGGGCGTTGTTGTTGTATTCCCAACTTGCTCCATAGGTGCCGTCGCCATAGACCTCGTTGCCGATCTCCCAGTATTTCACTCCGTAGGTATGGCCGGTGCTGCTGCCGCCCGCATAGGTCGGAACCGGACCGTTATAGCCCGACCCGCCTTTATTGGCGTACTGCACCCAGCCTGCGGCCTCGGAGCTTGTCCCGCCGCCGTAGTCGACGGTGATCATTGGTTGCGCACCAACCGACTGGGCCATGCTCATATATGCATCAAACGTGTCGCTGGATGCGTCTGTCCCCTGACCGGCGACATTGGAATTGGACTGCCAGTGATACACATCTGAGGTTGAGCCGCCGGGATAGCGCAGCAGACCAACGCCCGCGTTCTTGATAGCGGTGCTGGCGGCGCTGTCGAGCAGATTCCCGTCCCAGACAGCCGTATTCAATCCTTTACTAATGCTACTCAGTGTACCGAGCGTTTGCCCAGCATTGACAGTCACCTGAGCGCCGGTCGCAGCGGAAACGTGGGTCGCACTCAGGGGGTTGGCAATGGCAAAAGCCGCCACGAACAGACACAGCAACGCGACGCTGGCAATGCCTATACTTTGCTTTCGGAACAAATGAAAGCGGGGTAACATCCTTGTCATTGTATGTTTCTCTCCTTAGATATCTCAGCGAACCAGTTTACAAAACGCCCATTTCTGAGCGCTGAAAAATCCTGTCACTCACTGTGTTTGCAGTCTTTCAGTAATACTGTACGGCATGTGGACTGAGCAGATCAACAACACTTACTGAGCATCTGCAAAGCAGAATCGCGCAAACTGGCACGTTGAAGCGAGAGCGTACAAGCAGTCAGAGTCAGCCGGTTCCCAATTGCATCTCTGCCAGGTGATGCGCCTGGTCGAGTGTGGCCGGGTAGAGCTGACGGTAGATCCCATACAGGTCGTCGTAGAGCGGTTTGACAGTGCGATCTGGCTGCACACGTGCGACGATGGGGTTCCACAAGGTGTCGCGCTCCACAAGGCCCACGGCCAGGGCGGCCAGAAATGCGTCTCCATAACTCGCCCCGAGCGTCTTTTGCGGGATATCCTGTGGCAGACCCAGGACATCAGAGACGATCTGTGTCCAGAGTCCCCCCCTGGTCCCACCGCCGACCGCGACGAGGCGTTGACTCGCGCCATCTGCCTGGCGCATGACCTCCAGGATATGGCGAACTCCATAGGCGGTGGCTTCGAGCAGTGCGCGGTAGAGATGTCCACGTCCATGCCTCAGGGTCAGACCGCAGATGACGCCGCGGGCCTGGGGATCGAAAAGCGGGGTGCGTTCGCCCGCGAAGTAGGGCAGAATCACCAGACCCTCGGACCCCGGTGGTACCGCCTCGGCCTCGGTCAGCAGCGTTTCGTAGGGGATGTCGCCCGCGATCTGGCGCAGCCAGGAGGTTAGTGCGCCAGAGGTTGCCATCCCGGCTGCGCTGGTGTGTGTCCCGGCAAACACGCCGGTCGTTCCCCACAGCGAGGCCTGGAGCCGCGCCTGGGTCTGGACCTCAATCATAAACATCGTCGTTCCATACATCAACATCAGATCGCCGGGTTGGCTGACACCGACGCTCAGCGCCTCCGACCACGCGTCGATAGTTCCTGTTGCGACCGGTATACCTGTGGGCAGGCCGGTCAACTGCGCGGCCTGTGGCGTGATATGTCCGGCCACCTCCGACGACCAGAGCAGCCGGGGTAAGCGCAGGCCGGGGGCAATCTCTTCTGCCCAGTCGCTGATCCACGCATTCTGCTGAATGTCATAGAGTGGATCGCACTGGCTGGCCGAATGGTGGTCCAGCACATATTGACCGGTCAGGCGCTCGACGAGAAAAGAGCTGGCCATCAGAAGCTGCTGCGTCTGCGCCCACACCTCTGGCTCATGATGTTGTAACCAGAGCAACTTGGGTCCAACCGACTGACTGCTCAGCGTCGAGCCACAGCGCTCTAAGATGTGCTCGGCTCCATACTGGCTGGTCAGATCAGCGATTTCAGCCGCTGCTCGCGTATCGATGCCATAGAGGATCGCGGGCCGCAGTGGCCGACCCTGAGCGTCGGCGGCCAGGAAACAGGGACCAATCCCACTGATACAGAGCGCCGCGATCGGCTGTGTCGTCGCGGCCAGAAGGTCCCGACAGATGGCCTGAAAGTCGTCCCACCAGACCGCCTCGGCATCGTGCTCGGCCCAGCCGGGTCGCGGGAGCGAGAGTTCGTGGCCGCGCTCGCACTGCGCGACGATCGCGCCCTGGGACGTGACCAGCACGCCTTTAGAACTGGATGTACCAATATCCACGCCCAGGACCAGCGATTGAGGCGATGTAGTCATGCCGCACCTCCAAAGCCATCGTAGTCAATATCGAGCAACTGACAGATGGTGCGCAGCTCCTCGATATGCGTCCCAGGAATTGCATGGATGTGGTTGGAGCCGTAGCGTGCTAAAAACTCTTGATATGAAGCGTCAAAACGGGCAAACGCATGGGGCCAGTTGTAGTCACTCTGGCGCATCAACGACTCGTTTAACTCGTCGTCAAAGCGCTCAAAGGTGCCGCCCAGGACGTGCATACGATAGCGTCCCTTGAGACGCGTCAGCCGGGCAAAGGTAAAGGTGCCGGGGGCTGCCAGGTGATGGATCGAAGCGCCGCCGGCCTTAAAGTAAAAGCCCTCGGGATAGAGATGAACGTGGCGCATATTCTCCGCTGGATCGTCGCTGCGGGCCGCAAACCATGTCGCGTGCTGCCCCGAGTTACACAGATCCCAGATCCCCTGGTCGCGGTGATAGTGGCGGACATCGGCGAAAAGGACCGGAGTGTGGGTTAGACCTTTAAGCAGTTGCATAGTGAGAGCCGCATCCATATCGGCCTCAGTCGCGCAGACGTGCGTCTCCTTTGGACCATCCCAGTCGTAGGGGTCGTTGAGAAAGGCCTCGGTCACATCCATCGTCGCGAAGTGAGTGGTCAGTTCCGGCTGTCCCTTAATCCCCGAGAAGTCGAGGTGCCATTCGTCGATCAATTCGCGCATGGCGTAGTAAGACGCGATCTGACGTTCGAGTAACTCGGGGGTCAGTTGTTTGCCGTCGTAGTGGACGCCGGCTGCGTAGTGCTCCAACCAGGCGCGGCCCGCGCGGACACGGTCTTTATCGACCAGTTCCGATCGTCGTACCAGTTCCCACTGGTCGATCTCTTCGACATCCACGCCAAACTTAGCCAGCCATTCGTCGGTATGCGAAACCGCCGTATACATGCCCATTGGTCGACCTCCGATACGCCCGAACGTGCTCCCGGCGAGACCCTGCACAGCAGCCGACGCGGCTGCGTAGCTTTCGATGCGAGCGAGCACGCTTGGATCGTCGATCTCGCCCCAGGCGCGTCCATAGGTGCGCCCGATCTGGTCCAGCCCACCCGCAGCGGCCAGCATGCCGACCATACCGGGGTATTGTGGATTGAGCGTCGAGAAGAGCAGAAGCGCCCCAGGCGTGGCGTGTGCAGCCAGCATAGTAAAGTGAGGAAAAGCCCAGACTGGAAGATTGAAGATCGTCAGGTCAGGACGGCTATCGGCTAGTCGTCTGGCCTCACGCGTTGCCAGTTCATTGGTCCAGACAGGCTCCTGTCCGCAGATGACCTCGTGTCCACGCATACGCAAGGCAGCGGCGATCTTCTGCTCTATCTCACTGAGAAAGCCTATAAGATCCTGGTGGACAAAATCTCGTCCATCAGAGAATGTCAATAATCCTATACGAGCCATCGTTTCTTCTCCCTTGTCCTTTTTTTGATGCATAACAGCGTTGTTTTACTCGTCAAAGCGACGATCGAGCAGTAAAAGAGACGCAAAAAGTCAGCCCTGCAAGGTGGAAAGACCACCCGTGGCACGCCGCAAACCGGAGCTATTACTTGTTGCGTAGATCGCGCACAGAGCCACGCCTGACCAGTCTGGTCGGGATGGTCCATTTGATCGCGGAGAACAGTGTATCCTGATCGGGCAACTCAATCAGACTGAGTAGGCGTTCGACCGCGACGCGCCCCATGACTTCACCCGAAATCTGCACCGAAGTCAGAGGTGGTTGGAGGACGCGAGCCTCACCGATATCATCGAAGCCGACTATCGAGATATCGTCTGGGATCGAGAGTCCACGCAGCGTCACGGCACGATAGGCCCCCAGCGCGGCTTTATCGCTGACCGCGAAGACGGCGGTGGGCGGTTCTGGCAGATCGAGCAGCAGCTGCATTTCGCCAAACCCCTTCTCCTCCCCGTGTGAAACGCGTGGCGGCACCAGTTGCGGATCGGGTCCCAGACCTGCCCGTTGCATCGCCAGCATATACCCGGCGTGGCGTTCGCCCAGCGTCCAATACTTGGACGGCCCACGAATAAAGCCGATCCGCTCGTGTCCCATCTCAAGCAGATAGTGTGTAGCCGCATACGCCCCGGCGAAATTGTCAGGCACAATCGCAGGCAGTTCCAGATCTGGAATAAAATGGTCAACCATAATCACGGGCAGGCGGCTCTCAATCGCCGCCTGCACCCACTGTGGACTGAGATCGCCCCCACCCAGAATGATCAGTCCCGCAGTCGACGTGCGCTCCCAGTGGCCCACCGCCATAACATCGGTCGGCGAGACAAACTCAAACACGACACGATAATGCTCCCGGCGGGCCACTTCATCGATCCCCATCAAGATCCCCTTATTAAAGGGATCGGAGGTGGGAACAACTGGCAAGCGCTCAAGAATGATATTGATAGTCTGCTGGTTAGTCGAAGTGCGCCGCACAGGTTGTTCGTAGCCGAGGAAGCGGGCGGCTTCCTGGACACGCTGGCGTGTCGCTGAAGCAATGCCCTTCTTATCATTGAGGACAAGCGAGACCGTTCCGACTGAAACGCCCGCCTGTTCAGCAATGTCGCGCAACGTGACAATGCGAGAGGGGTGACCCGATTGTTCGATTTGTTTTTGCGACTCTACCAATGCTTTCCTCGTCTCTGTCTTCATTTCTGAGTTGAATACTCTTTTCTAGAGTTTACACTGAAAGAGAGCAAACGTAAACTCTCTTGGACGCGCCAGGCGCTAGCCTTTTAAGCCACTCGCAGCGATGCTCTCGGTAATCGAGCGCTGCGCGAAGCTAAAGACAAGTAAGAGCGGCACCAACACCATCGAGATGGCAGCGAAGATCACCGTCGGTGAAGCTCCTCCTCCGTAGGGACTCTGGAGCGAAACCAGGCCCAGGGGCAGCGTCATTTTAGACGGCGTCGAGAGGAAGAGGTTCGGCCAGAAAAAGTCGTTCCAGGTCGCTTGAAAGATAAAGATGGCCAACGACGCCAGGGCTGGACGCGAGAGGGGCAGAATGATCTGCAAAAGGATACGCAGGTGGCTCGCGCCATCCAGGCGGGCCGCGTCTTCCAGCTCGCGTGGGATCGAGAGAAAGAACTGCCTCAGCAGAAAGATGCCCAGCACATTGATCAGCGCCGGCAGATAGACCGCCTCGTGAGTGTCCAACAAGCCCAGGTTGCGGATCAGAATAAAGGTTGGAATCGCTGTCACCTGCGTTGGCACCATGAGCGCCGAAAGAAACAGTACAAAAATCACGTTGCGTCCGGGAAACTCAAGTCGTGCCAGCGCATAGGCTGCCAGCATACTCGTAAGCAGTCCGCCGACCGTGACAATCAGCGTGATCTTCAGGCTGTTGAAGACCAGCAGACCAAAGGGGATCAAGGCAAAGACGCGCTGATAATTCTCTAGCGTAAAAGGAATCGGCAGCCAGCGTGGTGGGAGCGTGAGCGCATTCGACTGCGAGAGAAAGGAATTCACCAGCAGCCAGAAAAACGGGGCCAGCATGACCAGAGCCAGCAAAACGAGCAGCGTGTTCAGGGTCAGATTGCCCAGCTTGGCCAGTCTCCTGGAGCGGCGGCGATAATCAACCTGGATGATGGCCATTCTTCTAATCCTTCTTTCTTCTGATTACGCATAATGCACCCAGTAGCGACTGATACGCAGTTGGATAACCGTCAGGAGCATAATAACGACAAACACTATCAACGCCAGGGTCGCGGCATAGCCCATCTGAAACGATTGAAAGCCGGTCTGATAGATATAGAGCACAATGCTGGTAGTCGCGGTTCCCGGACCACCGGTCGTCATAATAAACATTGGATCAAAGATCTGGAAGGCTCCAACTACGGTAATGATACAGGCAAAGAGCAGCGTCGGGGACATCAGTGGCAGCGTCACGTGGATAAAACGTTTCCACGCGCCTGCACCATCCAGCCGCGCCGCCTCGTAGAAATGTGGAGGCACACTGGCCAGACCCGCCAGCAGAATGATAAACGTAAAGCCCAGCGTTCGCCAGAGGTCCACCGCGATCAACGCAGGCAGCGCCGTCGAGGTCGTCTGTAACCAGTTTGGCGTCGGCAGTCTGAGCGCCCCCAGGTAAAAGTTGACTATGCCAAAGTTCGGATCGAGCAGATATAACCACATCAACGCCACCGCTGCCCACGACATGATCAAGGGAAAAAAGTAGGCAGTGCGCAGAAAATATTTGAGCACGCCCGAAACCGTTCGGTTCACCGCCAGCGCCAGGAGCATACCCAGACCCAGGTGCAGCACCAGCGACCAGAAGGTGAAGATGGCTGTATTCCAGATCGCCGTGTGCATGGTGCTATCGCCCAGCAGCTTCGCGTAGTTTCCCAGACCAATAAATTGCGGCGTGGTGAACATATCCCAGCTAAAGAGACTGAGGGCAAAGGCTCCCAAAAAAGGGCCGGCGATAAAGATTGCGAAAAGCAGCAACGCCGGACTCAGAAAGAGGTACGCGGCCAGGATCTCGCGTCGCTCGCGTTTACTCCTCTTTAGTCGTCGCTTACGCACCTGCTTCCTCTCCGTCACACGCTGCTCCTGTAGACTGCTCTGCATCGCCGGCACCTCGGAGCCGCTCTCCAACATTGAATGTCTATTCATTCCTGATATCCAGTGTAGAGAGCCACCGGCCGGTGTATCCAGTAACTCTCCACGCTCCCCCTCTCTCGTCTGCAAGATGGGTTGGGCGTCACACCAGCGCAAAGAAGTTTTTGCGCTGGCCACGCGAACTACAAAGCAGAGGTGATTTGCTGCCCAAGCTGGGTCATACCCTGGGACGCCGAGACGTTGCCCGTGAGCACCTGGGCCGCGACATTATCGATGTCCAGTTCGATCACATTTTCCTGGTTAGGGGCAGGCAAGAGCGTTCCATACGCCAGGGCCGGGTACATCTTCTCCATGCCAGCCGGCGTGTTGTCCAGAAAGGCGCTGCTGGATGCAACCGAGCGGCGCAGTGGAACCGTCGTGCCACCATTCTGCACAAAGAAGGTGCTCGCCTCCTGCGAAGCCATAAATTTGACAAACGCCCAGGCCGCCTCTTTGTTTTGCGAAGCCCTCATGATTGGATACGCGCCAAAACCAATCGGTGAACCCTGCTTAGCTTTGCGCGGCCACGCAACTATCTTGACCTTATCGACGATCCCCAACTGGCGGATATTGACTATTGGCCAGCGTCCACCGCCAAACATCGCCAACTTGCCCTGAGCCATCGCGCCGTACGGATCGAAGGTACCACCAGGGGCTGGACTGACCCCCTGCGCGACCAGCGAGCGCATAAAGCTCAACGCCTCAACCACAGTTGGATCGGTGGTGGTCGATTGCGTCCAGGAAGTGTTTAAAATATTGCCCCCGTTGGTAAGTATCCACGGCATGATCCCCGTGAAGTAGGCGGCTTCGGCGCGGAACCCATAGACGCCAGGTTTAGAGATTTTCTTAGCAATTGCCAGGAAATCATCCCACGTCCAGCTATCGTCTGGCTCGCTGACGCCCGCCTGTTGGAACATCTCTACATTATACCAGATGCACATCGGGTTGTACTCTCCTGGCAGATAGTAGGTTTTGCCATCGGGTGAGCTTTGCGTCCCTAGCTGACGCAGGTGTGGATCGGTATCGGCGTAGTATTCCGCGAGTTCGGCTTTGTCGCGGGTGAGATAATCGTCGATAGGTTGGACGAGACCGCGGCTGGCGAAGAGTCGCTGGCCTTCGGTCGCCACCTGTACAACATCGAGGACCTTGCCCCCAGCGATCTGAGTGGAGATAGCGTTAAAATAAGTGGCCCAGTTGTTGGAAGCGTTGGCCTCTGAGGTCAATTGTACGTTGGGGTACTTCTGGCGGAAAAGAGCAAAGAGCTTGTTCCAGACCACCTGCTGGTCGGCTGTACCTAAATAAGTGACCGTCAACGAACCTGAGATCTTGGAACCCACTGGCGCAATCGGGGCAGTGCTTGTCGCCTGTCCACCGCACGCCGCCAGCAGACTACCACCTGCCAGCGTCAGTCCTGTGTAGGCAGTCCCTTTCAAAAAAGTGCGACGACCCAGTCGGCTTTTCGGTTCGACGGAAGAAAGAATATCGGTGCTATCCATAATCCAGTCCCCTTTGAAGTAAACAGATGCTTCTACTAGCTCACCTACGAGCTTCTTGCTAATATCAAGGATGATACCATGTGTTTTTTAAAAAGTCAATGCTGTTTTAATTAAAATTATAAAAAATAGCAGACGTTTAACCTTGACTTTTTGGGTATTTTAAGCTATCCTGAACAGATATCGTGGTTAAAACACGAGTGTACGCCTGCGTGCATCTCTGCTATGTGCCTGAGACGCCCCTGCATAGCCTACAGGTAGCAGACGCTTACGATCTCTTTTTATATGCTGTTTAGTTAAACAAACAATTATTTAACGTCCCAATCAATCAATGCAGAGGAGTGTGTATGGCCGATTCTACGACTGAGCGGGCCAGAGATTCAGCCACATGGCGTGGCGTCGAGTATTGTGGCGATGCGCTCCGCCATGTGGCGATGCCGCTGGGTGGCCTGGGTACCGGACAGATCGCTCTGGGAGGAGATGGCGGTCTGCGTCAGTGGCAAATGGTCAACCAGGTGAACCATCTTGGCTTTGTTCCAGATAGTTTTTTCGCCATCCGAGCCGCGTGTGTTGAGCCGCCACTGAACGTGATGCGCGTGCTCCAATCCAGTGAGATCCTGACCCGCGATGAACAGCATACACCGCTGGTCAACGATGACGTGATCCCGCAGGAGCAGCGTGCGCTCCTCCAGATCTGTCCAGGGGTTGAGCGCACACTCTTTACGGGAGCCTATCCATTCGCGAGCATCGCCTACGAGGACGAGTCGCTGCCAATCGATGTCCAGCTCGAAGCCTGCTCGCCCTTCATCCCACTGGACTCCCAGGCCAGCGGGTTGCCGGCGCTTCTTTTTACCTTTACGCTGCATAATCGCTGGACCCACACTGTCCAGGGTGGGCTGGGCGCGACGCTGCAAAATGCGGTCGGCTGGGACGGCGTGACGCCGATCACTGGCAATCGTTCGCCGCTCTATGGAGGCAATGTGAACCGTCTGCGCGAGACGCCGCAGGCTACTTCGCTGCTGATGGAAAATCCCAGCCTGCCCGACGACCATCCAGGCCAGGGTCAGATGGTGCTGACCAGCCTCTCATCTGGCACGCTGGCGTACGAGCGCTGGACCAGACCAGAGCAATTTCTACGCTACCTCGCGGGCTTCAATCCCGACGATCACCTCAAGGATCAGCCAACCAATACGCGCCGCTCATATCGCAATGGTCCAGGCCACGCCTCGGGGGCCAGTCCCACGGGCGAAACCTGGAACGGCGGGCTGCTGGTGCCGTTCTGGCTCGCGCCCGGCGCGACGACGACTATCACATTCATCCTGAGCTGGTATTTTCCCAACCGCTATGTCAATTTTGACCAGTTTGGGCCGCGCCAGGACTTTGGGAAAAGCCGCTTCTGGCTCGGCAATGCCTACGCAACGCGCTTCGCCGATGCGCTGGATGTGACAAACTATATCATTGAACATCAATCCAAACTGCTGGCAACGTCGCGTCAGTGGGTGCAGGGGATCTTCTCCAGTACGCTTCCCGCCTGGCTGAACGAGGCGCTGGCCACGCAGGGATCGCTTATGCGCAGTCCGACCTGTTTCTGGACCGAGGATGGCAAGTTCTATGGGTTTGAAGGCTCGTTAGGGGCCTCGACCTCGATGTGGAATGGCGATTTCGGTGGTTCGTGTCCCCTCAATTGCACCCACGTCTGGAACTACGAGCAGGCCCTTGCGCGTCTATTCCCCGACCTGGAACTCACGATGCGCGAGACCGACCTTGAGCACGTCCAGGCTCCCGCAGGCTATATTCCTCATCGCACGATTCTGCCGCTCTATCTCGCGCAGCTCTGGGATGTCCCAGTCGGAGGTCCAACGCGTCCCGCCCTGGATGGGATGCTGGGAACCGTACTGAAGGTCTATCGCGAGGTGCGCCAGGGCGCTGGTCGCGCCTGGCTGGATAAGCAGTGGCCCGCCGTCCAGCGTCTGATGAGCTATATTATCGCGCATTGGGACGCCAACGAGGATGGTATTCTGGACGGCGAGCAGCCCAATACCTACGATATCGCTTTCTTTGGACCAAATATGTACATCGGCGCACTCTGGCTGGCTGCGTTGCGTGCAGTTGAAGAACTCGCTCGCATCCAGCAGGATGAGTCGGCGGTCGTGACATACCGCCGCCTCTTTGTGCGCGGGAGTCATGGTTACGATCACCTCTTATGGAACGGCGAGTATTATGTGCAGTTGACCGATCCGACCATTCCCCTGGAGCACCAGTTCGGCGACGGCTGCCTGGCCGATCAGCTCTTTGGCCAATGGTGGGCGCACCTGCTGGACCTGGGCTACCTCCTGCCCGCCGAACACGTGAAACAGACACTGCGCTCAATCGTGACCTATAACTTCCGCGTCGGCTTCGAAAACTTCGCTCATGGCTATCGCACCTTCGCCGATCAGCACGACGCAGGCCTCCTGGTCTGCACCTGGCCACGCGGGAACCGTCCCGAGATCCCCGTGCGCTACTGCGACGAGGTCTGGACTGGCATCGAGTACCAGGTGGGAGCACACTGTCTGATGGAGGGTCTGGTCGACGAGGGCTGGCGCATCATCCATGCGCTGCGCACACGCTACGACGGCACACGGCGCAATCCCTACAACGAGATCGAGTGCGGCGATCACTATGCCCGCGCGATGGCCGGCTGGTCGGTCCTGGAGGCGTACAGCGGCTTCCGCTTTAACGCGCTGGAAGACGCCCTGACGTTCGCCCCCGCTCTGACCGATCAGAGCGATGTCCGTGTCCCGTTTATCACCGGCACGGGCTGGGGTTGCCTGGCTTTACAGCAGACGACAACCGGCTGGCAGGTCGAGCTTTCCTGCACCTATGGATGCGTGCAACTTCAACGCTTTACGCTGAACGTGAGCGCAGACGAGGTTTCCGCAACGCTCGATGATCTCCCCCTCACTCTTCAACACCACCGCTCGCCGCAGGGTGAACTTGTGTTGACCTTCGACCAGCTGCTGCTTGTGCCAGCCGCTAGGTCGCTTACGCTTCTATGCAGGCGCTCCGAGGAATAAAGCCGATCCTGGTAAGAGAGAGGCAAGGGTTGATGGCATCGATCCTTGCCTCTTCTTTTTGCCTAAAATTCAAACAAATCCTTTGGGATAGGTTTTAAGGTATTCGTTTGGTTTTTCCTATGTTATAGTGTGCTTGCTTTGATAAATGCACAGATCCTGCGTCCTTCTTGAAAGGAAGAGAAAAAAGAGACAAGAGTAAAGAAACGGTACGCATCACCTTGAAGAGTATGTTCTCTTGGGTTGGCCGCTTATGGACGTGCAGGGAAGTGATGGTATTATGGTAAAAGAACAAGTTGATATGTTTGCCGGTCGCCAGGAAGCGATCCAACTTTTCGAAAAACTCAGCCAGCGGTCGCCGGGACAACCCTGGGCGTTTCAGCCAGTTTTAAGTCTGGTTGCGCACACAGGGTACGGTCAAAGCTGGCTCCTCCGTCATCTCTACTTTCAGTATAATAGTAGCCATGCCTCTCCTATCCCGCGGGCCAGTCTCGACTTTGGGCGACGCGATGCGCCACGCGATCTGCTGCCCATTCTTGGCAAGTTGCGCGACCATCTGCACAATCAGCCCGCTGAGCCTGGTCAGGAGCTGGCCTTTCCACGCTTTGATATTCTCTATACCTTGCTCAAGCGTAGCGAGGATCAGCAAGATAAAGATGGCGATGAATTTAGCGAGATCTTTAGCGATCTGATCGGCCTGGTTGGTAATCTCTATTTTGGCTTGGGTCTCTTTCTCTTTGTCTTTAAGCTGCTCATGCGTATCCCCTTCTTGCGTGCGCTACTGCGTGTGCTGGTCGACACGGCCGATCAACGTGCGGATAACAAACCACAGTGGCGCTGGTACCGCGACCAGGTCAAGAAGTTTCGCGAGATCAATCTGCCCGCCAACGCTCACGTCGGGGCGATCCGCCGCCGTCTGGCCGAAATGTGTACCCTGGGTGATCCTGAGCGCGAGTTCTTGATCGAGCAGATCCTGCCTAAAGCGTTCCTGGCCGATCTGCGCTATGGACTCCGCCAGGACGAAACCTCGCTTCTGCGCTCTAGTCCCCCCTATGTGGTCATTTTCCTCGATGGCTTTGAGCAACTGATGCGCAGCGCCGAGTCGACCGCCAAACTGTTACTCGAAGCATTGGCGCTCAACGACTACCGCAAACGCGGTGAAAGCGATCCCTTGCTCCTGGTAGTGAGCAGCGAGGAGCGTTTACCCGATATGTCCCGCGAGCAGCTCAATCACCATTTTCTGCGCGATCCCGCTTCTCAACGTCTCAAGCCAGCGCAACGTGCTGATGCCCTCTACGATGCGTGGGTGCATCAACTCCCGGCTCCTGGCGACCGCCAAACACTTCGGCTGCGCCATGTCTATCTGCCCCTCCCGCTGTCCGATCTCGATCTGGCGGCGACAACCGAGTACCTGCTTCAACTCGACCAATCAGACGAGACGCCCGTCTTCAAAAATCGGGTGCTGATTGAGGATATCTACCGCGCTACCCAGGGCTATCCGATCTTTCTAGAGCGCGTGGCTCAGGCCTTGCAGTCTTCTTTTTTACATCCCCAGGCCAGCAGGGATATCGAAAAGTGGTTTGCCAGCGAGCAGGGCGAGCAGATGGTCGACCGTCTGCTCGTCCTGCACTGTAAGCAGATCGATGAACGGCAGTTTATGCTCAGCGCGGTTCCGCGCTTCTTGACCTCTGAGCTGCTGGCGATTGTCCTCACGCACGTTCATAAAAAACCACCCGAGTCAAATACGCTCCGAAATGAGTGGAAGCGCTATCGTCAACTGCCTTTCTTTCTGGTCAGCGATGATAATCAATTTATTACCTTTCTTCCCGGCATACGTGCGCTCTTCTTGCGCAAGCTGCAAATCCTGACCCTTGCTTCCGACGAAGAATATATCGCCATCCATACAAGCTTTCATGACCATTTTCAACGGTGTATTAAACAAAGTCTGGATACGCACGGCACCTACCAGCAGCAAGATATGTTAGAGCGGAGCTACCACTCGCTGGCCCTGGGTTCCTACGAGCGCGAGGTGAAGCTGGCCATCTATATTCAGCACAAAGATCCGCGCTTCTGGGAAGATCTGTTGCAGGTCGTCGCCCACGCTCCTACACAGCGTTTAGCACTTGATGCGACCAATAAACTGGCTCTGGCGAAGTTACAGGAGGCACAGCAGCACTCGCCGAGTGCTGAGGCCCTGCCACCCGTGGTCAGTGCGATCGTGCTTTATACCTGGTTACTGGCCGGACCAGGTATCGAGCATTACCAGAAGACGAGCGCGGTGTGGCAGGCACGCGGCGACGCCTACCGCTGCTTGCAAGACAACGATTCTACTGTCTCGCTCGATCACGCAAATACCTGTTACCAACGCGCTAGTGATCTGCTCCGTCCACTGGAAGCAGTGCGGATTGTCGAGCCATCAAAGCCCTATCCTTCCCGACCTTTACCGGTCTCGCTTCCTCGCAGTGGACGACGACTTATCCATAATACCTATCGCTCGGTGCGTGCCAACCGTAGACTTCAGGTGATCCTGGGATTGGCTCTCATCTGCGCGATTGCTCTCTCCTGGTTGGAACCACTGCTGCTCCGTGCAAATCCGACTTTGCCTCCTGCCAACCCTTCTTTCTTGCTCTCAACTGCGTTTCACCCTGGTCCATCCAACCACTGGATTGGGGTCCGAGCCGAGCCAGACGGTGAGCTAGTCGGCTTGAGCGATGGGTCTGTCCCCTTTGATACTCAACGACCCGATAGTCCGCTCAAATTCCAGGCCGCCAATTCTTTGCTGCGCGGCGATCTCCCGCATGCACAAGCGACCCTGGAACTGGCTATGAAAAGCGATGTCAACGATGCTGAAGCACAGATCTATCTGGAAGATCTGCGTATTCGTCTCTCAAAAAAGGCGTGTCCCATTTTTGTCGTTGCAACCAGGATTGCCGAGGATAGTAGCGACGGTATCAATACTGGTCGCGACGATCTTCAGGGTGCATATGTGGAGCAACAGGATTATAATGATCGGAATCCAAAGACACCTATCTGTCTCTATGTCGCGAATTTGGGTACCACATTAGGCTATGAGCGAGCAGTGGCGATCCAGGTCGTCCATGCAGCTCGCATGAGTGGAAGTATGATCCAGGGTCTGGTTGGCTGGCCCGGTCAGTTTGATAGCTCAGGCTCTCAACAGGCTGCAGGGATCTTTGAGGATGCCCATCTGCTGATTGTTTCACCCGCCAGCTACGACGCGACGCAGTTCGCCACCAATGTCTTCCACGTTGCACCTTCACGGCAGGCCCAGGGCTTGAGCGCCGCACTCTATGCCGAACACACGCTTGCAGCAAGGAGGGCCGCTTTGATTACCGATCTGTCCGATCCCTATGCTCGCACGCTGGCCGAAAGCTTTCTCCAGCGCTTCACTGGCGATGGACATACTATCGTCAGTGTGCAAGGCTATATAACCGGTGTGACGAG